>DLKD01000062.1:86239-127020 GCA_002477755.1 Gordonia sp. UBA7599
GCGTCGGATCGGGCTCGGTCGGTGCGGATTCGGGCTCGGTCGGTGCGGATTTGGGCTCGCTCGGCGGAATCTCGGGCTCGGTCGGCGGAATCTCGGGCTCGGTCGGCGTCGGATCGGGCTCGGTCGGCGCGGTAGCGCGCTGAGAGCGTCGGGTGTACTTCAGCGGCGCACCGTCGTCGGGTGCCGGAGGAGGCGCACCTACTGACCCACCTGCTGCCGCTCTCGCTGTTCCCAGTGCCGCTTCGGTCGTTGGCGCACCCGGCAGCGGAACTTTCGCTGTTGGAACACCGGTGGCCGCTCGTGGCGTCGGTGAGCCGGCGGCCGCAGGGGGCCCGCCGGCTTCGAGGCGCTCAAGGCGCGCCAGCAGTGCGGCATCGTCGGCCGAAGTCTCCGGCAACAGGAGGCGCGCGCACATCACCTCGAGCAACAGCCGCGGCGACGTCGTCCCGCGCATCTCGCCGAGCGCGGTGTGCACCGTCTCGGCGGCTCGCGTCAGCATCGCCGAACCCAGCCCGTCGATTTGTGCACGCATCTTCGCGACCTGGTCGCCGGGCGCTTCGACCAGTCCACGCTCGGCCGCCTCGGGTACCGCCTGCAGCAGGATGAGGTCGCGCAGGCGCTCGAGGAGATCGACGGCGAACCGTCGCGGATCATGCCCGGCATTGACGACGTCCTCGACGGTGCCGAACAAGGCCGCACCATCGCCGGCGGCCAACGCGTCGACCGCATCGTCGATGAGCGCGACGTCGGTGACGCCGAGCAGCGACATCGCCTCGTCGTAGCTGACTCCGCCAGAACCTCCACCGGCAAGCAGCTGATCGAGGATCGAGAGCGAGTCGCGCGGCGACCCCCCACCGGCTCGGATGACCAGTGGGAACACCTCGGGTTCCACGGTGACGCCCTCGCGCGCGCAGATCCCTTCGAGTAACCCGCGCATAACCGGCGGTGCCAACAGTCGGAACGGGTAGTGGTGGGTGCGCGATCGGATCGTCGGCAGCACTTTCTCCGGCTCGGTCGTGGCGAAGACGAAGATCAGGTGCTCGGGCGGCTCCTCGACGATCTTGAGCAGCGCGTTGAAGCCCTGGTTGGTCACCATGTGCGCCTCATCGATGATGAACACCCGGTACCTCGACTGCGACGGCGCGTAGTGCGCCCGGTCGCGCAAATCGCGAGTGTCGTCGACACCGCCGTGACTGGCCGCGTCGAGTTCGATCACGTCGAGGTTGCCCGGACCCCCGGGCGCCAGCGCGACGCAGGAATCGCAGGTCCCGCACGGCGTCGACGTCGGGCCCTGCTCACAGTTCAACGACCGGGCCAGGATGCGCGCCGACGACGTCTTGCCGCAGCCGCGCGGACCGGAGAACAGGTACGCGTGGTTGATCCGCCCGGAATCAAGGGCTCGGCCCAGTGGTGCGGTGACGTGGTCCTGACCCACGACTTCGGCGAAGGTTGCCGGGCGATAAGTGCGATACAGAGCCACGCACAGAGCCTACCGGTGCGCTCGGACACCGGCAGCCGAGCCCGCTCTCATTCGGCCTGGACCTCGGCAGGTTTCGCCGGCGCCCGCAACCGCGCCCCGGCGATGAGCACAACCACGCACGTCACGACGAACACCCAGACGTACGGCTCCCACACAAACCAGTCCAGCCACCCCACCGAACCGTGCTTGAAAAACAGGCCGATCAGGTACGCATCGTCGCGCGTCTGGTTGAACTGCCATGTCGCGTAACCCAGGTACGTCCGCCACGAGAACGCCGCCAAGAACCCGCCGACGACCATGACTCCGACGACGATGCGCGAGGACGCCGACCGACCCGCGTCGGAAATCCAGTTGAGCGCGACGACCGCCAGCGGGACGAACCACACCCAATGGTGTCCCCAGGCCATCGGCGAAATGGCACACGACGTCATCCCCACCAGCGAGAGCGCGAGCAGTTCCTGTCCGGCTCGGTGCGCCACGACCGCGGCGCCGATCCCCAGGGTGAACCCCACCAGCACCAGCAGGATCCACAGCAGCCCGTTGGGCTCGTTGGTGTGGCCGAGATTGGCGAGCAGGCCGCGGATCGACTGGTTGCCCGGTGTCTGCGGGGTGCCGACGCGATCGGGGTCGCGCAGCTTCGAGGTCCAGTAGTCCCACGACGTGCTCGGCAGGATCGCGAACCCAAGCAGCACCGACCCCACGAACCCCGCCACGACTCCGACGGCCGCCCGAGTATTGCGGATCACCAGCAGATAGACCGCGAACAACATCGGCGTGAGCTTGATCCCCGCAGTCAGGCCGGTGGCGACGCCGCGCAGCCGCGCGCCGTCGGGGCGCAGGAGGTCGGCAAGCACGATCGCCATCAGGAAGACGTTGATCTGCCCGTACCAGATCGTGGTGCGCACCGGCTCCAGCAGCATCATCACCGTCACCAGCGCGACGGCGACGGCCCGCAGCGCCAGCGTCGGCGACCGACCCAGGCTGCGGAAGCTGATCATGATCGTGAAGTACAGCGCGACGAGGATCCCACCGATCCACACCACTCGCGCCACCGTCATCGACATCCACGCGAACGGGATGAATCCGAAGATCGAAAACGGCGTGTACGTGTAGTCCATCTGGCCGAGCAGCTTGGCGTCGTAGAGCTTGTCGCCGTCGAGCACAGTCTGCGCGCCGGCGCGGTAAACGTCGAGGTCGAGCTGGTTGTCGAAGAGTCCCCAGAACGGCTTGGAGTACGGCACGATCGCGTTCTGGATCCACAGGGCCAGCACCGCGACCACCACGGATCCGGCGACGATCGCCATCGTGCGCCCGCGTGACGCCGGAATGCTCACGGCTCCCACCGTGCCACGTCTGCGGTCACCGGCCCGCCGAATGCGTCAGACTTCTTCACCGAGCAGCGACTCGGTGGCCGCCAACAGGGCACACGTGGCGAATCCGTCCATTGCGACGGCCAGCTCGTCGAGCTCGGGGAAACTCGGTGCGATCCGGATGTTCTCGTCGTTGGGGTCGCGCTGGTACGGGAATGTCGCCCCCGCGGCGGTCAGCGCGATACCGGCGTCCTTGGCCAGTGCGACGGTGCGCGACGCGGTGCCGTCGAGGACGTCGACGCTGATGAAGTACCCGCCCTCCGGGCGCGTCCAGGACGCGATCTTCGACGAGGACAGTCGATCGTCGAGGATGTCGAGGACGAGCTGGAACTTCGGCGCGAGGATGTCGCGGTGACGGGCCATGTGGGTGCGCACCGCGTCGGCGTCGGGCAGCATGCGCAGGTGCCGCAGATGGTTGACCTTGTCGGGCCCGATCATCTTGACCGACAGGTGCTTGCGGAACCAGTCGAGGTTGGTTTTCGACGATCCGAGGAACGCGACGCCCGCACCGGCGAAAGTGATTTTCGACGTGGAGCCGAGCGCATACACACGGTCGGGGTGGCCGCACTCCTGTGCCAGTTCGACGATCCGCAGCGGCTCCGGCGGTGCCTCGACGAGCGTGTGCACGGCGTAGGCGTTGTCCCAGTAGATCCGGAAGTCGTCGGCGGCCGGCATCGTCAGCAGTGCGCGGGCGACCTCGTCGCTGACCGTCGCGCCGGTCGGGTTGGAGTAGGTCGGTACCAGCCACATCCCCTTGATCGACGGATCCCGTGCAACGAGTTCGGCGCACACGTCGACGTCCGGACCGTCGGGGCGCATCGGGACACCGATCATCTCGATGCCGTAGCTCTGGGTGATCGCGAAGTGGCGGTCGTAGCCGGGGACCGGACACAGGAACTTGATCGGACCCGCCGACCAGGGGCGCTGCGCACCGGGCGGGCCGTGCAGCAGGCCGAACACCGTCAGGTCGTGCATGAGGTCGAGGCTGGAGTTGCCCTCGGCGATCAGGTTCTGCGGCGCCACACCGAACAGCGGGGCGAACACCTCGCGCAGCGCCAGCAGACCGTCGAGGCCGCCGTAGTTGCGCGTGTCCGTGCCGTCGGGGGCGCGGTAGTCGTCGCCGGGCAGGTGGAGTAGCTCGTTGGACAGGTCGAGCTGCGCGGGCGACGGCTTGCCACGGGTGATGTCGAGGCTCAGCCCGGCGGCTTGGAGCTCGCGGTACCGGGTGCGGAGGTCGTCGCGGATGTCGCGAAGTTCGGCAGGGCTTCTCGAGTGATAATTCACGGCCGCGGCCTCTCGCACGGAGTCGGCAAAGTTAGAGGACCCCGCGCACCCGAGAGAGCCCGTTGACCCTTGCTGCCTTCCGGCCCTGGGGGAGTTCACAGGATGCACGCCGCGCGGGATCCGGCACCAAGTGTAAACGGTCGGGGAGCGTCCTTCGACCCGCAGGGTAGAACCTGCCGCTTTTTGGGTTTCCCCAGTGGTCACCGCTATCATCTGCAAGGCACTGGAGACATCTCCAGACCTGGAGGATTCGCCTAGTGGCCTATGGCGCTCGCCTGGAACGCGGGTTGGGTTAATAGCCCTCAGGGGTTCGAATCCCCTATCCTCCGCCATTGTGATGAGTCGCGACATGTGTCTCACATGAGTCGCGACATGTGTCACGTAAGAGACCCGGGCCATCGGCCCGGGTCTCTTTGCGCGGTCCACCTACGACAGCGTCGGCACCGGGTACTTCTGGATATTCGGATCTACCGTGATCAGCGTGGCGCCGCCGGCCATCGCCTGGGCGACGAGCATCCGGTCGAACGGATCCCGATGTATCCACGGAAGCTCCGCGAGGACCCGCGCATGGTCGGCGCCGAACGGTTCTATCTCGAGCCCAAGGTCGCCGGCGGTCTCGAAGAATCGCGGCCCGACGTCGAGCTTGCCGGTCGACACCTTGATGGCGATCTCGGTCAGAGAGACCACCGAGATCACTTTCCGCGCGCTCGTGTCGGCCAGTGCGCCCAGCACGCTCGGGGACAACCGCTCCGGTGCAGAGCGCATCCATAACAGGACGTGGGTGTCGAGTAGCACTGTCACGACTGCCGGGAGTCCTGTCCGTCGCCGTACCAGAGTGCGTCGTCATCGGCAGTCCACTCATCGAAGTCATCTGGCACGGTGAACTGCCCTGCTAGGTCGCCGAGCTTCGCAGGCGGAAAAGTCACTGGATCGATCGGACCCAGCCTCGCGACGGGCTTCCCGTTACGCGCGATGACGATGGTCTCCCCGGCCTCAGCGGCGGCGATCAACTTCGAGAACGACGCCTTCGCCTCAAAGATGTTCACGGTGGTCATAGCGCTAGTTTATCTATGTCTGGCCAGGTCTGGCCAGACCTATTTCGCAACCCCCATCGGATCACGCCCGCCAACCGACGCTCACCGGCGCAAGCTAAGGGATGCGAACACCTGGTCAGGGCCGATGCGGTACCTTCAGTTTTTCCAAGGCTTTTTCGAGAGGGTGCAAACCTATGCGCAAGACCGTTTCCGCGATTGCCGCCGCCGCAGCGGTGGCCGGCACGGCACTGACCGCCGCCCCGGCGCTGGCCGTCACGCCCCCGACCGTCAAGTTCGGCGTCTACCAGTACCGCCTGATCGGTGCAGCGACCCACCTGCCGCCCGGAACCAAGTCGTGCGGGTTCGACCGCAGCCAGGGCAACCCGGGTCCGATCATCGGCTCCATGGGAAACGACATGGTGACCGTCGGCAAGCGCAAGACCACCGGCGACTCGGTCTCCATCACGACCAAGCCGCTGCCGGCCGGCCGCTACCTCGTGCGCATGTCCTGCTTCGTCCCGAACCCCAAGACCGGCGAGCCCGAAATCGTCGCGGTCAACGAGAAGTGGCTGCGGATCACGTCCAAGGGCACCTACGCACCGGACAACCAGCACCACTGAGCCCGTAGGGGGGATTGCTATGGGTAAGGCCACGTCCGTCTTCGCCGCTGCCGCTGTGGCCCTCGGCACGATCGGAGCTGCCGCACTGGCCGCCCCCGCCGCCGCCGCGCCGCCGCCCATACCGCCGCCGGCATTCCCGATCCCGCCGACGAAGCCGGTGGTCAAGTTCTCCACCGAACAGTCGCGCCTGGTCGCGACGGTGAGCGGGCTGCCCCTCGGTGAGAAGTTCTGCCGCTTCGACGCCTACTTCGGTGATCCGACGTTCGGCTCGCTGGGCGTGCGATCCTGGCAGACGGTCTACCAGCGCTACGAACTGTTCACCTCGTTCAAGATCCGCTCGGTCCCCAAGCCTGCCGGCACCTATCCGGTCCGCATCACCTGCCTCCAGCAAGAGGACACCGTGCTGAACCGCGGCGGCGAGATCCGCATCCCCTGACGACTGTCACAACGGCTACCGCTCCCAACGACAGCTACCGTTGCAACCGTAGCCTCTGTGGGGACCGGTAGCTGTTGTGGCGCTGACCACGATTGTTTTGACTTCTCCAGCCATCTAGTTAGGCTTACCTAATTATGGCTACCGTAGAGGCCCGCGGCCTGCACAAATCATTCGGTGACGTCAACGCGCTGCGCGGTGTCAGCCTGTCCGTAGAGGAGGGCGAGATCCTCGGGGTACTCGGCCCCAACGGCGCCGGCAAGACGACGACGATCAACATCCTCACGACGCTGCTGCGCCCCGACTCCGGCACGGTGCGCGTCGCCGGGATCGACGTCCTCGCCGACCCCGCCGCGGTCCGCCCGCTCATCGGCCTCACCGGTCAGTTCGCCGCACTCGACGATGCGCTGACCGCGCGCGAGAACCTGATCCTGTTTGGCCGCCTGTTCAAACTCGGCAAGGCCGCGGCGACAGCGCGCGCCGCCGAACTCCTCGACGAATTCGACCTCACCGATGCCGCCGACCGCCGCACCGCGACCTTTTCCGGCGGCATGCGCCGGCGCCTGGACCTCGCGGCGTCGATGATCGGCAAGCCGCGGGTGCTGTTCCTCGACGAGCCCACGACGGGCCTCGACCCGCGCAGCCGCGCCATGCTGTGGGACGTCGTGCGACACCTGCGCGACGAAGGGATCACCGTCTTCCTCACCACCCAGTACCTCGAAGAGGCAGACCAACTCGCCGACCGCATCGTCGTCATCGACCACGGCACCGTCATCGCCGAAGGGACGCCCGACGAGCTCAAGGCGCGCATCGGCGGTGCGGTCTGCCATCTCACCGTCGACGACGAGCAGCGCGCACGTGCGGCGGCCGTCCTGGGCGTCCGGTGGCCGGTCGCTGAGAACGACGGTGAGCTCACCGTGCCCAGCGATGGACCGGCGACCCTTTTCGCGGTCGTTCGTGTCCTCGACGAGAACGGGATCGTCCCCGACGACATCGGCCTGCGCAACCCGACCCTCGACGACGTGTTCCTGGCTCTCACCGGCGAGCCCACCGACGCCGACGCCGAGGCGAACGCATGACGACCGTCGTCGACTCGCCCGCACCGCAAACAGCAGCGCGACCATCGGCCGTCACCGACACGCTGCTGCTTGCCAAGCGCAGCATCGTGCTGATGTCGCGGCGCCCCATCTCGATCATCGGCGCGGTCGTGATGCCGGTGATGTTCGCGACCCTGTTCTTCACGATCTTCGGCCGCGTCATGGAGCGCGCCGGCATGGACTTCGCGCAGTACCTGCTGCCCGCGATCATCATGCAGGCGGTGTTCTTCTCGGCGATGTCGGGCTCGGTGTGGGCCGCCGAGGATGCCTCGTCGGGCATGTCGTCGCGCCTGCGGGCGATGCCCATCGCCCGGTCGGCGCCGGTGATCGCACTGCTCGCCGGGGAGACCGTTCGCGGACTATTCGGCTCGGCGATCCTCATCGCGATCGGCTACGCCGTCGGGTTCCGCCTGGAGACCGGCGTGTTCGGCGCACTGGCCCTGATCGGGATCATCGTCGTGGCATCGGTGGCGATCGTCCTGCCATACCTGGTACTCGGCTACGCCCTCGCCGACCCCGAGGCCACCCAGGCGATCGGCGGGGTCATCTACTTCCCCTTGTTGTTGGTGTCGACCCTGTTCGTCCCGAAGCGGGCCTACCCGGGTTGGTTGCAGCCGATCGTGCAGAACCAGCCGCTGTCCCGGGTCACCGAGGCGATGCGCGCGGTGTCCACTGACGCCGCCACCGTCGCGACCAACGCCGGTCAGCCCGTCAACACGACTCACGCGGTGCTCATCGCGCTCGCGTGGTGCGCGGGTTCGGTGGTCATCTTCGGAGCACTGGCTCCCCGCGTGTTCGGGAGGACGGCATGAGCGACATCGCGGTGATGACCCGACGCGGCCTGGTCTTGATGGCGCGCTCGCCCATGACGGTTGCGTCGGCGGCGGCCATGCCGACGATCCTGCTCCTGCTGATGTCGGTCTCTTTCGGCAAGATGATCATGCCGCTGGCCAGTCTCGCCGAATACGTGCAGTACGCCGCGCCCGTGTTCGCGACGATGGGCGTGCTCTTCGGCTCACTGTCGACGGCGATGGCCGCCCACCAGGACCGCGTATCCGGGTTCGACGACCGACTGCGCACGTTGCCGATCTCGCCGGTCGCACCGCTGGCCGGGCGCATCGTCGCCGACATCGCGCGCAATGCGCTGACGGTCGCGGTGATCACCGTTGTCGCGGTCGCGATGGGCTTCCGGTTCCAGAACGGGCTACTCGGTGCGGTGGTCTACTTCGCCGTGCCGCTGGCCGTCGGGTTCGGTGTCGCGTGGTTCATGGTGACGGTCGCGATGTCGGCGGACTCGGCCGAGAGCGCCGTCGGCTCGCTGAACGCCGTGCTGCTGCTGTTGACGTTCTTCTCCACCGGCTTCGTCAAGCTCGACGATCTGCCGGGCTGGGCCCAACCGATCGCCTCGGCGAACCCGGTGTCCCACATCGCCGCGGCCATGCGCAGCGCGACGACGGCCGGCGAGCCGGTGTTCGGGTTCGACGCCTGGGTCAGCGTGGCCTGGGCGGTCGGGCTGACGGTCGTGTTCGGTTTTCTGGCGACGAAGGCCTACAGCCGCAGCCGTTGACCCGCAATGCGCTTGAATGGGACCCGTGACCCAACCGATCCCGCCGCAGCAGCCCGCTACCCCGCCCGGCTCCTATCCACCACCGGGGGCGTACCCGCCGCCGTACCCGGCGGCGCCGAAGAAGTCGTATGTCGGGCTGATCATCGGGATCCTCGCGGCCTTCTTCGTACTCCTGGCCGGCGTGGGCGTCGGCGGCTACTTCGTCTACCGCGCGGTCGGCGACGACCATTGCGGCACTGTCGCTGACGCAGCGGCGAGCACTGTGACGTCGGCGATGAGTTTCGATTCGGGCACCACCAAGGAGTCCTACCTCGCTCGAAACCGCGACCGGTGGACACCCTTCGGGTTCACCAGACTCCAGCAGCTCGCCGGCACCATCGAGCAGCTTCAAAAAATGAGCCCGACGGCGGTCAACGTCCGCGTAGTGAACCAGTCGGTCAAGGAGTGCCAAGACGGACGGGCAAAGGTCCTCCTCGTCTTGCATAGTTCAGCCAAGGGCGCGGGGTCGTACAACACGACCACGACCACGACAGCCACCATGCAATGGGTCGACGGCAAGTGGCTGGCCACCGATCTGAATGTCGTGAGCTAGAACCCGCGCACGTTCAGCGGCCGGTCAGGCGCAGGTCCAGCGGTGACGCCGGCCCGGTCGAGAGCAGCGCGAGGACCTGCGGGGAAATCCCCGGCCGGAACGTGACGGCCGCGCCCGTCTTGCCGTCGGGGGTCGCCCCGCGCAGGTCGACGTCGGCGATGTCGACGCGACGCGTGGCGTCGGTCCCGTTCATGTTGGTCGTCGAGGTCGCCATACTGAGCACGCCCTGCCCGCCACGGACGACGAGGATCGGGTCGACGAGGGCGACCTCGTACAGGTGGAACCGCGTCGACGCGACGACGGTCCCGCGGAACCGCAGCGTACCGTTGCCGCCGACCAGTGCACCGTCGACCAGCTCGAACGACATGCGTCCAGCCTTGTCGACCTCGGCGCCCTTACTGCCGGTGACGCTGCCCTGGGTCGTGCCGGAGACGGTCCGGTAGAACGACGGCGAGTAGGCCCACAGGAGGTTGTGGGCGGGCGGTTTCGGCGTGTTCGGGCCGGGCGCGGTGCTGTAGTGGACTCCGACGGCCAACTCCTGCGATGCGTTGTCGGCGCCCGCGGCACCGTAGGTGTACACGCCCCACCGGGCGCCGGCCGGGATCGTCTTGGGCGTCGACAGTTTGAGCTTCGCGGTGAACGTGCCGTTCGGGTGCAGCGGCACCCACTGCTGGTAGATGGTGCGGCGGAAGTCGAAGGGTGCGGTCGGCACACGGTCCAGGGCAGTGCGCGCCATGGCCCACTGCACACCGCTGCGCGCGGTGGCACGCGACGACTCGGGCGCACCTGCCGACGGACGCCAGTGCGGCGCGAAAGCACCGAAGGCGATGAACACCCCGTGCGGCACTCCCGGCGGGACGGGTACCGGGAAACCCGACGTGTTTGCGGCTGGGTCGAAGCCGCTGCCCTTGACCACCAGCGTGTCACCGGGGTGCAGCGTCGTCGCACCGGCCGGGGTCACGCCGTCGGCGAGGTAGACGTTGATCGCGGGCCGCCACGGTGCCGCGACGGCGGTCGGGGCGGCCGCCGGGGCCAGCGCCCCCGCAGCGGCAACGGTGGCAACGAGAACACCGAGGAGTCGTCTCATGTAGGGCAGCCTAACTCCGGTCGTGTTGACCGCCCAGAGCCGGGGACCCGATGGGTCCATTGGTCCCGCGGTGGCCCCCTCCGGTCCCCCTCTGGGACTCAGTACGCCGACGCGACGCCGGTGGGCACGATCCCGTGGTGGAGCTGCGCCACATCGGGATGCGCACGGACCCGTGACTTCCAGGCATTCTCCCCATAGGTGGCGAAGATCGGGTTGCCCGGATCGAGTTCGACCCCCGGACCGCTGGCGGCGACGTCGAACACCGGGATCTGGGCGTCCAGTCCGGGGTTGTAGAAGAACGGCACCGAAACCCGGTCCTTGCCGGGCGGCGGGCTCTGCACACGGTGTCGCGTCGCGCGCAGCACACCGCCGGTGGCCACCTCGAGGAGTTCGCCGATGTTGACGATGAACGTGTATGGGATGGGTGGGGCGTCGATCCATTCACCCCGCTGGGCCTCCACCTGCAGGCCGTCGGAACCGGGCTCGGCCAACAGCAGCGTCAGCACACCCGAGTCCTTGTGCGCCCCCACGCCCTGGGATAGGTCGTCGGTGCCCGGATAGCGCACCAACTTGGTCAACGTCGCCGGCTCTGCGAACGCCTCGTCGAAGATGTCGGGCCGCGCCCCGAGCGCGACGGCCCACTGCTGTAGGAGTCGGCGGCCGACGTTGCTGACCGTCTCGGTCCAGGCAGTGAAGATGTCTCGGAACTCCGGCGGCGACGACGGCCAGAGGTTGGGCCCCTGGAGATTCCAAAAACCTTCGGCGTCGTCGATGGGCTCACGGTCGGGGCCCAGGTCGATCTGCTCGCGCCAGTCGGTCTGCCCATTGGTGAGTTCACCGCCGATGCGCGTGTAGCCGCGAAACTGCGGGCTCTTCAGCTGGCTGACCTCGTCCTTGACCTGGGCCGGTTGCGCGAAGAAGCTGCGCGCAGTCGCCAGCACCCGGTCGAACTCGTCGTCGACGATGCCGTGCCCGGTCAGGTAGAAGAAGCCGACGTTGCTGCTGGCGTCCAGCAGCTCGGCTTGGAAGCGCTGCGGGTCGGAGTCGGCGAGGGACAAATCGAGAACCGGGAGTGACGCATGAACCACCCCCACATTGTGGACCGGCCCCGCAGTCATCCTCAACAATGTGCGCACGGCGACCCGATATCCTCCGACCATGGTCTCCCGGTCACCGTCGGTCATCCTCAACGACTCGCACACCATGCCCCAACTGGGCCTGGGCGTCTGGCAGGCCGACGACGAGGAGACCGAGGAGATCGTCCGATTCGCCCTCGACGACGCGGGTTACCGCAGCATCGACACTGCCACCGACTACGGCAATGAAGCCGGGGTGGGTCGCGGCCTGGCCGCCAGCGGCGTCGACCGCGACGACGTCTTCATCACGACCAAGCTGTGGAACGCCGAGCATGGTCGCGTGAACACGCTTGCCGCCGTCGACACGAGCCTCTCGCTGTTGGGCCTGGACCATCTCGACCTCTATCTGATCCATTGGCCGCTCGTCGGCCACGAGGAACGGCTGGTTGAAACGTGGGCGACGATGATCGAGATCCAGGGCGCCGGCAAGGCGCGCTCGATCGGTGTCAGCAACTTCGAGCCGCACCACCTCGATCTGCTCGCCGCGCACACCGACGTGGTTCCCGCGGTCAACCAGGTCGAACTCCACCCGTTGTTGCAGCAGCGCGAGCTGCGCAGTTATTGCGCTGAGCGCGGGATCACCGTCGAAGCGTGGAGCCCCCTCGGCGGCAGCGGTAGAGGCTGGGGCGGCGAACCACACACCAACCAGCTATTGGGCAATCCAACCCTGGCCGTGATCGCCGAGAAGCACGGGAAGTCCATCGCTCAGGTCATCATCCGGTGGCATCTGCAGAGCGGTATCGTCGTCATCCCGAAGTCCTCGCGCACCGCCCGCGTCGCGCAGAACGCCGAGGTCTTCGACTTCGCACTCGACGACGAGGACATGGCCGTCATCAACGGCCTCGACGCGGGGCGGCGCTTCGGCGCCCACCCCGACGAGCTGAACTTCGGCGCACCGGCGTCGTAGCCACCGATGGCGGGCCGCGCTCAAGCGCGCCGCATTGCCTTGTCCGACAGCCAGTTCCCGAAGAACTGTGCCGCCTGTACGAGGACGATGATCGCCGCCACCGCGATCCAGGTGACCCACCAATTGAACCGCTGGTAGCCGTACTGGATGGCGAAGTTACCCAGACCGCCGCCGCCGATCGACCCGGCCACCGCGGTCATGTCCACCACAGTGATGAAGATGAAGGTGTAGCCCAGGATCAACGGGCCCAGTGCCTCAGGCAGCAGCACCCGGAAGATGATGCGCAGCGGGCTGGCACCCAGAGCGACGGCCGCCTCCACCACCCCCGGGTCCGTGGACACCAAGTTCTGCTCGACGATTCGCGAGATACCGAACGTCGCCGCGATCACCAGTGCGAAGATCGCCGCACCGGTACCGATCGTGGTGCCGACGACCTTCACCGTCAACGGTCCAATCGCGACGATGAAGATGATGAACGGGATCGGCCGGACGAAGTTCACGATGACGTTGAGGATCTGGTAGACCCACACGTTCTCCAGGATTCCGCCGCGGCGCGTGGTGTACAGCGCGATGCCCAGGGCCAATCCCAGGATTCCGCCGACGACCAGCGTCGCGACCACCATCTGCAGCGTCTGCCAGAGCGACTCCCAGAAAATCGGTCCGAGGGTGTCCCAATCGATGTTCATGACGCCACCCCTTCCGATCCCAGCACCTCGGCTTCGGGGGTGGATTCCCGCAAACGGGCGATCGCCGCGGCGACCGCCTCGTCGGAGCCCTTGAGTAGCAACGTGATGTTGCCGACGGACCGCCCCTGCAGGGCCGAGATACCGCCGTAGACGAACTCGAATCCAAGGTCGGTGCTGCGCGTGACGTCGGCGAGGATGTCGCCGACGGCGGTGTGCTCACCGATGGGCACCGAGATGAACGTGCCGCTGGTGTAGCGGGCGGTCAGGGTCGCCGTTTCGGCCGCGTTGGGCCGCCCGTGCAGGGAGTCTTCGACGATGCTCTTGGTCAACCGTGCCTGCGGGTGGGCGAAGACGTCGTAAACATCGCCCTCCTCCACGAGGCGCCCCTTGTCCAGGACGGCGACCCGGGTCGCGAGTTTGCGGACGACGTCCATCTCGTGGGTGATGACGACGACGGTGATGCCGAACTCGTCGTTGACCCGTTTCAGCAGTGTCAGGACATCGTTAGTGGTCTGCGGGTCCAAGGCTGACGTCGCCTCGTCGGCGAGGAGCACCGACGGATTGGCGGCCAGCGCGCGGGCGATGCCGACGCGCTGCTTCTGCCCGCCCGACAGCTGGGTGGGGTACTCCCAGGCTTTGTCGGCGAGGCCGACGAAGTGTAGAAGTTCGGCGATCCGGTTGCGGCGCTGCGCCTTTGGGTACCCGGCGACCTCCAGGGCGAAGTCCACGTTGGCGTAGACGGTCCGCGAGTTCAGCAGGTTGAACTGTTGGAAGACCATCGAGACGCGGGTGCGCAGGCTGCGGATCGCCTTGCCGCGCAGCGTGCCCAGGTCGACACCCTCCACGAAGACCTGTCCGGAGGTGGGGCGTTCCAGGGCGTTGATCAGTCGCACCGCGGTGCTCTTACCCGCCCCCGATCCGCCGATGATGGCGAAGATCTCGCCGCGGTCGATGGTCAGGTTGATGTCCGAGAGGGCGTCGAAGACCTCCTTGGACCCCTTGACCGGGTAGGACTTGGTGACGTGCCGCAGTTCGATGATCGGTTCGGTGGTTGCGTCGGAGCTCACCTCGGTGCTCGCGTCGGTCATCGCAGCTCGTCCTCGAGTCGATTGAGGATCGTCGCCAATTCGTCGGCGGGCCGCGTGACGATCACCGCTGTGTCCTTCGACTGGGAAATGAGGGCGGCGGTCACCTCGGGGGCGTGAAAGGCCTCGACGACCTTCTGAAATTCCGGCTTCCCCTTGTCGGCCGACCGCGACACGATGATGTTGATGTAGGGCTCGGCGGCGCGGCTGTTCGGGTCGTCCTGGTAAATCGCCGTCTTGGGATCCAGGCCGGCGTCCTGGGCGAAGTTGTTGTTGATCACCGCAGCGTCCACCGAGGGCAGGGACGTCACCGTCTGCTGCGCGGCCACCGGCACCACCCGCACCCGCGAGCTCGGCAACACGTCGGCGGGCGTCGACTTGATTGTGCCGCCGCCCCGCAGTTCGACGAGCTTGGCCGACTGCAGCACCAGCAGGGCACGCGCCTGGTTCGTCGCGTCGTTGGGAATCGCGACCTGCCCGCCGACGGGGATCGCCTCGATCGAGGTGACCTTCTTGGAGTACACCGCCAACGGGACGATATAGGTGGAGCCCACCGGGGTGAGGTCGCTGTTGGTGGACGTGTTGTAGTCGGCCAGGAACTGTAGGTGTTGGAACAGGTTGAGATCGACCTGTCGCTGCGCCAGCGCCGGGTTGACCTGGTTGCCGTCGGCAAAGCTCACCGTCTTGATGGTGACGCCCTTGTCCTTGGCCTTGCGCACGAAGATCGGCCAGTAGTCCTGAGTTGCCTCGGTGGTGGCGATGGAGACCTCGGAACCGTCGTCGTCGCGGAACAGTCCCGACGAGCCGAAGAAGGTGAATACCGCACCGATCAGCAGTGCGACAGCGACCGCGCCGCCGGCGAAGAGCAGACTCCGATCACGTTTGGGCTTGGGCGGCAGCCAATACTGATCGGTCGGGTCGCCCGGAATTGCAGGATCGCCCGAAGCCGTGTTCTTGTCTTCGGTCACGTCATGATCATCGGCGATCGGGGGTCGATACGCCGGACAAATCCCCCCACACCACGCGCATTGCCTGTTCTGGGCTTTTCCTCAGCGTGAACCAAAAGGGGCGTGCTGGCGTGTCGCTGTTCAGCGCGGGTCGAGGCCCCAATGCTCGGGCACCATACGGCTGGGCTGGACGCGCGGCGGCTCCCCCGGCATCTTTGGAAAACTCGGCGGATACGGCAGGTCGCCGAGTCCGTCGCCGGCATCGCGGGCGACCATCTCCAGCAGCGGCTCGATCCCGACGGAGGCGGCCGACATCTGCGCCCACGGATCTCCCCGTCGCGCCAGCAAACCGGGAACCGTTGCGACGGTGAGCTCGGCCGGATCGACGTCGACGAGTTCGTCCCACGTCACCGGCGTCGAGACGCGCGCGGTCGGGCTGCGCCGCACGGAGTAGGCGCTGGCCATGCTGCGGTCGCGGGCGTTCTGGTTGTAGTCGATGAACACGCGGTCGCCACGCTCCTCCTTCCACCACGACATGGTGATGCGGTCGGGGGCCCGCCGTTCCATCTCGCGGCCGAGTGCGATCACGGCGCGGCGGGTAGCGATGAAGTCCCATTGCGGACGGATAGGGATGAAGACGTGGATGCCGCGACTGCCCGACGTCTTGACGAAGCCGGGCAGACCGAGCTCGTCGAGGACCGGTTTGACGACGTCTAGGGCGACTGCCCGCACATCGTCGAAAGTCTTTTCCGGCGGCGGGTCGAGGTCGATGCGCAGCTGGTCGGGGTGGTTGTTGGGCGCGTCGGTCCCGTCGTCGGCGGTGGGCCAGCTGTGAAAGGTGACGGTGCCCATCTGGGAGGCCCACGCGATGTCGGCGGGGATCGTCGGGCACAGCGCATGGCCGGTGCGTCCCGACGGGAACTCGATGAGTGTGGCGTGCAGGTAGTCGGGATGCTTGCGGGGCAGGTGCTTTTGGTAGACCTCGTCGCCGGTGATGCCGTCGGGGAAGCGCTGCAGGAACGCCGGGCGGCGATACAGCGCGCGCAGCAGCGGGCCGGGTTCGGCGGCGGTGCCCGACATCGCGACGTAGTAGTCGAAGAGTGTCTTCTTCTGGCCTGCTGGCCCGTCGAGTTCGGGGAAAACGACCTTGTCCGGGCTCGACAGCCGGACCGCGACACCGTCGACGTCGACCTCTATTGCCGGTGAGGCCATCAGTTGTCCTCCAACACCGAGTACAGGTCGTAGTCCAGCGGCACTTCGAGCTGGTCGTAGCGGCAGCTGCTCGGATCGCGGTCAGGACGCCAGCGCAGGAACTTGACGGTGTGGCGGAAGCGCCCGTTCTCCATCTGGTCGTAGGCGAACTCGGCGACGAGCTCGTGGCGGACGGGGAAGAAGTCACCGGAACCGGCTTGGCGCCACCTGGTGAGCTCGCCGGCGTGCGGCTTGTCACCGTCGAGGCGCATCGGCTCGAGCTGCGCTTGCAGTTCGACGCGCTTGGTATCGCTGAAGGCGGCGGATCCGCCGACCATGCGGAGTTCCCCGTCGTCGCCGTAGAGACCCAGCAGCAGGGATCCGACGCCGGTGCCACTTTTGTGGACGCGGTAGCCGATGATCACGCAGTCGGCGGTGCGCTTGTGCTTGATCTTGAGCATCTCGCGCTTGCCTGGGACGTAGACGCCATGACGATCCTTGGCGACGATGCCGTCGAGTCCGGCGCCCTCGAACGCGGAGAACCAGCGGTTGGCGACCGCGGTGTCCGCGGTGACGCGGCTGGCCCGGATCGACGACGCGGCACCGCGCGACCCGACCGCCTCCAACAGAGCGGCACGGCGGACCTCGAAGGGTTCATTCATGAGGTCGGCGCGTCCCAGCGCGAGGGCATCGAATCCGATGACGATGGCCGGTGTCTGCTCGGCGAGCATGTCGATACGCGACTTGGCCGGGTGGATCCGCTGGCTGAGCGCATCCCAGTCGAGCCGGTGGACGCCGTCGAAAGACCGTGCGACGCCGATCTCGCCGTCGAGCACGACCTTGTCGGGTAGTTCGACGCGCGCCGCCTCGACGATCTCGGGGAAGTACCTCGCGAGGTCCTTGCCCCCGCGCGATTCCATCGCAACCTCGTCGCCGTCGCGGAAGAGCAGGACCCGGAAGCCATCCCACTTGGGTTCGTACAGCCACCTGTCGCCGTCGTCGGGTTGGGGCGGCACGGCCGCGACGGCCTTCGCGAGCATTGGCGCGACGGGCGGGTTCACGGGGAGGTCCACGATTTCATCGTTGCATCTGTCGTGCTGCGCCGCACTAGTCTTGCCGGTGTGCCAGCCGGTCGATATGCCCCGTCGCCGTCGGGCGATCTGCATGTCGGGAACCTGCGCACCGCGTTGCTCGCCTGGTTGTTCGCGCGCAGCACCGGCCGCGATTTCCTCATGCGGATGGAGGATCTAGACGACCGCTCCGCCGCTGGCGCCGATGCTCGCCAGCTCGCCGATCTGGCCGCGATCGGCTTGGATTGGGACGGCCCGGTGCTCTACCAATCATCGCGGCGCTCAAGGTATGACGCGATCGTCGACTCCCTGACCGCGGCGGGGCGCACGTTCGAGTGCTTCTGCACACGCCGGGAGATCCTCGACGCGCCGCGCGCCCCGCATTCCCCGGAAGGCGCGTATCCGGGGACGTGTTTGCGGCTGTCGCCTTCTCAGCTCGACGAGAAGCGGGCAGTCGGTCGGCCGCCGGCCATTCGATTGCGCGCCGACGTCGGCGAGTTCCGCGTCGAGGACGATCTGCACGGCAGCTACACCGGCGTGGTCGACGATTTCGTGCTGCGCCGCGGCGACGGGACCCCCGCGTACAACCTGGCCGTCGTGGTGGATGACGCGGAAACCGGCGTCGACCAGGTCGTGCGGGGTGACGACCTGCTGTCGTCGGCACCTCGGCAGGCCTATCTGGCGACACTGCTCGGGTTTGCGGTTCCGACCTATGCGCACGTACCGCTGGTGGTGAACGCAGCAGGGGTGCGGCTGTCCAAGCGCGACGGTGCCGTGACGTTGGAAGATCTTGCCGTGCAAGGGGTTTCAACGCAGTACGTGGTGAATGCGATGGCGCGGTCGTTGGGTCTGGCCGTCGAGGGTGAACACGCGACCGCGGCCGCCATGCTGACGCACTTTGATCCCGCCGCCCTGCCGCGCCAGCCTTGGGTGTTCTGCCCCTGAAACCTGCCGATTGCTGGCCGCCAAAGGGAGGATCTCCCTTTCTGGCCCAACAGTTGCCAGACTTCAGGGCGCTTACCGCTTGTCGAGCCCGAACGGCAGTTTGCGCGAGCACACCCAGTCGTAGTGCTGATGTGCGAGCGGAGTCCGCGGCGGCGCCACCCCGTCCATCGTGTCGAGCTGGTCGCGCTGGTCCATCGTCGCGTGCAGCTGGCTCAGGACCGAGTTCATGCCCATGCTGATCCGGCTGACCATGATGTAGTCGCTGGGAATGGTCATCTTCCGAACCGTTGACCCGAGTGAACCGGAGTCGAACCACGTTCGCATCATCTCGGTGCCGTCGGAGGGAACATAGGTGTGCGGCTGTGGCGCGAGGACTGGGCCCGCCGACATCGCCCACCACTCATAAGCCTCGTCGGCGGTCAGGTCCACGTCGGGGTCGACGAATCCGTACGTGTGCAGCAACTCCAGCAACCGTTCCTTGTCGCCGTCGCAGGTCGCACGGAAGAGGGCCACGACTCCGTACCGAACGTATTCGGGGAACTGCTTAATGCACCCGAAGTCGACAAAGCCGACCGATCCATCGGCACCGAATCGGTAGTTGCCCGGGTGCGGGTCGGCGTTGAACAGGTTGGCGTGTCGATAGGCGCTCGTCGCGAAGTAGCTGATCGCTTCACCCCACTGGTCCCGCAGGGCTTGATCAGCCTCTTTCGCCTCGGCCCACCCCACTCCGTCGACGAAGGTCATCGTCAGCACTTGGGATCCACAGAGCTCGGGGACAACCTCGGGCACCCGGATGAAGGGGTGGCCGGCGAACAGGTCGTGGAAGCGGGTGATGTTGCGCGCCTCGCGGTGGTAGTCGAGTTCCTCGGCGACTCGCTCGGCGATCTCCGCGGCGGCAGCCCGCTGATTGGTCCGCATCGCGCGTGGCCCCATCGCGGCCCCCAGCTTGACGACCGTCGCCAACAGTTCGGTGTTGGCCAGATCGTCGCGGATCGCCCTGGCCACTCCGGGGTACTGCACCTTGACAGCGACCTTCCGACCGTCACGCAGATGCGCCACGTGCACTTGGCCGATGGACGCGGCGGCGATCGGGTCGGCATCGAAATCCGCGAACAGATCGTCCACCGGAGCACCGAGATCGGATTCGACGATCTGCGCGACGAGGGCCGAGTCCATTGGCGGCGCGTCGGCCTGCAGGCGCATCAATGCCTGCTGGTAGGTGGCCATCGGTCCACGGGCATCTACGTCAACGTCGAAGGTTGACAGCAGTTGCCCGGCCTTCATCAGCACACCCTTGGAGTGTCCGAGCAATTCGGCATAGCGCTCCGACGTCTTCACGTGGAAGCGGTCGACCGCGTCGGCGTCCCCCGCGGTGGCGCGCAATCCGGCCAGGATTCGCCCACCGGCAGCGCGGGCGGCGAAGCCGGCCACCGGCAGGGTTCGACGGACGCGACCGCCCCGCACGGTGGCGAATCCGTCTGGTGTCTTCTCCTCAGGCATCTGCGGACCTCCGGTCTGGTTCATCGTCGGAACTCGACTGTCAGTGACTCCGGCGCGCGAAGCAGGCTGGTGGGCCTGGGCGAGACGGAATCGGGGACGAGGACGGGATCGCGGTCGAGAATCCGCGTGAGAGCGATCTGGACCTCCAGCTTTGCCAACGCGGCGCCTAGGCAGCGGTGTCGCCCGAAACCCAGACCGAGGTGGAGGGAGCCGCGCCGCGACGGGTCGAATTCAGCCGGGCGCTCGAAGACGTCGGGGTCCCGATTCGCCGCAGCGACGACCACGACCACCCGCTCCCCTGCCGTGATGAATCGGCCGTCCAGACAACGGTCCACGGTCGACGTCCGCCCGACCGCCTGTGGCGGTCCGTCCAGACGGAGGAATTCGTCGACGTCGGCGGGCGTCACCGCACCGATCCGGTCGGCCAGACGGGTTCCATCGGCCCCAGCCAGCAGGCGAACCAGCGCATTGCCCAACAAACCTGCGGTCGTCTCGTGGCCCGCGATCGCCAGTAGAACCGCATTGGCGACCACCTCGTCCAGCGCCAGCTCTCGATCTGCGGCGAGCAGGCTCAGGAGGTCGTCCCCGGGCGTCTCACGCCGCGACGCCGCCAGGGGGAGGAACTCCGCGACAAGGGCGCTCATCGCCTCGAGTGTCCCGACCGTCAGCTCCGCACCGATCACGCCGTCCAACAGTCGGACCAGTTCGTCGGCACGGTCCCACAGCAGACGGGTCGTCGCCGGGTCGAGCGCCAGCCATTCGGCGATCACCGCGACGGGGAACGGGCGGGCGATGGTCGTCATGAATTCGACGGGCTCACCGGCCGGCAACAGATCAATGGCGTCGGCCGCGATGGCCTCGACACCCGATGCCAACTGCGCGATGTAGTGCGGAGTGAACACATCGCGCACCGCTCCGCGCATCCGCTCATGATCAGGAGGATCGGCAGTGAGCATCCCCCCGCCCAGCGGCAGTTCGTCGATTCCGTGCGCCGCCAGGGTGTCGCGGACGACCGGGGAGGACAGCGGATCACTGCTCCACCCCTCACCGCTGAGCACCTCTCGCGCGGTGGCATATCCGACGACGAACCAGCTTTGCGTCTCCTCGTCGAAGGACACAGCGCCGTGCTCGCAGCGCCACTGCTCGTAGGCGGCGAAAACGTCCCCGGCTCGCCACGGCGCCCACATCAGCATCGGCCGCGAATCGGCGGTATCGGTCCTCACTGAGTTCTCCTAAGTAATCACTTTGGTGATGTACTTGGCTACACTAAGTGCCTACTTAGGTGGGTGTCAACGGGAGGGAGACGGACTGTGACTGCGAGCCTGTCCACGCGCGAACGACTCATCGATGAAGCCATGCGGCTGTTCGGCGAACAGGGCTACCGCGCAACGAGTGTCGCCCAGATCGAAGAGGCCGCCGGCCTCACACCTGGCTCGGGCGGGCTCTACCACCACTTCCGATCCAAAGAACTGCTCCTCGAAGCCGGGATCGAGCGGCACGCGAATCGGCTCCGAGCCTTGCGCGATATCCGCGTGATTTTCGAAGGCCTCACCGACCTCCGGTCGGAGTTGACCGTGCTCGGCCGCTACACCCTCGAAGTCATCGACGAGGAGTCCCAGCTGCTGCGGATCATGGCGTCAGAGCTGCGGGACAAGCCGAAGATGCTCGCCGAAACACTGTCGTCGCTCATCCGCGAGTCCTACTCGGGCATGACCAATTGGGTGCGCCAGCACGCCCCCGTCGCGACCGACGACCAGGCCGCGGCCATCGCCACGATCGCCCTGGGCACCCTGTTCGCGCAGCGCAACATGACCCACTTGCTCGGCACACAGCCCCTCGTTGACGACGAGACTCTGGTCGCGGAGTGGGTGGAGATGATCGGCGCGCGGATCGAGGCGCTTCAGCCGTAGTAGCGCCCCAGGAAATCGTCGCGGTAGTCCTCATAGCGCCCGTCCTCGATGGCCCGGCGAGCGCCGTCGACCATCTCGATCACGAACGAGAGGTTGTGCAGGGTAGCCAAGGTCGGGCCCAGGCCCTCTTTCGCGCGGAAGAGATGGTGCAGGTAGGCGCGTGAGTATTGCGACGTGTAGTTCGGCGCGCCGTCGGGGTCCAGCGGGGCGAAGTCGTCGCGGAAGCGCCGGTTGGTGATGTTCACGCGGCCGTCGCGGGTGTAGATCGCCCCGTTGCGCGCCACGCGCGTCGGCGAGACGCAGTCGAAGGTGTCAATGCCGTTCTCGATCGCGACGAAGACGTCGTCGGGCTCGCTGATCCCCAGCAGGTGCTTGGGCTTGTCGGCCGGTAGCTCCTCGTTCACCCACCCGACGATCGTCCCGAGGTTCTCCTTCTCCAGCGCCCCGCCGATCCCGAAGCCGCCGAAGCCCTTCCCGCCGTCGGCGTCATCGCGCGCCCCCATCTCGGCGAGGTCGCGGGCGGCCTTGCGCCGCAAATCCTCGTACTGCGCGCCCTGGATCACCCCCCACAGCGACTGCTGCGGGCGGTGGCTGCGCTCGCGCGAGAGCCGGTTGTGCTCGGCCAGGCAGCGGATCGCCCACAGGCGGGTGCGCTCCAGCGAGTTCTCCTGGTACGACCGGGTGTTCATCAGCGTCGTCAGCTCGTCGAACGCGAAGATGATGTCCGCACCGAGTTGGTGTTGGATCTGCATCGACAGCTCGGGTGTGAATCGGTGCGTCGACCCGTCGAGGTGGGACTTGAAGGTGACTCCGTCGTCATCGACGGCGGCGAGGCGTTCTTTGCCCTCGGCGATCTTCCCGTCGTCGGGCGAATGCCCCGCGGACATCTCGATCACCTTCTTGAACCCGACGCCCAACGACATGACCTGGAAGCCACCACTGTCGGTGTAGGTGGGGCCGGGCCAGTTCATGAACGCGCCGAGCCCGCCGGCCGCGTCGACGATGGCCGGGCCGGGCTGCAGGTAGAGGTGGTAGGCATTAGCCAGAACCGCCTGCGCGCCCAACTCGGCGACGGCCTCGGGCACGACCGTTTTCACCGTCGCCTTGGTCCCGACCGGCACGAATGCGGGCGTCGCGATGTCACCGTGCGGTGTCGAGATCACCCCGGTCCGTCCCAGCCCGGAGCCCAATCTGGTGCCGACGGTGAACCCGGTCGCTGCAGCAGTCACGACGGGCATTCTCGCAGCCTGAAGGCGCATTCATCAAAAGTTAAGGGCCGATTCTCTACCCTGGATCCCATGTTGGTATCGAGAAAGACCCTGATCATGCGACTGGTCGTCACCGCTGCCACCCTCTGCGTCGCCATCGCGACCCTGCTCGGCTGCAGCCGCGACGAGACGACGACGACCGATTCCACTGCGTCGGGGACAACGGCGGCTAGCACCGAATCCGGCGTTGCCGTCGTGCCGGGCCCGAACCCGTCGAAGGCCGCCCCGCCACCCGCCTCCGTCCCCGCCGACCGCCAGGTCCCCGACGTCCCCGGCACCAAGTGCGGGCCCACACGCGGACCTGACGGTGCGCTGGAACTCGTCGTGTTGCGCGGTCACGTCAACTGTGACACCGCCAAGAAGGTGGCCAAGGAGTACGGCCCCATGATCGCGTCCGCGCAGAAGCAGACCGTGCAGGGTTGGACCTGCGGACCGTCGGATTCAGCGAACATCCTCGCCGCGTGCGCCAAGGGCGACGACGCTTTCGTCTTCCAACTCCGCAACTGACTTGACCCTGACGCGACGTCAGGCCCCAGGGTGGACGGCGTGAGCGAGGAGAAGTCCCCAAGCAAGCCGGTGCGGACAGTCGGCGAAGTCGCCGACCTGACCGGTGTCAGCGTTCGCACGCTGCACCACTACGACCACATCGGTCACGTCGTGCCCAGTGCGCGCAGCCACTCGGACTATCGGTTGTACACCGACGCCGATGTCGAACGCCTGCACCGGGTGCTGGTGTATCGCGAGGTGGGCTTGTCCCTCGAGCAGATAGCGACCCTGCTCGACGACCCGGACCGCGACGAGCTGTCCACGCTTGAAGAGCAGCGCAGGCTGCTGAACGAGCGGATCGACCGCTTGCACCGGATGGTCGATGCCTTGGAGGAACTCATGGCGAACAAGAACAACGGAATCACTCTGACTGCGGCCGAGCAGGCCGAGATCTTCGGCCACGACTGGCCCGGCCAGGAGTGGCACGCCGAGGCGGAGAAGCGGTGGGGCGACACCGACGCCTGGGCGCAGAGCAGGAAACGTGCCGCCCAGATGTCGAAGGCCGACTTGCAGGCGGTCAAGGACGAGCAGGACGCGTTGATGGCCGCCTTGGTGGCGGCGAAGACCAGCGGCATCGAGCCCGGAAGCACGGAGGCGAACGCTCTCGCGCAGCGGCACCGGGCGAGCATCACGCGATTCCACGACTGCGACGACGAGATGCATGTGAACCTCGCCCAGATGTATCTCGCCGACGAGCGGTTCACCGCGACCTACGACGACCGCGCCCCCGGCTTGGCCCAGTGGGTGCACGACATCATCGTGGCGAATGCCTCGCCGCGCTAACAGCTGACGGACGCCCTTGATAGGTTGGGCCAATCCTCTCCTCGAGGGAGCCCGCCGACCGAAGGACCGACATGGCGAGTACGAAAGTGTCCGGAGCGGGCAGAAAGCTGCGCTACCGCCTCACCCACGTCTCCTACGGGGGCCTGGTCGGCGCGACGGTGCTCCTTCTCGCCTCGACGACACCGTCGCTGCTGCCCCGCGGCTGGATGTTCCAGGGCATCGTGTCCGGCGGCGCAGCGGCCATCGGCTACGGCATCGGCGTGTTCCTCGTCTGGCTGGTCCGATTCATGATTTCGCGCGAGGAGCCATGGCCGAGTCCGCAGAAGTTCTGGTGGTGGGCCCTGGCGTTCGTCGCCGTGTGGGATTCGGCGCTGATGTTCTACTGGTTCGTCCGGTGGCAGAACAACCTGCGCGACCTCATGGGAGTGGAGCGGATCGGTTACGACGTCATCCCGGAGATCATCGGCGTCGCGGTAGTCGTGTTCCTGCTGTTGATGTTCATCGGCAAGCTGTGGGGAGCGGCGACCCTCTGGGTCGTGCACACCCTCGGCAAGCTCATCCCGGCCCGCATCGCGACGGTGGCCGGTGCCGCGGTCGTCGTGGCGTTGACCGTCGCGCTGGTCAACGGCGTCCTCGTCGACAACATCATGAAAGCCCTGAACAGCAGCTTCGCGGCAGCCAACAACGAGACCAAGGCTGATGTCTCGCCGCCGACGTCACCGTTGCGCTCCGGTGGACCGGGTTCGACGGTGAGTTGGGACTCGCTGGGCCGTGAGGGCCGCTCCAACGTCGCCGACGGGCCGACTGTCGCCGATCTGACCGCGTTCAACGGAACACCGGCCAAGGAACCGATCCGCACTTTCGCCGGGCTGGACTCGGCGGACGACCTGAAGGACATCGCCGAGGCCGCCGTCCGTGAGCTCGAGCGCACCGGCGGGTTGAAGCGCAAGGTCGTCGCGGTCGGGTCGACGACGGGCAGCGGTTGGCTCAACAAGGCCTACATGGACTCGCTGGAGTACATGTACAACGGCGACACCGCCCTGGTGTCCATGCAGTACTCATATCTGCCGAGTTGGATCTCATTCCTCGTCGACAAGGAGCGCGCTCGCCAGGCCGGCCGCCTGCTGTTCGAGGAGGTCAGCGAGCGGGTGCGTGCGATTCCGGAGAGCGAGCGCCCGAAGATCGTCGTGTTCGGCGAATCGCTCGGCAGCTTCGCCGGGGAGGCGCCGTTCGGGTCGATCCCCGACCTCGCCGCCCGAACCGATGGTGCGCTGTTCACCGGTCCGACGTTCAACAACTCGCTGTGGCGCGACACCACCGTCAACCGCGACGAGGGCACACCGGAGGTGCTGCCGATCTACCAGGACGGCAAACACGTGCGGTTCATCGCCGAGGAGGACAACCTCGGCCGTCCCGCCTCGCCGTGGCTGCCCAACCGCAGCTCCTACATCCAGCATGCGTCGGACCCGATCACGTGGTGGAATCCTCGCCTGCTGTTCCGGGAGCCCGATTGGCTGAAGGAACCCCGTGGCCGCGACGTGCTGCATTCCACGCACTGGATCCCCGTGGTGACGTTCTTGCAGGTGTCCGCTGACATGGCGGTCGCCGTCGACGTCCCCGACGGGCACGGTCACCACTACATGCGGGCAATCCCGTACGCCTGGGCCGACATCCTGAAGCCGCCGGGGTGGACCGAAGCCAAGACCCGCCAGCTGCTCCCTCATCTGCGGGTAGACGGCTAAACGCAAAGCGCCGAGTCCTACTGCCATATAGCAACAGTGGAACTCGGCGCTTTGGGGAATACACCCCGCGCGACAGGCATATCCTCACTCCCGTGACCACGTCAGCAGCCCACTCTGACGCCGGCGCGCGCCTCCCCTTTGCTGCGTACGCGCAGAAGGTCATGTCCGCCGACGACGCCGTTAAACTCATCCACCCCAACGACACTGTCGCGATCAGCGGCTTCGCCAGCGCCGGCACGCCGAAGGACTCAATCACCGCGCTGGCCCACCGCATCGGCGAAGCCCGCGACGCCGGTGACGACTTCACGATCAACCTCCTCACCGGCGCATCCGTCTCCCCGCAGACCGAACGTCTCCTCGCCGAGGTCGACGGCATCGCCCTGCGCATGCCCTACCAATCCGAGCCCACCGCGCGCGGCCGAATCAACACCGGCTCCATGGACTACGTCGACGTCCACCTCTCCCACGTCGCCCAGCAGGTCTGGGAGGGGTACTACGGCACCATCGACGTCGCCATCATCGAGATCGCCGGTTGCACCGCCGACGGCGAACTGATCCCGTCGACCTCGGTGGGCAACAACAAGACCTGGCTCGACGTCGCCGAGAAGGTGATCCTCGAGGTCAACTCGTGCGTCCCCGCCCAGATGAAGGGCATGCACGACATCTACTACGGCACTGCGCTTCCCCCGAACCGCAAGCCGATCATGATGACCAGCGTCGCCGACCGGATCGGCCAACCGACCTACCGCGTCGACCCGGACAAGGTCGTCGCCATCGTGCAGACCCACTCACGCGACCACGCCAGCCCGGTGACAGCACCTGACGAGGTCAGCAAGGCGATCGCCGCCAACGTCCTGAAATTCTTCGACGACGAGGTGAAGGCCGGACGCCTCCCCGCTGACAAGCTCCTCCCGATGCAGGCCGGCATCGGCAATGTCGCGAACGCGGTGATGGCCAGCTTCGACAAGAGCCCCTATGAGGCTCTGGACTGCTACACCGAGGTGATTCAGGACGGCATGCTTGGCCTGATCAAGGACGGCACCGTCGACCATGCGTCGACCACCTCGCTCGCCCTCAGCGACGACGGCATCGAAGAGTTGATCGCCAACATCGACTTCTACCGCGACCACATCACGCTGCGCCCGCAGGAGATCAGCAACCACCCCGAGATCGTTCGACGACTCGGGGTGATCGCAATGAACGGCATGCTGGAGGCCGACATCTACGGCAACGTGAACTCCACGCACGTCATGGGCACCAAGATGATGAACGGTATCGGCGGCTCCGGTGACTTCACCCGCAACGGCTACGTCTCCATCTTCCTGAGCCCGTCGACGGCGAAGGGCGGCAAGATCTCCGCTATCGTCCCGATGTCCTCGCACGTGGACCACACCGAGCACGACGTCCAGGTGATCGTCACTGAGCAGGGCCTCGCCGATCTGCGTGGCCTGTCTCCTCGCAAACGCGCCCGGGTGATCATCGACAATTGCGCCCACCCCGACTACCGGGATGCCCTACACGACTACCTCGACCGCGCCGAGGCAAAGGGCGGCCATACCCCGCACCTGCTGGACGAAGCGTTCTCCTTCCACGAGCGCTACGAAGAAACCGGCTCCATGCTCCCCTGAGCTCGTCGACCAGAAATCAATCATCTAGGCCGCATCTGCCGAGCTCTACTGACAAATAGCGACAGTGGGACTCGGCACTTCGGGGTGATCAACCGGGGACACTTATCCCCAGGGATTGCGGTGAGGTCGAGTTATCCACAGTGAAGCACGTCGGGCCTGTCGGATGTACGCCGTCCCGACCAGCATTGACTGTGTGGCTACCCCTCTGACGTGCAATGCCCTGCTTGCCGAGGTTCTCTTTGCCCAGGACGGGGTGATCAGCCGTCAGCAGGCGATCGACTGCGGGGCCAGCGAGGGGCTACTCCGAAGCATGTTGCGCCGCGGTGCCTGGGTACGGCTCCACCCCGGGGTGTATGTGAACCACAACGGCCCGCTGACGTGGCGGCAGCGCGCCTGGGCGGCGGTGTTGGGTGCGCCGGGCTCGGCGCTGAGCCATCAGTCTGCGCTGACCATCGCCGGGTTGGGACGGCCGGGTGCTGCGATTCACATCGCCGTCGACCGCAAGGCGCACGCCCCCGAGCGCGCGGGCGTGGTCGTCCACCGATGTGCACAGTTGACGCAGCGCGTGGCGGGGGGCATGCGCCCTCCGCGCGTCCGAGTGGAACACGCCGTGCTCGATGTCGCCGGCGAGGCGCCATCGGAGGTGGATGCGATCGCTGTGCTGGCGGATACGGTTCGGGAACGGCTCACCACTGCGTCGCGTCTGCACAGCGCGCTGGATTCCCGCCAGTGGTGCAAGCGCCGACGGTTGATAAGCGGCGTCCTCACCGACCTGAATGAGGGAACCTGTTCGGTGCTCGAGCATGCCTACCTGACACGCGTCGAACGACCCCACGGTCTGCCCAAGCCGCGCCGCCAGGCACCGACGAGGGTCGGACGGCGCGGTTTCCGGGACGTCGACTACGACGAGTGGCGACTGATAGTCGAGCTCGACGGCCGGTTCGGCCATGACGACGCGCATTCGCGAGACGCCGATCCCGAGCGCGACCTCGACGCCTCGGTATTCGCGGACAAGGAATCTCTGCGTCTGGGATGGGGCCAGGTCATCGGCCGCCCGTGCAGCACCGCGGGCAAAGTAGCGGTGAAGTTGCAGAGCCTCGGATGGTCGGGCACGCCGGTCAGGTGTCCCAACTGCAAAGCGCCGAGCCCCACTGACAAATAGCGACAGTGGGACTCGGCACTTCGTGGTCGATCAGGCCAACAGCTCGGCCACACGCTCGAGCGCGGCGACCCGACTGCCCTTGACGAGCACCGCCAGCGGCGCACCGAGCGCGGTCACGTACTCCGCTGCGGCCGCCGGGTCGGCGACATGCTCGACGTCGCCGTAGCGCGGTTCGTCCACGGCGACGACGACGATGCCCAGCGACGACGCCAGCTCGGCGACGCCGCGATGGGCTGCCGCCGCGTCATCCCCGAGTTCGGCCATCGTGCCGAGGACCGCGATCCGACGAGGAGCGTCGAGTTGGGCGAGGGCGCGCAGCGCGGCAGCCATCGACGTCGGGTTGGCGTTGTAGGCGTCGTTGATGACCGTGAACCCGGACTCGGTCCGCGTCATCTCCATGCGCAGCCCCGATAGTGCGGCTCCCAGCAGACCGTCGGCCACCGCTTCCAGGCCGACGCCCAGCCCGGCCCCCGCGGCCGCCGCGGCCAGGGCGTTGCCGACCTGGTGTTCACCCCGGGCACCCAGGCGCACGGGCACACTGCCCCACGGGGAGTGCAGCGTGAACGACGCGCGCAATTGGTCGTCGAGGACGACGCCGCTCGCGGTGAGATCGGCCGACGCCCCCGAGGCGCTGTAGGTGAGGACCCGCGCCGACGTCCGACTGGCCATCGCCACGACTGCCGGGTCGTCCGCGTTGAGGACGGCAAGCCCGTCGTCGGGCAGGGATTCGACGAGTTCACCCTTAGTCTGCGCGACGGCATCGAGCGATCCGAAGTTCTCCAGGTGCACGGCCTCGACACGGGTCAGGACCCCGACAGTCGGCGCGGCGATCTCGCACAGCGTCGCAATGTGCCCGATGCCCCGCGCCCCCATCTCGAGGACCGCCGCCTGTGTTCCGTCGTCGGCGCCGACGAGGGTGAGCGGCAGGCCCAGCTCGTTGTTGAACGACTTGGCGCTGGCCGCGGTCTTGTAGGTCGTCTCGAGGACGCCGGCGAGCAGGTCCTTCGTCGACGTCTTGCCCACCGATCCGGTGACCCCGACGACCCGGTCGCCGATGCGCGTGCGGGCGGCGCGGCCCAGCGCGCGCAGTGCCAGCGCGGTGTCGGCGACGTGGATCGCGCCCACCCCATCGGGCGGAGGCGTGTCGTCGCGGCTGGTGAAGTACGCGGGTGCCCCGGCGGCGAGGGCGGCCGGGAGGAATTCGTGGCCGTCGCGCTCGGCGACGATCGGGACGAAGAGCTGGCCGGCCTCGAGGGTGCGCGAGTCGATGCTCGCGCCGTCGACGGTGACGTCGGCGCCGCTGACCGCGCCGTCGGTCGCCGCGGCGATCTCTGCGATGGAAAAATGCACGACCTCACGCTACGCGACGCGGTGACCGACTCAGCACCGCTCCGGCCGTGCCCGTATTGTTGCGACCATGCCCGACGCCGCACAGAGCAAGCTGCGCCTCGTCGTCCTTTTCGGCGGCGCCTCCGCCGAGCATGACATCTCCTGCATCACGGCGGCGCACGTCCTCGCGGCGGCCGACCGGTCGCGCTACGAGCTGGTCCCGGTCGGGATTACCCGCGACGGGACGTGGGTCGCACCGACGACGGCACTCGCCGCCCTCGCCGCCGACGAGCCGCTGGGCAATTCGCTGGCTCCGGAAGGGCCGGCGGTCGAACCGCTCACGGTGTTGCGCGGTGAGCCCGGCGAGCACACCGTCGTGCTGCCGCTGCTGCACGGTCCACACGGCGAGGACGGCACGATCCAGGGAATGCTCGAGCTGTTCGGGCTGGCCTACGTCGGTTCCGGCGTCCTCGGCTCCGCCCTCTGCATGGACAAGGCGATGGCCAAGAACGCCGCCGCCTACCTGGGCATCCCGCAGTGCCGGTGGATCGAGCACCGCGACGGGTTCGACGACGAGAAGCAGACCATCACGAACACCGTCGACACTCTCGGCCTGCCGGTGTTCGTCAAGCCGGCGAACATGGGGTCCTCGGTCGGGATCACCAAGGCCCACGACGAGGCCGAGCTGGCCGTCGCGCTGCAGACCGCACTGGCCTACGACGACGTGCTGGTCATCGAGGAGGGCATCACCGCGCGCGAGATCGAGGTCGCGGTGCTGGGCAACTCGAGCCCGGAGGCGTCGCTGCCCGGCGAGATCCTGCCGGGCGCGGAGTTCTACGACTACGAGGACAAGTACGTCACCGGCAACGCCGCATTGCAGATCCCGGCGGAGCTCCCCGCGGAAGCGGTCGACGAGGTTCGCGAACTGGCCGTCCGCAGCTATCGCGCGCTGCGCTGCCAGGGGCTGGCCCGCGTCGACTTCTTCTACGAGGAGTCCTACCGCGGCGGGCCCGGACGCGGCTGGCTGCTCAACGAGATCAACACGATCCCCGGCTTCACCCCGGCATCGATGTACCCCAAGATGTGGGAGGCCTCAGGGCTGAAGTACTCGGCGCTGATCGACCGTCTGGTGTCGCTGGCGCAGGAGGTCCACGCGAAGCGATCGGCGTTCTCCACCGCCCGCTGATCGCACCGACTAGCGTCGGGAACCATGCAGGGTGATGAGCCGAGCATTCAAGAGCGCCTGTTCCCAACGATGACGTGCTTCGGGTGCGGACCGGCCAACGAGCGCGGACTGCAACTGCACAGCTTCCCCACCGCCGACGGCGCGACCGCGACCTTCACCCCCTGGCCTGAACACGACAACGGCCTGGGCTTCCTCAACGGCGGCATCATCTGCACGATCCTCGACTGCCACAGCGCCGCCGCGGTCCTCTGGGAAGCCGACAAACGTGGTTGGGGCCCGGGCCCCGGAGCGGCGCTTGCCTATGTCACCGCCGGACTCGACGTGCAGTACTTACGGCCGTGCCCACTCGACGCGCCCATCACACTTCAAGCGCGGTTGACCGAGGTCAGTGAGCCACAGATGACTGCGCATGTGGAGGCGAGCTGGGACGGAAAGACGCGGGCGGCGGCGATCGCGGTCTGGAAGCGCTGGCGCCCCAGGCCGACCACCTAGCCCGGCGGACGCCACCGCGCGACCCGGTCCGCCGAGTCCGTCATCAACCGGTCCGGCATGACCGGCGCCACCCGGTGCGCCAACCCGACGACCCGGTTCGACGGCATCATCAGCATGGTCGAGCGCCGCGAGAGAAAACTCACCGTCGCCCATCGTCGACGACGAGCCGCGGTGAACCCGGCACCGTCGAATCCACCCGACGGCGAGCAGTGGTGCGCGAGGACGACGGCGTCCTCGAGTGACAAGCCGGCACCCTGTCCGAGGTGCGGTCGCATCGCGTGCGCGGCATCGCCGAGGATCACGGTGCGTCCCTTGACCGGGTGCCGGACGGCTTTGAGGTCGGTGAGTTCATGCACAAGGGGTTCCTCGATGCGGCGCAGGAGCGTCGGCACCGGCTCGACCCAGTCGTCGAAGTACCCCAGCCCCTTGTCGCGGGCCTTGCCGCGCGACGCGCCGAACACGTACGCGGTGCCGTCGGCGAGCGGCAGGATCCCGCATTCACCCGAGCGTCCCCACACGCTGATCGCCTCGGCACCGGCCCCGTCGACGACGGCCCGCCAGGCGCGGATCCCGCAGTCGCGCTCGCCACCGGTCTCCGGCCACCACCGCAGCCGGGTCGGGCTGTGGACACCGTCGGCGGCGACGACCAGGTCGTACTGCTCGGTTCGGCCGCCGGCGTCGACGATTCCGTTCTCGACGTCGACGACACTCGCCGACGTCGAGGTCCGCACGACACCGGCGGTCAGCGCCCCGAGCAGCGTCGCGTTGAGATCGCGGCGATGCAGCGCGAGCACAGTGCCCGGTCCGCTCTCCTGGCGCATGAGTTCACGACCGGTCGAATCGAGGATCCGCACGCAGGTCAGATCGTTGCCGGCGGCCCGCACCTCCTCGCCGACGCCGAGCACGTCGAGCGCGGCCAGCCCGTTGGACCACAGGGTCAGCCCCGCTCCAATGACGACTGATTCGGTCTCCTCGAACACCGTCGCGTCCCATCCGCGGCGGATCAGCGCAATGGCCGTGGCGAGACCTGCGATCCCGCCGCCGACGATGGCGGCGCACGGTCGGGACGCGGCAGTCATAGTCAGCGATTGTGTCATCGCCAACGGAACTGCTGACTCGGAACTACCATCGGGTCGGTGAGCGCCACTGGAGACAGCCCCCGGATCGCCCTGCGCATCGGCGTCTACTCGCCCAACGCACAGACCCGCGATCAGGTCGTCGGCGCCCTCGGCACGACGCTGCGGCCTGATCTTCCCGAGCTGGCCTTCACCGAGCTCGCAACCGGTCCGGCGGTGCTGGCCAAGCTCGACCAGGACCAGCTCGACGTCGTCATCCTCGACGGTGAGGCCTCGCCGGTCGGCGGCATGGGACTGGCAAAGCAGATCCGCGACGAATACGTTCCGTGCCCGCTGCTGGTGGTGCTGATCGCCCGCAAGGCCGACCGATGGCTGGCCGATTGGTCGCGTGCCGACGCAACGGCCAGCCTCCCCGTCGACCCGGTCGAACTCGGGTCGGTCATGACGGACCTCATCCGCGCCAACGCCTGAAATCAGCGGGCGATCGGCGGAACGGGATAGTCCGGCAGATCGACAGACTCGGCGGTGGTGAACCACTTGCGAGCGGCCAGCGGGCGCAGCGGCCAGCGCTGCATCCACTTCATCACCGCGGCGCCCACGGCGATCTCGTTGGCGGATTCGGGGAGGAAGCGCTCGACGCTGTTGGGGAGCTCCTGACAGCGTTCGACGTAGGGGCGCATCCTCGTCTCGTAGCTCGCCAAGGCCGCATCGACGTGCGCCGCGGACAATGTCGCCGGTGCGGGCCCCAATTCACCTGCGAGCAGGTAGGCACCCACCAGCGCCAGGCTTGTGCCCATGCCTGAGAGCGGTGACGCGCAATACCCGGCGTCGCCGACGAGCGTGATCCGACCGGCCGACCACCGATCCATCTTCACCTGTGCGAACGCGTCGAAGTAGAAGTCCGGCGCGTGCGCCGCGGCGGCCAGCAGCTCGTCGGTGTGCCAGCCCGCCCCGGCCATCCGCTCGGCCAACAGGCGGCGCTGAGCATCCTGGTCGTGGCGGTCGTACTCCAGCGGTTCGGAGCGGAACGCCAATCCGGCCTTCGCGGTTGTCGGGTCGTGCGAGGGTCGCAGCGATGCATTGCGGCCGCCCGGCGCCTGGTACATCAGGTACCAGCCGTCCAGGCCGATCGTGTCGGGGGCACTGAACCAGGCGTTGTACCCGCCGAGTGGCTCGACGAACTGTTCCTCGGGTCCGAACGCCAGGCGGCGCACCGCCGAATGCGGGCCGTCGGCGCCGACCAACAGGTCCACCCGGATCTCGGTGCCGTCCGACAGCACGACGTCGACTCCGTCGTCGGCGGCGGTCATCGCCGACACCCGGGTGCCGAATCGGTAGTCGACACTGTCGCGGGTCGCGGAGAACAACACCTCGACGAGGTCGCCGCGCAGAATCTCCAGCTTGGAGACCAGCCCGTTTCCGTCGAACGCCTCGACGGGCATCTCTGCGCGCCGACTGCCGTCGCTGCGCACCCAGGCGATCCCGCGCTGCTCCAGCGCGCGGCCCTGCATCTGCTCGAGCAGCCCCATCCGCTCGACGACGTCGGCCCCGGCACCCCGGAGGTCGACGGTCTGACCACCCGGACGGATCTCGGTAGCGAGTTCAACGACGACGACCCGGTAGCCGTAACGCGTCAACCAGAACGCCAGAGCGGGCCCGGCCACACCCGCGCCACTGATCAGGACCGTGGGCGCTGTCTCCATCTCACGATGATGCCGCACCGTCGGCGGAAACGGGCAAGTCGCCATACAGATCCCAGACATGTGTCTCGTCGGGCGCGTAAAGCGCGCGCGCTGTCGGGCGCCGTGAGTAGGGTGAGAGGAAGATCACACAGCCACTCCCCAAGGGAGGTGACAGCCACTTGAACGCCTACGTACCGATCCTCGTGCTCGGCGCGGTCGCGGCCGCATTTGCCATCGTCTCGGTCGGCATCGCGACCTTCGTCGGGCCCAAGCGCGCCAATCGCGCGAAGCTCGACGCCTATGAGTGCGGCATCGAGCCGTTGCCGCAAGACCGTGCGGTGCAACGGATTCCGGTGAAGTACTACCTCACCGCGATGCTTTTCATCATCTTCGACATCGAGATCGTGTTCCTCTACCCGTGGGCCGTCGCGTTCGACGCGCTCGGCTGGTTCGGACTGATCGCCATGACCCTGTTCATCGTCAACGTGTCCGTCGCGTACGCCTACGAATGGCGCCGCGGCGGACTGAGTTGGGACTGATTGCATGGGTATCGAAGAACAGGTCCCCAGTGGGTTCCTGCTGAGCACCGTCGAGGGTCTCGCCGGCTACTTCCGCAAGGGATCGCTGTGGCCGGCGACGTTCGGCCTGGCGTGCTGCGCGATCGAGATGATGGCGACGACGGGCGGGCGCTACGACCTCGCCCGCTTCGGCATGGAGGCGTTCCGCGCCTCGCCGCGCCAGGCCGATCTGATGATCGTCGCGGGCCGGGTCAGCCAGAAGATGGCCCCGGTGCTGCGCCAAATCTACGACCAGATGGCCGAACCGAAGTGGGTGCTCGCCATGGGCGTGTGCGCATCGTCGGGCGGCATGTTCAACAACTACGCGATCGTGCAGGGCGTCGACCACGTCGTCCCCGTCGACATCTACCTCCCCGGCTGCCCGCCGCGCCCGGAGATGCTCCTCAACGCCATCCTCACGCTTCACGCCAAGATCCAGGACATGCCGCTGGGCGTGAACCGCGGCGAGGCGATCGCCGCCGCCGAGCAGGCCGCGCTGGCATCGCGCCCGACGATCGAGCTCAAGGGGCTGCTGCGATGAGCGATCTGCAGCGCCAACCCGACGCGCAACCGGAGACCCTGTCCACCCGCACCGGACTCTTCGGCCCGCAGGGCAGCGGCGACACCTCCGGTTACGGGCGCCTGGTGCGGACCGTCGAACTCGGCGGCATCACCGCACCCCCGTACGGCGGCTACTTCGACGACCTGTTGGCCACCCTGCGCACCGCGCTCGCCGAGCACGGCGTCAACCCCGACGCCGCGATCGAGAAGGCCCAAGTCCACGTCGGCGAGCTCACCGTGTTCGTCGTCCGCGACTACCTGCCGGTCGTCGCCGGGGTCCTGCGCGACGTGCCGGAACTGCGGTTCGAGCTGTGCCGCGGTGTCAGCGGCGTCCACTACCCCGACGACGCCGGCCGCGAATTGCACGCGGTCTACCCGTTGCAGTCGATCACGCACAACCGCGTCGTCCGGCTGGAAGTCTGCGCCCCCGATTCCGACCCGCACATCCCCAGCCTCTGCCGCGTCTACCCGACCAACGACTGGCACGAGCGGGAGACCTACGACTTCTTCGGGATCATCTTCGACGGTCATCACGCGCTGACCCGCATCGAGATGCCCGACGATTGGGAGGGCCACCCGCAGCGCAAGGACTACCCGCTCGGTGGCGTGCCCGTCGAATACAAGGGAGCCACCGTCGCACCCCCCGATCGGCGGAGGTCCTACCACTGATGACCACCATCGGAGTGTCCGGCCGCGATTGGGACGAGGTTGTCGCCGCCGTCCGCGAGCGCGCCGCCGCCCAGCCCGGCGAGGAGCGGATCGTCGTCAACATGGGTCCGCAGCACCCGTCGACCCACGGCGTGCTGCGCCTGATCCTGGAGATCGACGGTGAGACGGTCACCGAAGCGCGCTGCGGCATCGGCTACCTGCACACCGGGATCGAGAAGAACCTCGAATACCGCACATGGACCCAGGGCGTCACCTTCGTGACGCGCATGGACTACCTGGCACCGTTCCACAACGAGGTCGCCTACTGCCTCGGCGTCGAGAAGCTCTTGGGAATCACCGACGAGATCCCCGAGCGCGCCAACACGATCCGCGTCATGTTGATGGAGCTCAACCGCATCTCGTCGCACCTGGTGGCCCTGGCCACCGGCGGCCTGGAGCTCGGCGCGATGTCGCCGATGTTCCTCGGCTTCGCCACGCGCGAGTCCATCCTCACGGTGTTCGAGCAGATCACCGGACTGCGGATGAACCACGCCTACATCCGTCCCGGCGGCGTCGCGCAAGACCTCCCCGACGGCTCGCTCGAGATGATCATCAGCCTCCTCGACGAGCTGCCCGACCAACTGGGCGAGGTCGAGGCACTGCTCACCGACAACTACATCTGGAAGGCGCGCACGCAGGGCGTCGGCTACCTCGACCTGGCCGGTTGCATGGCCCTGGGCGTCACCGGGCCGTGCCTGCGCTCGACGGGGCTGCCGCACGACCTCCGACGGTCAGCGCCGTACTGCGGCTACGAGACCTACGAGTTTGACGTCCCGACCGTCGACACCTGCGACTCCTACGGCCGGTACCTCATCCGCGTTGCCGAGATGCACCAGTCGCTGCGGATCGCGCGGCAGTGCGTCGAGCGGTTGGCCAAGCCGGGCCCGATCACCGTCGACGACCAGAAGCTCGGTTGGCCGGCCGACCTGCAATTGGGCCCCGACGGCCTAGGCAACTCGCCCGAGCACATCGCCAAGATCATGGGCCAGTCGATGGAGTCGCTGATCCACCACTTCAAGCTCGTCACCGAGGGCTTCCGCGTCCCGGCCGGGCAGTGCTACACGGCCATCGAGTCGCCCCGCGGCGAGCTCGGCGTCCATATGGTGTCCGACGGCGGCACGCGACCCTACCGGGTGCACTTCCGTGATCCGTCGTTCACGAATCTGCAGGCGGTGGCCGCGATGTGCGAGGGCGGCATGGTCGCCGACGTGATCACCGCGGTCGCCAGCATCGACCCGGTGATGGGAGGCGTGGACCGATGACCACCGAGCTCAACCCCGATCCCGGGACACGCGTGGGAGCGCCGATCCCCGTCGAACTCGGATTGCCCGGCCACCTTCCCGACGCGCCGCATCCGCCGATCACCTTCGACGGCCCGTCGGACTATCCGGCCGACGTCGCCGCGGCGCTGGCCGCCGACGCAGCGCCGATCATCGCCCGCTACCCCGAGTCGCGCTCGGCTCTGCTGCCGCTGCTGCACCTGGTCCAGTCGCACGACGGCTACCTCACCAAGGCCGGAATCGGTTTCTGCGCAACGCAATTGGGGTTGTCGCGGGCGCAGGTTGCTGCGGTCGCCACGTTCTACTCGATGTACCGACTCTCCCCGACCGGCGAATACCTCGTCGGCGTGTGCACCAACACGACGTGCGCGGTGATGGGCGGTGATGAGATCCTCGCGACGCTGAGCGAGCACCTGGGCATCGCACCGGGCGAGACGACCGCCGACGGCCGGATCACCCTCGAGCACGTCGAATGCAACGCCGCGTGCGACTTCGCGCCCGTCGTGATGGTCAACTGGGAGTTCTTCGACGACCAGTCGCCGCAGAGCACCGTCGAACTCGTCGACGACCTGCGCGCCGGCGTCGAGGTCGCACCGAGCCGCGGCGTCCCGACGCTGTGCTCCTTCAAGAAGGTCTCGCGCCTGTTAGCCGGCGCCGATACAAAACCGGCGCCCGAGACCGACGATGTGAAGCCCGCGGAACTCGTCGAGCGCACCGTCGAGGCCGCGACAGTCCCCGTCCTGAGCCGGGATTGGGCGCAGCCGGAGTCGTGGTCGTTGGCCAACTACCTGCGCGGCAACGGCTACCACGGGCTGAAGGCCGCGCTGGACCTGACGCCCGACGAGGTCATCGGCATCGTCAAGGACTCCGGCCTGCGGGGCCGTGGCGGCGCAGGCTTCCCCGTCGGGATGAAGTGGTCGTTCATCCCGCAACCCGGGCCTGGTGAACCCGGCTACGGCAAGCCGCACTACCTCGTCGTCAATGCCGACGAGTCCGAGCCCGGCACCTGCAAAGACATGCCGTTGATGCTCGCCTCACCGCACGCGCTGATCGAGGGCATGATCATCGCGAGCTACGCCATCCGCGCCCGCAACGCGTTCATCTACATACGCGGCGAGGTCGCCTCGGTCATCGCGCGGCTGCGCGACGCCGTTGCGGAGGCCTACGACGCAGGTCTGCTCGGCACCAACATCCTCGGCTCCGGCTACGACTTGGAACTCGTCGTCCACGCCGGCGCCGGCGCGTATATCTGCGGCGAGGAGACGGCGCTGCTCGACTCCCTCGAAGGCCGCCGCGGCCAGCCCCGCCTGCGCCCGCCGTTCCCGGCCGTCGCCGGACTGTATGCCAGCCCGACCGTCGTTAACAACGTGGAGTCAATCGCCAGTGTCCCGGCGATCCTGCGCAACAGTGCCGACTGGTTCCGCCAGTTCGGCACCGAGAAGTCGCCCGGGTTCACGATGTACTCACTCTCGGGCCACGTCGCCAATCCTGGGCAGTACGAAGCGCCGCTGGGCATCACCCTGCGCGAACTCCTCGATCTGGCCGGCGGCGTGCGCGAAGGCCACCAGTTGAAGTTCTGGACGCCCGGCGGATCGTCGACTCCGCTGTTCACCGCCGATCACCTCGACGTGCCACTGGACTACGAGGGCGTCGCGGGCGCCGGGTCGATGCTGGGCACCAAAGCGCTGCAGATCTTCGACGAAACGACGTGCGTCGTCCGCGCGGTCCTGCGGTGGAGCGAGTTCTACAAGCACGAGTCGTGCGGCAAGTGCACCCCGTGCCGCGAGGGCACCTACTGGCTGGTGCAGCTCATGGAGCGCCTGGAGGCCGGGCAGGGCGACGACGGCGATCTCGACAAACTCCTCGACATCACCGACAGCATCGTCGGAAAGGCATTCTGCGCCCTCGGCGACGCCGCCGGAGCACCGATCACCTCGTCGTTGGCGCTGTTCCGCGACGAATACCTCGAACACGCGCGCCTGGGGCACTGCCCGTTCGATCCGGCCGCGTCGGTGACCTACGGGGGTGCGCAATGACGACGGTCGAGACGGACCTGGTCACCCTCACGATCGACGGGCAGTCGATCACCGTGCCCAAGGGCACACTGGTGATCCGCGCCGCGGAGATGATGGGCATCGAGATCCCCCGCTTCTGCGACCACCCGTTGCTCGCGCCGGTCGGCGCGTGCCGGCAGTGCCTCGTCGACGTCGAAGGCCAACGCAAGCCGATGGCCTCGTGCACGACCGTCGTATCCGACGACATGGTGGTCCGCACACAGGCCACTTCGGAGGGCGCCGCGCGCGCCCAGAACGGCGTGATGGAGCTACTCCTCATCAACCACCCGCTGGACTGCCCGACCTGCGACAAGGGCGGCGAGTGCCCGCTGCAGAACCAGGCGATGACCGCCGGGCGCCCCGACTCCCGGTTCGACGGGGAGAAGCGCCGCTACACGAAACCCGTGGCACTGTCGGCCGAGGTGCTGCTCGACCGCGAGCGCTGTGTCCTGTGCGCCCGTTGCACCCGCTTTTCCGACGAGATCGCCGGCGATCCGCTGATCGACCTCGGCGACCGCGGCGCGCTGCAGCAGGTGAGCATCTATGAGGACGACCCGTTCGACTCGTACTTCTCCGGCAACACGGTGCAGATCTGCCCGGTCGGCGCGCTGACCAATTCGACCTACCGCTTCCGTGCCCGCCCCTTCGACCTCGCTTCGACACCGAGTGCCTGCGAGCACTGCGCCGGCGGCTGTGCACAGCGCACCGACCAGCGGCGCAACAAGGTGTTGCGCCGCCTCGCCGGCGACGACCCGGCCGTCAACGAGGAGTGGAACTGCGACAAGG
>DLKD01000062.1:127134-127259 GCA_002477755.1 Gordonia sp. UBA7599
CGACAAGGGCCGGTGGGCCTTCGCCTACGCGGCACTCCCAGACCGCCTCACAACGCCACTTGTCCGGGACTCCTCCGGTACCTTGCAGCCCGCCTCTTGGCCGCACGCGCTGGCCGTCGCCGCCG
>DLKD01000062.1:127400-127664 GCA_002477755.1 Gordonia sp. UBA7599
CCCGCGCCGGGGTGCTGGTCGGGGGTCGTGCCACCGTCGAGGACGCCTACGCCTACGCCAAGTTCGCACGGGTCGTACTGGGCACCAACGACGTCGACTTCCGTGCCCGTGCTTGCAGCGACGAGGAGACGGCATTCCTGGCCCACCAGGTCGCCGGCGCCGGGATGCCGGTGGCCTACGACGACCTCGAGCACGCACCCGTCGTCCTCCTGGCCGGACTCGAGCCGGAGGAAGAATCGCCGATGATCTTCCTGCGCCTGCGCA
>DLKD01000062.1:127769-128015 GCA_002477755.1 Gordonia sp. UBA7599
TCTTCCTGCGCCTGCGCAAGGCGGTCCGCGCAGGGACGACGAAGGTGCACTCGATCGCGCCCTGGTCCTCGCGGGGGCTGACGAAACTCAGTGGCACGCGCATCGACTGCGCACCCGGTGCCGAAGCCGACGTGCTCGCCAACACGCAGACCCAACAGCTCCTCGCCACGCCCGGTGCCATCCTGCTCGTCGGTGAGCGGCTGGCGGGCAGCCCGGGAGCACTGACCGTCGCGGCCACCGTCGCCG
>DLKD01000168.1:0-122 GCA_002477755.1 Gordonia sp. UBA7599
TGCGGCCGTAGTGGCTCGGGTGCACGTCGCGGACCTCGAGGCCGGCGCGCTCACGGCTCAGACCACCCGGGCCGAGCGCGTTGAGGCGGCGCTTGTGGCCCAGACCCGCGAGCGGGTTGTTC
>DLKD01000168.1:265-29249 GCA_002477755.1 Gordonia sp. UBA7599
TGAACTGCGACAGCTGGCTGGTCCCGAAGAACTCCTTGATCGCGGCGACGACCGGCCGGATGTTGATCAGGGTCTGCGGCGTGATCGCCTCGACGTCCTGGGTCGTCATCCGCTCGCGCACGACGCGCTCCATGCGGGACAGGCCCACACGGATCTGGTTCTGGATCAACTCGCCGACGGTGCGGATGCGGCGGTTGCCGAAGTGGTCGATGTCGTCGACCTCGATCGGCACCTCAAGGCTGTCCGGCCCGGCCACCTTCGCGAACGGGGTGACGTGCGGGTCGGCGTCGTGCAGGCGCACCAGGTACTCGACGATCGCGACGATGTCCTCGGTGGTCAGCGTCGACGGCCCGTTCATCGGGTTGTCGGTCAGGCCGAGCTTCTTGTTGATCTTGTAGCGGCCGACGCGGGCGAGGTCGTAGCGCTTCTCCTTGAAGAACAGGTTCTCCAGGAGGGCCTCCGCGGACTCCTTGGTCGGCGGCTCGCCCGGGCGCAGCTTGCGGTACACCTCGAGCAGCGCCTCGTCGGAGTTGGACGTCGGGTCCTTGTCCAGCGTCGACATCATGATCTCGGAGAAGCCGAAGCGCTCACGGATCTCGTCGGCGGTGAGGCCGAGGGCCTTCAGCAGCACGGTGACCGGCTGGCGGCGCTTGCGGTCGATGCGCACGCCGACGGTGTCACGCTTGTCGATGTCGAACTCGAGCCATGCGCCGCGACCCGGGATCACCTTGACGGTGTGCAGGGTCTTCTCGGTGGCCTTGTCGATCGACGAGTCGTAGTAGACGCCGGGGCTGCGGACGAGCTGGCTCACGACGACACGCTCGGTGCCGTTGATGATGAAGCTGCCCTTGTCGGTCATGATCGGGAAGTCGCCCATGAACACGGTCTGCGACTTGATCTCACCGGTGTTGTTGTTGATGAACTCCGCGGTGACGAACAACGGCGCCGCGTAGGTCATGTCCTTGTCTTTGCACTCGGCGATGCTCGCCTTCACGTCCTCGAAGTGCGGATCGGAGAACGAGAGCGACATCGAGCCGGAGAAGTCCTCGATCGGGGACAGCTCGTGCAGGATGGCCTCGAGGCCGCCCTGCGGGTTCTCCTCACCGCGCGCGACGGCCTCTGCGCGCCAGGCGTCGGAGCCGATGAGCCACTGGAACGAATCCAGCTGGATGTCGAGCAGGCCGGGAACTTCCAGCGGCTCGGAGATTTTTGCGAAAGAGGCGCGGTGTGGTGCGCCGGGGATCGAAGTGGTTGAGGTGGACTGGCGGGTGGGTGCCAAGATGCGTCCTTCCAACACGAAAGTTGACTAGCTGCTACGAGGTGGGCTTGCGCCTGTGTCGCTGGTCTGGCGACCTGACATGGCGAAACGCTCGAGACAGCACAACGCGTGCAGGACGGGCGGATCAAAGGTGGACAGGAGGCAGCCAGCGCAACGTCCAACTGTATCAGAAAATAGACGCGCTTTGTCAAGTCGCGTCTGTCGCAGTGTCCGCGCTCGCTGGCTGAGAATGCGCGGTCCTGGCAATAGAGTGACCGCTAACAGGGCGAACGTCAAGCGTTACGCGTAAAAATGTGGGGATTCGCCGTTCCTGGTCACCAGGCGTCGACGCGACTGATCTTCCACTTGCCGTCCTGGTTGACGACTTGGTATTGGATTCCGACGACGAGACTGCCAGCGTTTGCGGCGCCCTGGTTCATACTGATGACCAAGCTCGCCAGCACCTGGGCGGTCGCGCCGTTGCCGCCACCGGTCAGGCCGCGCAGGCCGATCGCGTCGACCCGGCAGTCGTTGGTCTGCTGCGTCTGCTCGATCATCGACCGGTTGGTGGGCATCTGCTTCTCCCACTCCTGTCGGGCCGCACCGATGAGCACGCCGCGCGAGGTCGCAATCCACTTGTCGATGGTCTCGCCGCGACGGGGGCCGAGGATCGCGCAGGCGGCGGTCTCGGTCTGTCCGAGGACCGCCGAGGTCGCGGACTTGTCGATGAAGCTCTTGTCGCTCAGATCGCCGGCGCCGGGGTGCAGCAGGCCGATCAATCCGATCAGCAGGGCGGCGGCACCGATGGCGGCGAGGATGAGCGGGCCGCGCGTCGACGCGACCTCTCCCGCGCTACCACGGCTCGGAGCCGTCTTCGCGACGCCGGGCTTGGCAGTTCCGGCCTTTGCCGAGCTCGCCTTGCCCAGGTTCACCTTGCCCGCGCCGGCCTTGCCGGTCGACGACTTCTCGGCACCCGCCGACGGGACCGATCCGGTGCCCGACGCAAGGCGTCCGGGCTTGGTCGTCGGGGTCCGCGGCGCAGACTTCTTCGGGGTCGCCGTCGACGCCGAAGCCGACTCGTCGGACGAACCGAGGCGCTGGATCGGGGCACGCTTCGACGCGGCCGGGGTACCCGTCGGGCGAGCCTTCGCACTGCCGGAACCCGTCGCCGGGCGACCCGTCGATGACCCCGGACGCGGTTGGCCCGCGACGCGGGGACGCTTCTTCTTGGGGGGCATGTCAGACATCAGTTACCCCCCGGCGCCTGGGTCGGATTCGGTGGATTCGGTTGTGCGCCAGCGGGATTGCCGCGCTGCTGGTCGGCATAGGGAATCGGGTTGAACGCGGCGATCGAGTCGGCCATGTACTTGCCGTCGATCTTGCGGACCGAGATGAGGAAGCCCATCGTCTGGGGGACGTCGGGCTGTCCGGGCGCCTTGGCGACGACCTCGACGTAAACCAGCGCCTTGCCCGCCTTCTCCCCGCGGTTGACCTCGGTGGCGGCGCTGCGGCGCACGCGGCTCTCCAGGCGGCCCGGTGCATCTTTGCGGCTCAGCACTTCCTCGAAGCCCTTGCCGCGCAGTTCTTGGAGTGCCCGACCGGTCAGGACCGACTCGACGTTCTCCTTGAACTTCTCCGGGTTGCGCGGGTCGATCGTGGTGACGTTCATCGCGGCGGTCTCCGCGGTGGCGACCACCGCGTCACGCACCTGCGCCGTCGAACCGTTGATGTACGCGCGCACGCCCACGATGCCGCCGACCAGGCCGACGATCAGTCCGACTACGGCGATCAAGCCGGCGATCGTCCACGAGCCTCCGAGGCCGCCGGTGAGCAGTGCCGCCTTGGCGTCCTTCACCAGCTTGGCCGGCTTCGCCGACTTTGCCGACTTTGCCGGCGCAGAATCCGCCTCGACAGAATCTTCGGTGTCGGCCGCGTCGTCATCGACCACAGCCGTCTGCGCGGCCTTCTCGTCGTCGTCAGCCGTGTCGGCAGCGGCCGCATCGTCGGCGGCCGATTCCGGCGTCGTCACGTCTTCGTCGACCGAGTCGTCGGCGTTCTTCTCGTCACTCATATCCGCACCACTCTATCGGCGCCGTCGTGCCCAGGGCCAATCCCGGGCACGACGGAACGCGCTGCGCCTCGAAAGGCCTGGTCAGCGTACCGACTACCCCTTCGTCGGGTGGACGCCGAGGAGCCAGGCGAGCTGGCTCGCCAACGGATTCAGATCGAGACGATCGGGATCCTTCTTCGGCTTGTTGTCCCACGGCTGCGGGATGTGCGGGTTGGCCAGCGAGGCCCGAGCCGCACCACGGACGGCCGTCGCCGAGCCCTGCGGCACGGTGCAGCGTGCATTCAGGTTCAGCGGGAAGTCGTCGTAGTTGATGTCGAACGTCGGGTTCTTGCGCTTGATCGCATCGATCATCTGCTGAGTGCCCTCGTAGCCCGCAGTACACGCCGCCGGGTTGTTCGTCTCAAGCACGACGCCGTAGTGGATCTGCCCATCGCCCGGCGCGGGCGCGTGCGCACCGGCCGACAGCGCCGACAACATCGCGAACAGTGCGTTCGTCGCGTAGCCGGTCGGGGCGACCGCGTTCTTGATCGTCGGAGCGAGCTCCTTGACGAACTTGGTGATGTCGCCGCCCTGCTTCTGCAGCATGTTCGACAACGCAACGGCGGAGGTCTGACCGGTCGTCAGCAACCGTCGGACGTCGGGGTCGGCCGACGCCAGCGTCGCGGTCACCAGGTCCAGGTTCTTCGACCACGTGAGGATCGCGTCGGACTGCTGCGCCTGCGTGGCCAGCACCCGACCCGAATGCTGCAGCAACGAGATGGTCTCGTTCAGCGAGTCGTACCCGGCCTTGGACAGGTTGTTCAGCGAGTCCACCAGGCGGGTCAGGTTCTCGCCCTGTCCGTTGAAGGCCTTGCCGAGCTCCTCGACGATCGTCTGCAGGTCGTCGACCGGCACCGACTCCGCAAAGTCCAGCGCCGTGTTGACGACGTCCTCGAGCGGCGCGGGCAGCGTGACCTTGTCCTTGCTGATCACCGAGCCCTTCTCGAGGTAGGGCGCACCCGAGGAGGTCGGGCGCAGGTCGATGAACTGCTCACCGATCGCCGAGCGCGACGCCACGACGGCAGTCGCCGTCGCCGGCACCTTGGGTGCACTCTTGGAGAGCTTCAGGTTGGCGTTGACGCCCTGGTCGGTCAGCTGCATCGACGCGACGCGGCCCACCGGAACCCCCTGGTAGGTCACCTCGGCGTTCGGGAACAGACCGCCCGAATCGGGCATCTGCACCGTCACCGGGTACTCGGCAACACCCGAGAGGCGCGGCAGGCGCGCATAGTTGATGCCCACGTAGATCATCGCGAGGATACCGACGATCGCGAAGACGATCAGCTGGGTCTTGACCATCCGTGTCATGTCAGCGTCCTTCCAGCATGGCCAGCGGACCATCGACGGCGGTCGCACCGGGCTGCGGCGGGGCCAACACGATGAACTGCGGGCGCCGCTCGCCGCGCTGCTTCTGCTTGGCAGCCGGGTACTTCAGATCGGGCCGGTAGTTGCCGTACGACGGCGGCGTCCACGGACCGATGCGCGAGTTCGGCGGCGGGGGCAGCAAGCCCACCGTCGGCCAGCCCCAGCGCGGGCCGTTGCCGTTGTAGTACGGGTTCGCCGGGTTCACCGGGATGTTGCGCGCCTTCGGCGGCGAGTAGACCGGGTTGCCTTGGCCCACGCCGAGCGCCTCGAGCTGGTTCAGCAGCCGCAGATCCAGCGTCATGAACAGGTTCGTCGAATCGCCCTTCGCCGCCGGCGTAAGCCAGTCGGGGAACGGCACGGTGAACATCAGCGGCGCAGCGGTGACCAGGTCGGGCATCGACTTGGCCAACGACGTCAAGACCGGCCGCAGCGCTTTGAGATCGGTGATGATCGCCTCACGCGACTTCCCCAGCACATCGGTGCCGACGACGCCGAGCTTGTCCAGCTTGGTCAATAGTTCGACGAACTGCGGCCGCTGCTCCTCCAGCACCTGCACACCGGCGGGCAGCTGTTCCAGGATCTGCTCGATCTGGCTCTGCTGCGACGCTGCACGCGTCGACAGCTTCGCCAGGCCGTTGATGGCCGTCACGATGTCGTCACGCTGCTTGTTCAGATTGGTGATCAGCCGGTTGGTCTCGAGCAGCAGACTGCGGGTCTTGTTGACCGAGTAGGCCTTGCCGTCGGGACCGGTGACCTGGACCGTGGCGACGTCCATCGCCTTGGTCAGCTCCGTGACGATCGGCTCCATCTGATTGAGGCCGCCGTTGTTCAGCAGCATCGACAACGCACCGAGCACCTGCTCGATGTCGGTGGCGGTCCTCGTACGCGGATGTCCCTCCGAATCGAGCCCGGTGATCGGGGTGTCCGGGTTCTGCGCCGGTGCGCCCGCGGAATTCGGCGGCTCGGTCAAGCCGACGAACTTCTCGCCGAGCAACGCGGTCTGCTGAACCGCGGCATGCACCTGGTCGGACAGCTTCACGTTGTCGCGGACCACCATCTTCACGGTGGCCTGCCACTCGTCGGGCGCGATCGTGATGTCGGTGACCCGACCCACGACGATGCCGTCCTTCTTCACCAACGACTGCGGCACCAGGTCGAGGATGTCGTCGAACTTCACCCGGTAGGTGACCGGGTTATCTCCGACGTTCACCCCGCCCGGGAGCGGCACCGACTGCAGGCCGCTGCACGCCGACAGGAGGCCAACGCTGGTCGCGGCGATAGTCGCGGCGGTGGCTGCTTTGGTCCAACGCATCAGCGGGTCCCCCTCTCCGACTGGCGCGGCTTCGGCTTGGTCGGCGTCGGCTTGGCCGGCTTCGGCGTCTGCGGATTCGGGCTCGTCGGCGTCGGCAACATCAGACCCGGATCCTTGCGGCCCGGACGCGTGCCCGGCACGACGTAACGCTGAGTCTTGTCGTTGCTCATGATGCCGAACGGCAGCACCGGGAGCAGCGGGCTCGTCCCCGCCACGACCTGGTTGGCGATGTCGGTGCAGTGGCTGATGATCGGCGCCATCTTGTGCTGCCACTCGAGGAACGGCTGGGTGCCGGGCATGAGGTTGCCGGGGTTGAGCAGCTTGCACTGGGTGGCCAGCAGGTTCTGCAGATCCTGGATCGTCAGCCGCATGGCCAACGTGCCCGACTCCGCGTCGTAGGCGTTGATCAGGTTGGACACCGTCACCGGCAGGACCGTGAGGATCTCCTTGATGGAGTCCTGGTTGTCGTTGAGCAGCTTCGCGGTCGGCTGCAGCGAGCGCACGGTATCGCCGATCGCCTGCTGGTTGTCGTTGACGAAGCGCGCCACGTCGCCCAGCGCCACCGACAGTGTCGCCAGCGCCTGGCCGAGCTGCTGGCGCTCGCCGGCCAGGAAGGAGTTGAACGAAGCCATCTGGGTGTTGAACTGACGCACCTGGGCGTCGTTCTCGTCGAGCGCGGCGACAAACGTGTTCAGTTGCTTGATCGTGTCGACGATGTTGCCACTCGAGTCCGACAGCGTCGTCGCAGCCTTCGACAGGTTCGTGAAGGCCGAGCCGAGCTTCTCGCCGTTGCCGCGCAAGTTGTCCGCACCGACGCGGACGAACTCGGTGACGACGCCCTCCTTGGTGCCGCGCTTGGCGTTGACACCGTCGGGGCCGAGCGAACGGGACAGCTTCTGGAGGTTGGCGTAGAGCTCGTCGACCTCGACGGGGACCATCGTCTGGTCGATGCCCAGCGTGATGTTGCGCGGCGCCCGCGGACCACCGGTGTAGGCCGGGGTCAGCTGGATGAAGCGGTCGGCGACGATCGACGGCGAGACCTGCACCGCGCGCACGTCGGCGGGCAGCTTCAGTCCGCGCTTGACGCGCATCTTGACGTGCACTTTCTCACCGTCGGGACGGACACTCTGCACCTCGCCGATCGGCACACCGAGCATGCGCACATCGCTGCCCTTGTAGATGCCGATGGCGCGCTTGAACGTCGCGTTGATGGTCGTGGTGCCGATGCCCGAGAAGGCCCACCACAGCACGCTCCCGACAATCAGTGCCAGGACCGTGCCCAGCACGATGCCCACGATGTGGCGCGGAGTGAACCAGCGCCCCGGTCCGGATGTCGTCGTCAGATCTGGGGTCGTCATTATCCGGCCTCGGTTCCGCCGTTGTTAAGCATCTTCACCTTGTTCGGGGGACGCGTCGTGTTCTGCTGCGGGAGACCCGGCGGCAGCAAGTTGGTCACCATCGACTCGAACCAGCGGCCGTTGCCCAGCACGTTGGCGTAGAGCCGGTAGAACGGTGCCAGATCCTGGATCGCGCGGCCCAGGTTGTCGCGGTTCTTGGTCAACACGCCAGCGACCTGCTGCAGCGACTTCAACGCCGGGCCGATCTGCGCCTGGTTGTCGGCGACGATGCCGGACAGCGCCTTGCTCAGCGTCGTCGTCGACGCGAGGAGCGTGGAGATCGACTGCTGGCGGTTGTTCAACTCGTCGAGCAGCTGCCCGGCGCCGGCGATCAGCCGGGTGAACTCCTGGTTGCGGTCGGCAAGGATCTTCGACGTCGTCTTGGTCGCCGCGAGGAGGCGCTGGACCTCTTGGTCGCGCTTGGCGATCGTCGCCGAGAGCCTGCTCAGGCCGGTCAGCGCCGGTCCGAAGTCACCGGCGGTGCCGGAGAACGCGGCCGACATCGTCTGCAGCGACTCGGCGACCCGGTCGGTGTTCAACTCCGTCAACTGGTTGCTCGCGTCGGAGAACGCCTCGATGACGTCGTAGGGCGCGACCGTGTCCGTAATCGGCTTCGACGGGTTGGCGGCGTGTGAGCCGCGCGGGATCAGACCGAGGTACTTCTGACCGAGCAGCGTCTTGATCTGGATCGACGCCTGGGTCTGATCGCCGATCCACGTGTCCGCCACGGTGAACACGACGTCGACCTTGTTGCCGTCCTTGTTGAGCCCGACCTTGTCGACCTTGCCCACCTTGATGCCCGCCACGCGGACCTCGTTGCCCGGCTGCAGACCCGCGGCCTCGGAGAACTGCGCGGTATAGCGCGGTCCGGCACCGAGGATCGGCAGGTCGCTCAGGTAGAACGAGGACACCGACAGCATGATCAGCATGAGCAGGCCAAGCGCGCCGACGGTGATCGGCGAGCGGCGGCCGGCGAAGCGGCGTGAGGGGTGCAGCTTCTGCGGATCGGCGGCCAGTGCCGCCGCTTCGCGTTGCGCGCGCGCCGTCTCATCGTCGACGGCGGCGAATTGCTCGGTCGGAGCGTCGTCGGGAATTCCGTTGTCCGGCATGTCTGCGCGGTCCTTATCGTCAGCCATCTCCACCCCTAGCCCGGTCGCCGCTCGTCACGCCAGCAGCGGGTGGCCGCACTGGTGTAGAGGACATGGTTGATATCGGGCATCGGGATCAACGGGTCACTGAGCAAGATCGACTTGCCGTTGCCCATCACCACGTCGATGCCGCAGAGGTAGAACTGGAACCACGAGCCGAAGGTCGCGGCGCGACCGATCTTCTCCAGCTTCGGAGGCAGATTCGTGATGATCGCCTCGACGTCCTTCTTCCGGCTCATGATCTGGTCCGACACCGAACGCAGGCCTGCGATGTCGCCGGCGATCGCCGGTCGGGTCTGGCCCAGGATGGAGCCCATCACCGAGGTCAGGTTGGACACGGAGGTGACCGCCGAGCCGACCGAACCGCGCTGGGCCGCGAGCCCGGTGACCAGCTGCGAGGTGTTCACCAGCAGCGAGTCGAACTGCTCGTCGTGCGCACTAACCGTCTCGAGCACCTTATTCAGGTTGGTGATCAGCTCGCCGATGACCTGGTCGCGGTCGGCAAGGGTGTTGGTCAGCTCCGACGTCTGCGACAGCAGCGACGACATCGTCGCGGCCATGTTCTGGCCGGGCGAATCCTGGAACACCGAGATGATCTGGTCAGCCAGCTTGTTGACGTCCTCGGGGCTGAGCTGGCGGAACACCGGGCGGAAGCCGTCGAAGAGCTGGGTCAGGTTGACCGCCGGGTGAGTCGTCGTGTCCCCGCGGTCGAGGCCGAAGACGTGGCCCGGACGCAGCACCTTGCCCGCGTCGCCTGCGCCGCGTTCCAGCGCCAGGTAGCGCAGGCCCGTGAGGTTGCGGTAGCGGATGTGGACGTTCGTGCCATCGGGCAGCGTGGCGCGGTCGACCGCGAAGCTCACCTTCGCACGATTGCGCTCGAACACCTCGACGTTGCTCACGGCACCGACGCGCACACCGGCGATGCGGACGTCGTCGCCCTTGTTGAGCATCGCGGCATCGTCGAAGACCGCCTGGAAGTCGTGCTTGCCAGACGATCCCGCGTTGGCAATCGTCAACGCGAGCATCGCCGTCGCGATGACAGTGATCAACGCGAACGTGATCAGCTTGATCAGGGGTGGGACGATGGACTTCATCGCATGTTCACCTGCGCTCCCCGCAACCTCGAGGCACCCGTCAGAGTCACCCAGCTGGGGACCTGTTCGGGCGCGACGCCGCTGGCGCCGCCGTAAATCATCTGCAACTGCGCCCGGTAGACCGGATCGCTCCACACGTTGGACTTCGCCTTACCTGCGGGCAGCGCCGAGAACTGCGCAGCGGGCATCTGCGGAATGTTCCGCGGACCCGCGTTGCGCGAGGGCGGCTGGTAGGAACCGTCGGCCAAACCGCCACCGGGGTACTGCGGGAACGGACGGCCGTTCGAGGCCGGCGTGTAGCAGACCGGACCACGGTCGTAGTCGAACAGGCGCGGCTCGTCCTGGTTGGGCAGGTAGCGACCACGCGGGTTGACGAACTGCAGGTTCACGCGCACACCCGGATTCGGGGTGCCCTCGCCGACGATCCGTCGCGACTCGGGGATCAGCCCGGCGAAGTTCTTGAACGTGCAGCCGAACGTCGGCGACTGGCGTGCCAGGCCCGCTAGCGTCTCGCTGCTGCCGGTGAAGATGGCGATCAGATCGTCGCGGTTGGTGCGGAGGAAAGCCGTCGTGTCGTCGGCCGCAACACCCAGGGTCGCGATGAGCCCGGACAGGTCGCCCTGGCGCTCCACCAGCGTGTTGCCGGTGACCCGCAGGTTGTCCAAGCCGTCGATGATCGCCGGCAGCGCCTCAGAGTAGGTCGTCGAGAACGACGCCAGGCCGCGCAGTGTCTCCTGCAGGTCATCGGTGTGGGCGTTGATGTCACTGAAGATCGTGTTGAGACGCTTGATGGTCTCGCCGATCTCCTGGCCGCGGCCGCTCAGCGCCTGGCTGATCGAGGTCAGGGTGACGTTGAGGTCCTGCGGCGGCACGGCCTTGAGCAGCGGCAGCAAACGGTCGAACAGATCCGACACTTCCTTGGCATTGCCCGCCTTGGACGTGAAGATCTCGTCGCCGGCCTGCAGCCTAGCGACGTTCGTCTGCCCTTCGGGTACCTCAAGTGCGACATAGCGCTCACCGAACAGGGTCTTCGGCAGGATTCGCGCGGTCGTATCCCTCGGCAGCATGTTCATCTTGTCCGGCTGCATCGCCAAGACGATGTCCACCTTGCCGTCGGGGCCCGGTTGGACCGAGTCCACCGTGCCCACCGTCATGCCGCGCGCCTTGACGTCGGCATGTTTGGCCAGCGAGTTGCCCGCCGAGTCGGTGCGCAGCGTGACGTCCTTGGTCGTGGTGAAACGACCCTGGAACTGCATGATCGACCCGCCGATGAAGGCAGCGATGACCAGGAAGAAGGCCAGCCCGTAGAGCCGGCGCCGGAGAGTTTTCATGATGTCAGCCCGCCACTCGCACGGTCGTCGAGGTACCCCAGATCGCGAGTCCGAGGAAGAAGTCCAGAAGTGCCAGCAGCACTAGCGCAGCGCGGACCGCGTGGCCCACGGCCACACCGACGCCGGCGGGGCCGCCACTGGCGAAGTAGCCGTAGTAGCAGTGCACCAGGATGATCACGAAGGCGAAGATGAGGACCTTGCCGAAGGACCACAGCACGTCTTCGGGTGGTAAGAACAGGCTGAAGTAGTGGTCGTAGCCACCTGTCGATTGCCCGTTGAACACCGTGTTGATGGTTCTCGAGGCCCCGTAGGAAGCGAGCAGGCCCAGCACGTACAGCGGGATGACGGCGACGAAGCCGGCGATCACGCGGGTGGTGACCAGGAACGGGACCGACGGGACGGCCATGACCTCGAGCGCGTCGATCTCCTCGGAGATCCGCATGGCTCCCAACTGGGCGGTGAAGCCACAGCCCACCGTCGCCGACAGCGCCAAGCCCGCGACGAGCGGCGCGACCTCACGGGTGTTGACGTAGGCCGAGAGGAAGCCGGTGAGCGCCTGGGCGCCCAGGTTCTGCAGAGCGGCATAGCCCTGCATGCCCACGACGACGCCGGTGAAGCCCGACATCAGCACCATCACGCCGACGGTGCCGGCGATGACGGCGAGACCGCCGGTGCCGAACGCCACCTCGGCGAGGATGCGCAGCACCTCGCGGTAGTAGTGCACGATCGTGCGCGGGATCCAGGCGATGGTCCGCGCGTAGAACGACATCTGCTCGCCAGCGCCGTCGAGCACCGAGAGGGGCTTGTTGATCTGCTTGCGCAGCTCATAGGCGAGGTAGTCAGCCCGCCCCTTGGAAATGGTCACGCCACCTTCAGACACGGTTACGCCCCCTTCGGCGGAACGACCTGCAGGTACACCGCGGTCAGGATCAGGTTGGCGAAGAAGAGCAGCAGGAAGGTGATGACGACGGATTGGTTGACCGCGTCGCCGACGCCCTTCGGGCCGCCCTTCGGGTTCAGGCCCTTATATGCGGCGACCACACCGGCGATCACACCGAAGATGGCCGCCTTGACCGTCGATATATAGAGGTCGGGCAACTGCGCCAGGGAGCCGAACGACGCCAGGTAGGCACCCGGGGTACCGCCCTGGACCACCACGTTGAAGAAGTAGCCACCGGCGATGCCGATGACCGCGACCAGGCCGTTGAGGAGGATGGCGACGAGGATCATCGCCAAGACGCGCGGCACCACCAGGCGCTGGATCGGGTTGATGCCCAGCACCTCCATGGCGTCGATCTCCTCGCGAATCGTGCGCGCGCCCAGGTCGGCGGCTACTGCCGACCCGGCCGCGCCCGCGACCAGCAACGATGTCACCAGGGGTGAACCCTGCTGGATGACCACCAAGACGCTCGCCGCGCCCGTGTACGACTCAGCACCGATCTGCTTGATCAGCGAACCGGTCTGCAGAGACACAATCGCGCCAAACGGGATTGCGATGAGCGCCGTCGGCAGGATCGTGACGCTGGCGATGAACCAGGCCTGCTGAATGAACTCCCGCCACTGGAACGGGCGCACAACGGACTGGCGTGCGACGTCGATGAATAGCTGTACGATCCGGCCGGTTTGCTCAAGTGCACCCGAGCCGGCGCTAGCCAATCGATCAACGCCACGCTTGGTGGCAGTCGTCATCGTTATGAACTCCCGCGATCATCAGACGGCGTCACCCAGCTGCCCTCGTCGGCAGCCTCGCCCACGGTGTTGAACACATCCGTGGCGGCATTGGCGGTCACGCCCGCTGCTGCGCTGCCCGCGGCGACCGCAGCAGCGGCTGCCTGCGCTGCGCCAGCCTGCACGGCCGCCTGGGCGCGGTTCTCGGCGAGGAGCTTGTCCTCTTCCTCCATGCTGCGGCGGATCGCCTCCTGGGCGTTCGCAGGCAGCGTGTGGATGATCTCCTCGACGTTGCGGCGGTGACGCTGGGAAGCCTTGCGCTCCGGCATGCCGGGGTTGGGCTGGACCTGCGCGATGATCTCGCTGAAGTCGTCCTTGGTGCCACCACCGGAGATGCCCGCGGCCTGCATAGCGGCCTCGGCCGCGGCGACTGCCTCGTCCTTCTCCTCCGACATGCCGATGGGACCGAAACGGTCACCCGAGAGGAACTGCTTGACGACCGGCTGCTCGCTGGTCAGGAGCACCTCGCGCGGGCCGAACATGACCAGCTCCTTGCGGAACAGCATGCCGATGTTGTCGGGGATCGTGCGGGCGATGTTGATGTTGTGCGTAACGATCAGGATCGTCGCGTCGATCTGCGCATTGATGTCGATCAGCAGCTGGCTGATGTACGCCGTACGGACCGGGTCCAGACCGGAGTCCGGCTCGTCGCAGAGGATGATCTGCGGGTCCAGCACCAGGGCGCGAGCCAGGCCGGCGCGCTTGCGCATACCGCCGGAGATCTCACCGGGGAGCTTGTCCTCGGCACCGGCGAGGCCGACGAGGTCGATCTTCTCCATGACGATGGAGCGGACCTCGGTCTCAGACTTCTTGGTGTGCTCGCGCAGCGGGAAGGCGATGTTGTCGAAGAGGCTCATCGAACCGAACAGCGCGCCGTCCTGGAAGAGGACGCCGAACAGCTTGCGGATCTCGTAGAGCTCACGGGCCGAGCACTTCGTGATGTCGGTACCGTCGATGATGACCGAGCCCTGCTCCGGGTGGAGGAGGCCGATCAGCGTCTTCAAGAAGACGGACTTACCGGTACCCGACGGGCCCAGCAGCGCGCTGACCTCGCCCTCGGGCAGGGTCAAGGTGACGTCTCGCCAAATGTTCTGCGATCCGAAGGACTTGGTCAAGCCCTCCACGCTTACTTCAACACCCACTGCGGTTCCCTCCAGTCATGCGTCCTCGAACGGCAGTCACTGTGACTCCCGCATCCCCTGCGGACAGTTGTGGTCGGAGTCACTCTAACTCACTGACGCGCCTATTCCGACCCCGCACCCAGATACAACCTTCTGCGACGGGCGGCCCTACTCGCGAGTAGCCCCTTAACGGTGCCTAAGAGTATCCCATGATCCTGCTCATAATCCACTCGGCCCCCGACCTGCCGTCACACTGCTTCCAACCCGTCACCGGCGCCCCACCACCCTCGTCTGCCCCTCCCCCGCGCCCCTCCCAGAATCGGGCAGAACAGACACCAACACAGACACCAACGCCCCGCGAGGGAGGCCTCGCGGGGCGTTGGTGCCAAACCTGTTGTGACCGAGCGCGATTGGCCCGGTCAACGGCTCACTTGAGCGAAACCGAGGCGCCAGCCTCTTCCAGCTTCGCCTTGGCGGCCTCGGCGTCCTCCTTGGAAACCTTCTCCAGGAGAGCCTTCGGCGCACCCTCGACGAGGTCCTTGGCTTCCTTCAGACCCAAGCCGGCGACGACCTCGCGGACGACCTTGATGACCTGGATCTTCTTCTCGCCTGCACCCTCGAGGACGACGTCGAACTCGTCCTGCTCGGCAGCGGCGTCGGCGCCACCGGCAGCCGGAGCACCGGCAGCGGCAACGGCGACCGGGGCGGCCGCGGTGACCTCGAAGACCTCTTCGAACTTCTTCACGAAATCGCTGAGCTCCAGCAGGGTCAGTTCCTTGAACTGATCGATGAGCTCGTCAGCGCTGAGCTTCGCCATGATGGCGTCCTTCCTTTAGGTGGTCGAACACTGCGGCGCAGTGCCGACCGGGTTATGCGGTTGACCGGATGGTCGGTGGTGCGGAGGGGATCTACTCCTCGCCCGCGGCTTGCTTCTTCTCCTGCAGGGCCGCGGCGAGGCGCGCCACCTGCGATGCGGGCTGGTTGAACAGCCCGGCTGCCTTGGCCAAGTTGCCCTTCATGGCACCGGCGAGCTTGGCGAGGAGGACCTCACGGGTCTCCAGGTCGGCGATGGTCTCAATCTCGGCGATGGACAGCACGCGGCCGTCCATGTAGCCGCCCTTGATGACAAGCGCCTTGTTGTCCTTGGCGAAAGTCTTGATCGCCTTGGCCGCGACCACCGGCTCGCCCTCGATGAAGGCGATGGCGGTCGGACCGGAGAACAGCTCGTCGAGCCCTTCCACGCCCGCCTCTTTCGCGGCGAGCTTGGTCAGGGTGTTCTTGGCGACGGAGTAGGTTGCGCCCTCACCGAGGGAACGACGCAGCTCGGAGATCTGCGGAACGGAAAGGCCACGGTATTCCGTGACGACCGCTGCCGAGGCTCCCTTGAACTGCTCAGCGATCTCCGCGACTGCGGCGACCTTGTCGGACTTGGCCATACTTCGCCTCCTCTCATTTCACATTGAGCTCAGAGGCGCCGGCGTTCGGGGCCGCACAACAAAAAACGCCCCGCGCAGGAAGCACACGGGGCGCACATCGTCGACGATTACCGTCGTACGGTGGTCCTCGGGTCATCCTGCGTGGGCCGTCGGCGTGTGTGACGCCGAACCTTCGACGGGTCGTCGTGCGACTTCCCGTGACCAACGGTCTCTGGCTGAACCTTGTCGTGAGCGCGTGCCCACGACAAGCGCCTAGGCTACCGGCTATGGCGCAGCGATCCAAATCCGGTGACTCCGATCCCGACTGGTCGTCGACGCGCTCGATGCAGACCGAGACCGCCGCACGTGCCGACGCGGCGGCGCACGCCGTGCTGGGCCGCCACCTGCACCGACTCGCGCGAATCCCGGGGACTGCGATCGCCGCCGTCGCGTGGCCGCGGCCCGGGCGGGCCGACGGCCTACAGGGGCGGTTGGCGGCGCTCTTCCCGAGCTGGCACTACTGGTGGCAGGCGCATCTGCTCGACCTCCTCGTCGACGCCGAGGCCGCGCGGCCCGGCAGCGTCGGGCGCGACCTCGTCGCGAAACTGCTCCGCGGCATCCACCTGCGCAATCTGGGCCGCTGGACCAACGACTACTACGACGACATGGCGTGGCTCGGTCTGGCCGTCGAGCGGGCACGCCGCCATCTCGGCGTCGGGAGCGCCCGCGCCGAACGGGTGCTGGCCGACCGGATCCTGCGGTCGTGGGCACCACCCAAGGGCGGGGGGATCCCGTGGCGGACGATGGACTACTTCTTCAACACCCCGGCCAACGGCCCCGGCGCCATCCTGATGGCGCGCACCGGCCATACCGATCGGGCCGTCGCGATGTGCGACTGGATGCACGAGAAGCTCCTCGCCCCCGACACCGGACTGATCTATGACGGCATCAAGGAGGTCGTCACCGACTCCGGCGAGACCGACTGGGAAATCGTCACCGCGATCTACACCTACTGCCAGGGCGTGGTCCTCGGCGCAGAGGTGGAGGCGTTGCGCGCCAGCGCCGACGGTGACGCCGCCTCGGCACGGCACGGCGAGCGGATCATCGCACTCCTCGGCGCTATCGAGACCCACCTCCTCGTCGACGCCGACCTCACCGTCGTCGACGATCCCGCCGACCCCGACACCGCCGGTGATGCCAGCCTGCGCCGGGCACGGATCGTGCCCGGGGCCGGTGGCGGCGACGGCGGCCTCTTCGCCGGGATCCTGGTGCGGTACCTGGCCCTGATAGCCACCGATCTGCCCGACGGTCCGGGTGCCGGGCGCACGCGCTCCCGGGCCGCGCAGATCGTGCTCGACACCGCCGAGGCCGTCTGGCAGACCAGGGCGATCGTCGACGGCGCGCCGCTGTTCAGCGCCGATTGGCGCACCGGCGCCGTCATCCCCACTGCGTCGGGATCCGATGCGCAGTTCATCGCCGGCGCAGTCCATTCCTCTCAGACGCCGGAGCGCGACCTGTCCGTACAGCTCTCGGGATGGATGGCGCTGGAGGCGGCTGCACGGGTGGCCGCAGGACGGTCGGAATACTGACCGTCGAACGGGCAGTTACCTGGTCAAATGACCGAGCTTCCTTGGACGATCGACCGTGTTTTCTTGGTCAAATGACCAGGTGCACAAGGCATTTCACATACCCGAAACTCCACCCCCCGATTACCGATCCGTGACCCGTGTCGGATATATTCGGCAACAGCGTTTCGGTGGTGTTTGTCACATCCGCTCGTCGTGATTGTTACTGGCACCAGGGAGTGAATCGCTGTGACAGGTCGACCCAGCGCCGGGCACCGTGCCCCTCGGCTGAGTAGACGGGCAGGTGATGTGATGGCTTTCCGGCTAGATCCCACTGGCAATGATTCCGCAGGCCGCGGGACCGCCGCGATTCCCGCGGTCCACGTCGACGATTCCCCACACGCACTGCCACTCGGCGATCCGACTGGAGGTGCCGACGCCCGTGCGTGGCGCGCCCTCGTCGACGGCAAGCAGCGCTACCCGCGCGTGCACATTGAGCGCAACGTCGCCATCACCATGAGCGACGGCGTGCGGCTGCGCGCCACCGTCGTCCGCCCGGCTACCCGCCTGGGCACACCGATTGTCTCGCCCTACCCGGCGATCCTCTCAATCAACCCGTACAACCGCGCTGTCGTCGAAGCGATCGACGAGGCGATGAACGTGCCCGTGGCCGGCAAGGCAGTCCGCACCGCATCGGCGTCCGTCGACGCCTCGGGCACGGCGGCCGAAGGCCTCGCACGACTGGCCGGTGTCATCGCCGGTGGCGCACTTGACGTGTTCGGCATCAACCGCAACCTCGTCCGTAGCGGTTATGTCCAGGTCCTCGTCGACGTGCGCGGAACCGGTGCGTCCCAGGGCAAGTGGCAGATCCTCGGTATGCGCGAGCAGAAGGATTCCCTCGAGTTGATCGACTGGGTGACGACCCAGAAGTGGTGCAACGGCCGCGTCGGAATGGCTGGTTGGTCCTACTCGGCCATCAACGCACTGCAGGCCGCTGATAAGCGGCCGCGCGCGCTGGAAGCGGTGTTCGCGATCGAGGGTTGTTCGGACATCGTCCGTGACATCTACATCACCGGCGGCATGGCCTCGGCGTTCATCCCGTTCTGGCTGGGCCTGGTCAACGTCCTCAAGTGGGTACCAAACCCGCGGACGCTGATGCACGACATGGGCCACGGCGACACGGCGCGGTGGCTGCGCGACCGCGTCAAGTCCCCGGCGACCGAGATCCCGTCGCTGCTGTGGGGCTTCTTGACGACCCGCGACGAACGCATCTTCGACGACCCGTACTTCGATGAGCGCGACCCGAAGGTCGGCAACATCACCTGTCCGACGTTCACCGTCGGCGGGTGGCACGACCTGTTCGGCCACAGCAGCACGCAGGTCTACCGCAACCTGAACCTCAAGCCCGGTGAGAAGCAGGTCATCGTCGGCAACGGCTACCACCTCGACGTCGGCACGGGGCAGGGCGGCGCGTTCGCCCCGCCGCGCATGGATGTGCTGGAGCGCGCCTGGTTCGACCACTGGCTCAAGGACATCGACAACGGTGTCGAGCAGTACGGTCCGGTGACGCTGCAGCAGCAAGGCGGCGGCTGGACCTCGGGCACTCAGTTCCCGCGGCCCGGTGTGACGACTCAGCGTCTCTACCTGGGCGCCGAGTCGTCGGGAACGGCACCCCACAGTCGACATGACGGCAGTCTGACCGTCGAGCAGGGTGGCGGTTCGCACCGCTCGCACCAGGTCTCGCTGGGCGTCCAAGCCGATATCCGTGGGCTCGTGTCCCGCGATATGGCCCAGGTGACGGCCGGCGCCGCCATCGCGCTGGGACCGAAGTTCTTCGCCGACTCGTCATTCCAGGAGCGCGGCGGGCTGAGCTTCACCACCGCCGCAGTCACCGAACCGGTACAGATCAGCGGCTCGGCGAACCTGCGGCTGTACGTCGCGAGCACCGGCACGGAAGGCACCTGGACGGTGACCGTCAACGATGTCGCACCCGACGGTACGTCGACTGTCCTCACCAACGGCGGGCTGACGGTCGCGAACCGCGCCCTCGACCACGCGCAGTCCGAGTTCGATGCCGACGGCAACCTGCTGCACGCCCACCATTACCTGACGCGGGTGCGCAAGCTCCCCGTACCGGTCGACGAGCCGGTGGCGATCGACATCGACTTGGTCCCGACCGACGCTGTCATCGACGCCGGGCACCGACTCCGCGTCGACGTGTACGCGGCCAGCTTCCCCCGGTTCCTGACGCTGGTGCCCGACCTGATCAAGGCCCGCAGCCGCAAGCAGCGCTTGGTCCTGGATCCGGAGCACCCGAGCTACCTGACCTTCCAGGCCATCGGCTCGTTCCCGTCTGCCTGAGCCCCGCGACCGCTAAGGACCGGCCCCCTCGCAGATGGAGCGGAGCCCGGTCAGCCCAGCTGCATGGGGAAGAAGACGGTGTAGATCAGGGTGATGAGCATGTTCACGATGATGATCGCGACCGTGGACACGACGACCGTCGCGTTCACGCCGTCGGCCACGCCCTTGGGGCCGCCTTTGGCCTCCAGCCCGCGCTGACACCCGATCACCGCGATCATGAAGCCGAAGATGACGGCCTTGAGCATTGCCAGACCCACATCTCGCACCGACGCGAACGCGCCGAACGACTGCCAGTACGAGCCCGCACCGACGTCCTGACCGAGGACTGCGACGTAGTAGGCGGCGACCACGCCGACCAGGATGATGAACAACGCCAGTAGCGGCGCGACGACCACCGACGCGATGATCCTGGGGACCACGAGACGCTGAATCGGATCAATGCCCATCGTGCGCATCGCGTCGATCTCCTCGCGCACGTTGCGCGCCCCGAGATCTGCAGCGATTGCCGACGCGCCGGCACCACCGAGCAGCATGCCCGACGCCAACGGCGCGGCTTGCTGGATCACTGCGAAACCGCTACCCGCGCCCAACAACGACTGCGCACCGAGCTGGTTGATGACATTGCCGATCTGGATCGTCACGATCACACCGAACGGGATGGCCATCAGAAATGCCGGCAGCGCAGTGACGCTGACCAGGTACCACGCCTGGATCAGCGTCTCCTTCACCTTCAGCTGCCACCGCCCGATGTCCAGCAGCATCTGCGCGACACCCTGCACCGCAAGCTGGAACGTGCGGCCCAGCGTTCGCAGGGGTCCGCGGGCGTTGTCGCGCAGGTTGTCCGAGAAGATGGCCCGAGTGGACGGTCCGATCGAATCGGTCTCTGCAGTCAGGGCAGTCATCGTGTCATCCTCCCGGTGCCGGAGCGGGTTGTTTGGGCGCCGTCGTCTGCTGCTGTTGCTGCCCGCCCTGCGGCATGCCCGGCAACCGCGGGGCGCCCGGCGTCGCCTGGTCGCCGACCGCGGTGATCATCCAGTTGTCGGCCTTGTTGAGCGTCAACACGTACGCCGCGAGCGACGATGCGCCGTCGGGGGTCTGCAGGCTCTTCGTCGTGACGTCGACGACGGCGGTCACACGGTAGATGTCACCGGCGACGTCGGTGGTCTTCGACGAGACCAACGTGGCGGTCGTCGACATCCGGATCGGCGTGAGGATCTGCTGCATCGCGGGCACCGCGACGTCGAACTGCTTCGACAGCTCGCCCGACACGCCCTTCTTCAGGTTGGCCGCCCACGGCGTGAGGTCCTTGTAGTCGAGTGTGGCGGCCCGCACCGCGTACTCGCCGGCGACTTGCTCGGCCTTTGCGTTGTTCGCGTTCTGGTCGCGCAAGTCATTCAGCTGGCCACGTACGCGGATGTTGTCGACGACGCCGAAAATCAAACCGAACGCGACGAGTGCCCCCACGAGCCCGAGCACCAGCGTCCGCACCGAAAGGGTGATCTGGCGCCCACCGGGCGCAGAGTCCTTGGACGACGAATCTGCCGACGAGGAGACCTTCGACGACGAGCCTGCCTTCCCGGTGGAAGCCTTGGCGCTCCCGCTCTTACCACCGGTCGCCGCCGGCTTGCGCTCCTTGACCACGACCTCGCCGTCATCGGAATCGACGTCGTCATCGTCTGCCTCGGCATCATCGGTGTCCACCGAACCGCCGTCCTCGACGGCATCGTCGACTGCGGCGTCATCGACCTCGATGACGTCGTCGGCGTCCGTCTGATCGACGGCGGCGACCTCGTCGGCCGTCGTCTCGTCGTCGCTGGGTGGCTTGCTCGGCACGATTTCCTCTCGGGGCTTTCAGTCGATCTACTCGAAGTCCTAGTTGACCGGCGTCACGATCACGCGCATGCCGTTCCCCGCGCCGAACAGCTGCAACGCGTCGGACAGGAACTCGCTGAGATTGATCTGCGGCAGTGTCTGGTTGAGCGCGGTGACGATCGGCATGATCGGGCCGAGCGCCTCCATAGTCGGCGGCATGATCTTCGCAAGGTAGTCCGTCAGCTTCGACAAGAACGGGTTGACCGAATCGCGCAGATTCTCATACAGCTGTCCCCGGTTGACCAGGACACCTGCCGCCGTCAATGTCTCCGTGTAGGACGTCACGATCTTCGCGACGGAATCCAAGAATCCGGGCATCGCCCCGACCGCCCACAGCATGTTGTCGTTGATGTGCTGCGTGGACTCGAACATCGCGCGGATCTTTGGCATCCGGGACGCGATGATCCCGGCGATCAAACGGGTGCCGTCACTGATGCGCCCGGTCGCCTCGTCGGTCCCGTCGAGGCCGACCCACGCCTCGCGCAACACCGACGCCAACGGCTCCGCCGCCATCACCGACATCATGTCCTGCATCTGGTCGAACACTGCAGGAATCGACTGCGGCTCACCGATGAATTTGGCCGCCACCACATCGCCGTCACGCAGGTACGGTCCACCCAGGCTGGTCGGTGCGAAGTTGATGAAGGGCTCGCCCAGCGCCGACTGCATGCCGATTTCCAGCGGGGTGGTCGACGGGATCTTCATCGACGCCGGGTAGGCCAAATCCACCGACGCCCCCTCCGGCGTCAGGTTGACCGCCCTGACCGACCCGACGCGAACGCCGCTCACGAACACACCCGTCTTCTCGAGGATGAGGTTCGTGTCGCTGACCTTCATGGTTACCGTCGTCGTCTTCTCAAACGGATTCCAGCGGTAGACCGATACGGCGAGGTAAGCGCTGCACAACGCGACGACGACCACGAAGGTGATGATGTTGAAGACGAGTTCCTTGCCAGCCCTCATCGCACCATTCCCATCATCCGCATCTGCCGCAGCATGATGTCGGCGAGCTGCGGATTCGATACGTCGTTCTCGATGGCGACCGAGTTCACGTTGGCCGCCGGGCCGGCCTTCAAGAACGGAACGAGGCGGCTGGTGAAGACGTCGAGCAACGCCTGCGGGTTCGACGCCTGCCCGAAGTAGTCCGGCCAACCCGGGATGAGTAGCGGCTTGACGACGCGCTCGATGATCTCCGCGAGTGCGTTGAAGACGGGCACGGCCGGCAGCGTCGGGATCAGCGCGGTACCCAGGCGTCCCAGCAGCTCAACGATCTGCGCGGGCGTGGTCGCCGAGTCGACCATCATCATCCCCTCGGGACTCAGCATGAACTTCAACTGGGTCTCCATTGCCGCAAGCTTGGTGGTCATCGTCGACCCCGCTGCCAGCATCTTCTTCAGCTCGTGCTGCTGGGCCGCGAGGGCGTGCAGCGTCCCGACGAGCATCTTGCTCGCCTGCTGCGTCTCCTGCGGATCCTTGGGGAACTGCTTCACAAGACGGTCGAAGGTGTTGCCCAGCTGCGGGAGACTACCGCCGCCGACGAAGTTGGCGAGGCTGTTCAGCAGCCCCTCGATCTGCACCGGCGGCTTCACCTGGTTCTTGCCGATCGTGGCACCGCGCTCGATCGGGTGGGAGTACGCGTCGCCCGGATTGGTGATCGCGACGTAGGTGTCGCCGAGCAGAGTGTCCTGCCGCAGTTCAACCGTGGCATCGCGCCCGACCACCGTCGACGGGTTCAGCCGCACGGTGACCTTCGCGGTATCGGCATCGGCCTTGATGTCGGAGACCAAGCCCGACCGCAAACCGTTGACGGTGACCTTGGCTTCTGTCGGCAGGTTCATCACGGTGTCGAAGTCGATGTGCAGCGGCCAGCTGTCACGTCCGGCCCCGGGGGCCGGCAGCCGTTCGACGGAGAACTCGGCGCAACCGGTGGACACGGCGAGCACGGCGCCCAGCGCCACGACCGTCCGTACGAGTCTCATCCTCATGGTCGCCCCGCTCCCGTGAACAGCATGACGGCGCGCAGGGCGTCGATCTCCATCGCGTTCGGGCCCACCACACGGCATTGGCCCGGGCTGACCCGATTGACGTTCGCACAGGTCAGTTTGGGATTCTTCGCCGGAATCTGGGTCCGCGGCGGCTTGTAGCTGATCCGAAGTCCCAGGGTCTTCTGGTCGAAGTTGACGTGGAAGGCCCGGATGATCACCGGCACGATTCCGAGCAGATCGCCCCAGTTGCGGAAGCCGGCCCCGACGAGGCGCGTCATCGGCACGACCGCGTCCAGCGCGGGCCAAAGGAAGTGCGAGTAACGGTTGATGAGACTCGACAGGGTGACCAGCGTTTCCGGCAGCGCGGCGGCGACGCGCGTCAGGTCCGCGAGAATCGGCACGGCCATGGTGTCGGTGATGGCGTTGACCCCGTTGACCAATTCGGTCAGAACGTTCCAGTTCTCGGCCAGGCCCGTCGTCAGGACACTCGTGTGGTCCAGTGCCGCCGCCATGTCCGCCAGCGCACCGGCCATCGGCGTCCGTGCGGGGACGCCGAGTTGCTTGATGAGGTTGTTGATCAGTGGACCTATGCCGTCGAACTCCCGCGCGATCGTCTGCATGGACTTCATGACGATGGCTTGGGTCTCCGGACCACCGTCGACGGTGAGCTCGCGGGCCAACCGCGAAACACTCTGAAGAGCGTGGCTGATCGACGCCGGGGTGTTGGTCCGCGTGCGCGAGATGCATCCGCCCGTCGGCAACTTGGCCCCGCCGAGGTCGTCACCGATGATCGCCAGTTGGCGCACGGCAATGATCGACGGCGCGACGCTGGTCGCCATAGCGTCGATAGGGAGCTTCTGGTCCCTTTCGACGTCGAACGTCACCTTGGCGACGCCATCGCTGCTCTTGACGCTGCGGATCGTCCCGATGCGTACCCCTCGGCGCGTCACCGCGTTACCCGGGAACAGGCCGATGCCGTCAGACAGTTCGGCGCAGTAGGCGACCGTGCGTGACGTTGCCTTCTGGAACCCGAGGAAGCCGAGACTGAGAACGATGATCGTTCCGATTATAAGGCCGGTCATCAGCCACTTGGAGCCGACAAGCTTCTTCACCATCAGCACTTCACCCCCGCCATCGGCAGGCAGTAGTCCGTGGACACGACGATGCCCGAATGATCGACGCGGATCGAACCGTCCGGTTGAACCATGTCCTCCAGGCGCTTGATGTAGTCGCGTCCCTGCTCGATCATCGGCTCATAGCGCGTCAGCAGCGGGCCGAACTTCCGGCCGATCGCATCTGGCGGATCAGCGGGTCGATGGTGGTGTCGTATTCAAGGACGACGCCCTTGACGCGCTCCAGGAGGTCGGCGAGCCGCTTGAGCACATAGGCGAACCGCACGCCGTACGTCTGGAACTCGGTCACGAAGTCGGCCAGGTTCTGCGCCAGCGTGGTCATGATGTCGCCGTCGACAGCGACCTGGCTGGTGTACTCCGAGGCCAGGTTGAGCAACGAGCCGAACTCATCCTGGCGGGCATTGATGTTCTTCACCATCGACGCGAGGGTCTCGAGATTGCGCCGAAGTGCCCCCGGGTGCCGGTCGAACCCGTCGTGGACCTCGACCAGCATGTTGCGCAGCGGGGTGACGTCGATCTTCTCCAGTTTCGGTTGTACCAGCGAGAAGGTCTTCGTCAGGGAATACGGGACCGACGTGGAGTCCTTGCCCATATCGCCCTTCATGGGCTTGCTGCCGACCGAGGTGATGTCGATGAAGTTACCGCCGACGACGGTCAGCATCTTCGCGTCGGCCCGTGAGTCCTCGCCGATGAAGACTCCGCGGCGGATCGACATCTCGACGGCGACACGGTCCTTATCGAGGCTGACGTTCTTGACCGCTCCTACCGGGACACCCGCGACGCGCACACTGTCACCGGATTTGATCTGGCCGGCCTCGTCGAAGTAGGCGGTGAAGCGCGCCTGTCCGGGCGTGAAGATGTAGATGCTCGCGGCCACTAGACCCAGGACGGCCAATACCACAACGGCTGCGAGACCCCAGCGCGTTTCGCCCCGCTCGCGCTGCGCGGTACTCATGGCCGGCTTGTCCGACAGACGGCGCAGCAATTCGCGCGGGGACAGCGAGTTGCGCTTGGGATGCGCCATTTCCTGAGCTTGCGCGGCGGCCTGTGCCGCGGTCGTCGGTTCGTCCTGCAGCGAACCGTCGTTCTCGATCATCGGCGGCACAGCGTCACCTGCGATCCACGAAGGAAGAGGCGAAGGCTGTCCGGTATCGGCGCCCGGCCTTTCGAACACGTCTGTGCGACGGGCTTACCCGTCGGCGGGAGGACCGAGTTGAATGCCGCCAACAACCCCGGGGTGTACGAGAGGATCTGGACGCCCAACTCGCCCAGTGGCATCGCCTGGCGGACGAGGTCGTTGAAGCCCGGCGAATTGTTGGGCTCGAACCCCAGTGCCGCGAAGAGATTGTCGACCGAGATGAGCACCGAACCGGTCTGGTCGGCGAGGCTGCGCTGACGGGTCACGTTGGCGGCGAGCACGGTGCCGAACCGCTGGATGTAACTGATCACCGGCTGGATGTACTGCGACCCACCGCCGATGGCGGCCGACATCGACTTCATGTTGTCGACGAGGGTGTTGATGACCTCGTTCTGGTCGTCGACCAGTGCGAGGACCTGGTTGAGCGAGTCGATGGTCTGGGCGAATCCCGATCCGTCGCCCTGGACGATCTTCAGCATGCCCTCGGCAAGCCGGTTGACGTCGTCGGCCTTCATCACCTGGAAGACCGGCGCGAGGCCGTGGAACACCTGGGTGATGTCGAAGGACGGCGTCGTCGATTCCTGGCCGATCACCGTGCCCGGCTTGACCGGCGCCCCGGCACGGGCCTTCTGCTCCAGATCGAGGTAGCGGATACCGGTGAGGTTGAGGTAGCGGATCGCCAGGCGTGAGTCGCCGTAGACGTTCTCGCCCTGCGTGAGGGTGAACTTGACCCGCGCGCTGGTGGTGTCACTGTCCTTGCTGCGGTACAGGTCGACGCCGGTGACCTTTCCGACGCGCGTTCCCAGGCGTCGGACGTCGTTACCGACCCGCAGCCCGGCAACGTTGGTGAAATCCGCCGTGTACTCCTGGTCGGCACCGGGAACCGGGCGCAGGATGCCGTTGGAGACGAAGATGCCGCCGCCGATCGCGATGATCGCAAAGATCACCAAGTAGATGAGTGCCCGCTTGGCCGAGGTCACCGCACGCCCCCCGTCAGTCCGGACACCGGTCCCGGCATTCCTCGCAGCACCACGTCGACCTTCAGCACCGGGCGGCCGCCGACGATGGGCAGCGCACGGTTGAGGTTGTAGATCAGCTGCCGGATCTGTAGCCCGTTCTTCCGCGCGTCGGGGAAGCTCTTCAAGACGGTCTCCAGCACCGGCAGGAGCTGCGGCATCAGGGGCATGAGCTGGCCGAGCGCCTTGGGACCCAACAGCTGTCCGGTGAGCGGGACCGATACCTCAGTAGCGAGGTTGACGCCCTTGGTCAACCGGTCGAGGAAGTCCTGGCCGCCATTGCGCGCGGCTGGCCACGCCATCAGACCGTTGAGCGAGGTCATCAGGTTGTCCACCCCGGCGGGCAGGCCCTGTACGAGGCCCGAGATCTTCGGCAGGGTGACCTCGACGGGGATCTGCTCGGTCTCGACGAGCGCACCAGTGAGGCGGCCCAGGATGTCGAGTACCGGCATGAAGGCCATCGACGCACGGTCCGCCTTGTTCAGCAGGTCGCCGACGTAGGGGTCGAACGCCTTGTTCTGCATGTCGCTGAGTTGGCGCAGCATCGACGTCAGCGTCGCATCGGCGGGGGTATCCGGATGGAAGTCTCCCCCGCTCGCGATCGGCTCACCGCCAGGGACGCTGTCGAGGACGACGGCGGCGATGCCGAACAGGTTCTTGGGCGCGTAGGTCAGGCGCGTCGTCGTCGAAATGATGCCGGGCGTCTTGAGCCGATCCGGATCCATCGCCAGGTCGACGACGAATTCACCGGTGCGGGTGGGCGTGATCGTGCGGACCGTGCCGATCTCGGCGCCGTTGACGACGACACCGGTCCCCTCGCCGATACCACCGGCCAGGGTGTCGGTGTACATCCGAAGACGGAACGTGTTGTCGGGTCGCAGGGACGAGACGAGCGACGCGAGGACCACGACGACCACGAGTCCGACGAGGGCGAACAGGGCCCGACGGATGTAGGTGCTGCGTTCAGCGGCCATTCCTGGAGCGCGAAAGTCTGGCATCTGTGGTCACCCCCGGAACACGAACTGGGAGTTGAAGCCCCAGAAGATTGTGGTGAGGAGCAGGTCGAGCGCGACGATGACGACGAGGCTGGCGCGAATTGCCCGCCCCGACGCGACACCGACGCCCTCGGGTCCGCCTGCGGCGAAGTAGCCCTTGTAGCAGTGGATCACGATGATCACGACGATGAAGATCGAGACCTTGAGCGTGGCGTAGAGGAGGTCCGGAAAGTTGACGAACTGGTTGAAGTAGTGCCCATACGCACCGGCCGATTCACCCTGCGCCTGCACGATGAGTGCGCTGGACAAATAGGCGGCGAGCATCGTGATGAGGAAGGTCGGCAGGATCGTGATGATCCCGGCGATGACGCGGGTGGAGACGACGAAGGCGATGGAGTGGACACCGACGACCTCGAGGGCGTCGATCTCCTCGCTGATGCGCATGGAGCCGATCTCCGCGGTCATGCGGCATCCGGCCTGCACGGCGAATCCGAGCGCAGCCAAGAGCGGCGCGAACTCGCGGGTGATGGCGTAGGACGAGACAGCACCGGCGACCGGTCCCAGGTCCAGCATGCTGAGCGTTCCGTGCGCGACGATCGCGACCGTCGCACCGGCCGCGAGGCCCAAGACCGCCATGACCAATGCGGTACCGCCGCCGACGATGATCGCGCCGCGGCCCCAGGCGAGGTCGGTCACTGTCCGGATTGTCTGTGCGCGGAACTTCCACATCGCCTGCGGGGCGTACCGGACTGCGAAGTACGCGAAGGACAAGAAGTGGCCGACGTTGCCGGTTGCCTGCAGGAGGCTGTCGTACAACCGCTTGGCCCACTGGAACCCAGAGGGCGCATACGTGGAGGGAACCCCCATGCAAACCTCCCCAGAATCCCCTGCAGGAATTTTATGCCTGCACGCCGAAATCGCGGTCAGCCTATCACCCTGATCTGTGGTCCATGACACTCGCCCGAGGAGTCACTCACCGACCGCCGCGCTGAAATGGAGATTGGCAGGTCAACGTACCGGCAAGCCGCTCTGCCCGAAGACAACTCGGTAGATGTGCCTCGCCTCGGGGCCGACGACGATTCCGACCAAGTCGACGAGCGCGCCGCGGAAAGCCGCGCCATGGGCTGCGCCACCGGAGTCGTCGAGATGATGTGCCAATTCGTGAAGGACTACCAGCTCCCGCAATGCCCAACGGCCGCTTGCGGTTTCGGGGATAGCAATCACCCCTCCGTCGGGGCCGGGCTCATACGTCGCGGCGGCGGCGCCACGACGTGCACGCACCCGGACCGGCGCTGATGAGCGTGGAAACCGTGCCATGACGGTGGGCATTGCCATAACCCGGTCGACATAGTCGCAGATCGATTCAATCGACGCGAAGCGCGCCTCCGGCGGCACAGTGATGTCGACCCCGCCGATGCGGGCCGCGCGTGTGGGGCCAGCCCCGTCGAAGACCCCGAACGCCATCCGCTCGGCGGCGTAGAGGGCACTTCGGTGGTGGTCGCGCATGACCATCACGCTAGCGACGGCACTATAGGCACGCGGTCGGTGCCCGCACCCGGTCTATCCCTCAATTGCGCCGCGTGGGGCCCCGAACCGCCCCTGCTCCCCCAAGCGGGCTCGGCGCCCGGCCCGATCACCCG
>DLKD01000146.1:0-15277 GCA_002477755.1 Gordonia sp. UBA7599
GGAAGGCGCAGCGCGCCGCGGCACGGGCGGGGATCGGACTGGACGGCCCGGAGCGGCCGTCGGGGCGCCTGATCGCCACGTTGCCCGCGCTGGAGGTGCGCCGTCCCGATTGGCCGGCCGACGCGCACCTCGTCGGCCCACTGTTGTGGGAGCCGACGCGGGAGCTGTTCGACGTGCCGCAGACCCCTGATCCGCTGGTAGTGGTCGCGCCCTCGACGGCGGCCACCGGTCAGGGAGGGCTCCTCGACGCCGCGCTGCGCGGACTAGGCACCGACGTGCTGGGGCGCCCGGTGCGAGTGGTGGTCTCCGGGCTCGGTGTGCCCAGCGCGGAGCAGTGCCGCGAGGGTAAGGGCGCTGATATCGCCGAACTCGTGACCGGAACCGGCCGCCAGGACGAAGTCCTGACGAGGGCGTCGGTGGCGGTGTGCGGCGCCGGGCACGGGATGCTCGCCAAGGCGCTAGGGACTGGTGTGCCGGTAGTCATGGTGCCCGGCGGGGGAGACCAGCAGGAACTGGCTGCGCGAGTCACGCGTCTGGGTGCCGGGCTGACGGTGCGCGAGCCCGATCCGGCCGGGGTCGCCCAGGCCGTCGGGCGTGTACTCGCCGAGCCGGGTTTTGCCGACGCGGCGCGGCGGGTGGCCGCGTCCGGAGCGTCGGTCGTCGATCCCGTGACGGTGATGGAGCGCGCGCTCTCCTCGAGCGCGACGTAGGGTCGGCGATATGCGCCTGACCGACTTCACCGAGCTCATGAACACCCAGTTCGGCGCGCAAACGGCAGCATCGATGCTGGTCGACCACGTGTTGCCCGACCTTGGAGGGCGGACCGGCGCGCAGGCGATCGACGACGGTGTGGACCCGCGCGAGGTGTGGCGGCTGCTGTGCCGAGACTTCGACGTTCCGCGCGCCCAATGGTGAGACACGCCGCGGTGTGTCGGTGACGAACAGACGTTCGAAACGCGTGTAGGGTCGGCCATGGAACCGAACAACGACCGTCATGCGTCCAAGTTGTTGCCGGGGATTGTCAGACCCCGCCGCTAGCGTGACGCAGACAACGACCCGAACACCACCGCGCACCCCAAGGAGACATCATGGCCCCCGCTTCGCAGGACCGCGAGAAGGCACTCGATCTGGCCCTGGCTCAGATCGACAAGAACTACGGCAAGGGCTCGGTCATGCGGCTGGGCGAGGAGACCCGACAGCCCATCGAGGTCATCCCGACCGGGTCGGTGGCGCTGGACATCGCGCTGGGCATCGGCGGACTGCCGCGCGGGCGTGTCGTCGAGATCTACGGTCCGGAGTCCTCGGGCAAGACGACGGTGGCCCTGCACGCGGTGGCCAACGCACAGGCCCTGGGCGGCATCGCGGCGTTCATCGACGCCGAGCACGCGCTGGACCCCGACTACGCAGCCAAGCTGGGCGTCGACACCGACGAGCTGCTGGTCTCGCAGCCCGACACCGGTGAGCAAGCACTGGAGATCGCCGACATGCTGATCCGCTCGGGCGCGCTGGATATCCTGGTCATCGACTCGGTGGCCGCGCTGGTCCCGCGTGCGGAGATCGAGGGTGAGATGGGCGACAGCCACGTCGGCCTGCAGGCCCGTTTGATGAGCCAGGCACTGCGCAAGATGACCTCGGCGCTGAGCAACTCCAACACCACCGCCATCTTCATCAACCAGCTGCGCGAGAAGATCGGCGTCATGTTCGGTTCGCCGGAGACGACGACCGGCGGCAAGGCGCTGAAGTTCTACTCGTCGGTGCGGTTGGACGTCCGCCGCATCGAGACCCTTAAGGACGGAACGGATGCGGTCGGCAACCGGACCCGCGTGAAGGTCGTGAAGAACAAGGTCGCACCGCCGTTCAAGCAGGCCGAGTTCGACATCCTCTACGGCGAGGGCATCTCGCGCGAGGGCTCGCTGATCGACTTGGGCGTCAACGAGGGATTCATCCGCAAGTCGGGCTCGTGGTTCACCTACGAGGGCGACCAGCTGGGGCAGGGCAAGGAGAACGCCCGCAACTTCCTCAAGGAGAACCCCGACATCGCCGACGAGATCGAGCAGAAGATCAAGGAGAAGCTCGGCGTCGGGATGCCCGGCGGAGCACGTGCCGAGGACCTCGATCCCGATGCCCTCGCACCCGCGCCCGTCGAGTTCTAGATCTCACGGGTCCATGCCGCGCGAGGGGCACGAGGACTCCGGTCGCGAGGATTCCGCTCGTCGCCGGGCATCTGCGTGGGATGTGGCGCTGCAGCTGCTGGGCGTGCGCGCCCGCAGCCGCAGCGAGATGTGCGAACGCCTGGCGCGCCGGGGTTTCTCCGAGGACGAGGTCGAGACGACCATGGCCCGGCTCGACAAGCACGCCCTGCTCGACGACGAGGCCTTCGCCCGTGAATGGGTCCAGTCCCGAGGCGAGCATTCGCGGCGCGGCAGCGTCGGACTGCGGCACGAGCTGCGTGCCAAGGGCATCGACGACGCCGTCGTCGCGGCCGTGCTCACCGAGGTTGATCCCGACGATGAATACCGTCGGGCCAGCGAGCTGGTGGCGCGCAAACTCGCGTCGTCCACGGCAGACCTGTCCGACCGGTCGGTGCGGGACTCGCTGACGCGCCGATTGTCGGGCATGCTTCTGCGGCGCGGCTTCCCGTCGGGGCTGGTTCGCGACGTCGTCGACGAACAACTGCGCGAGCACGCCGCCGCGGGGTGAATGCCGTCGGGTGATTGCCGCCGATCAGGGGGCAATGGCGTCCTCGAGGTCGACAGCATCGACCTCGCCGCGCTTGCCGCGTCCACTGCGCAGCCGCTGCTCGAGCCACGTCGCGAATGCGGTCAGGGCGAAGTTGATCACGATCATCACGATCGCGACGACCACCAGCGCCGGCAGGTAGTTGCCGTAGTAGGAGGCCGACATGACACCCGACCGTACGACCTCGAGGTAGCCGATCAGATAGCCCAGCGCACTGTCCTTGAGGGCGACCACCATCTGTGACACCAGGGCGGGCAGCATCGCAGTGACCGCCTGGGGGAGCAGGATCAGGCGCATCAGCTGCGACTTGCGCAGGCCCAGGGCGGTCCCCGCCTCCGACTGGCCCTTCGGCAGCGAGTTGATGCCAGCGCGCAGGATCTCGGCGATGACCGTCCCGTTGTAGAGGGTCAGGCCCGTGACGACTGCCGCGAACGCCAGTTGCGACGGCGGCACGATGCCGTATTGGGCGTAGAAGTAGTAGGTGAACAGGATGAGCAGCAGTACCGGGATGGCGCGGAAGCCCTCGGTGAAGGCGCCGCAGAACCAGCGCACCGCGCGATGGTCGGAGAGTCGGCCGATTCCCAGGAGCGCCCCGAGGACCAGCGCGGCCAGGATCGAGACGAACGCCGCCTTGAGGGTGCCGACCAGGCCGGGGAGGATGTAGATCGTCCACGTCGAGACCTTGAGGAATGGCGTCCACATATCCGCGTCGAACTGTTCGTTGCGCGCCAGGCGCACGATGACCCACGCGACGATCAGGGCGAGGATGCCGATGAAGACCGCGGCGGCGATCGCGTTGCGGGTTCTAGCCCGAGGACCGGGGGCGTCGTAGAGGACGCTCGACTCGCCGCTCATCGCTTCACCGCGAATCGTTTGGCCAACCAGCCGAAGGCGAAGCCCTCGCTGAGGGTGATGATCATGAAGCAGACGGCGATGATTGCGAAGATGCCCAGGATCACGTTGGCGTGGTTCTCGATCTGCGTCTTCATCAGCAGTGCGGCTTCACTGACCCCGATGATCGAGGCGACGGTGGTGTTCTTGGTGAGCGCGATCAGCACGCTGCCCATCGGCGCGATGACGGCGCGCATCGCCTGGGGCAGCACGATCATCCCGAACACCTGGGTGAATCCGAGCCCGAGGGACCGGGCGGCCTCGGCCTGGCCGATCGGCACGGTGTTGAAGCCCGCGCGCAGCGTCTCGCAGACGAACGCCGCGGTGTAGACGATGAAGGCAAGGACGGCCAGCCGGAAGTTGTTGTTGTCGACGAAATCGGGGCCCTTGCCCGCCAGCGCTATCCCGAGGTTGGTGTAGAGGCCCAGCGAGGCGAACAAGACGAGCAGCGTGAGTGGTGTGTTGCGCACGATGTTGACGTACCCGACGGCGAACCAGCGCATCACTGGAACGGGCGACACGCGCATGCCGGCGAGTGCCACCCCCCAGATCAACGCGCCGATCGCCGAGAAGAACGTCAGTTTCAACGTCGTCCAGAACGCCGGCCACAGGCCTGGCGACATGTCGGCCCACAGTGTGCTCACGGCGCCATCCCCTCCGGACACGGAGTCGCCTTCGAGTCCAGGAATGAGAGATCACCCGGCATCGGGAGGAAGCCGAACTTGGAATCGGGGGCGGCCGCACGGGCGATCATGGCGTCGACCATCTCATTGCCGATCGCATTGCGCAGGGCCTCCTCCCAGACGGACGGCTTGCCGGCGCGCGGGGCGAGCATCGCCCGCAGCGCCTCGTTGACCGCGGCGACGGAATCGGGCTGGCCCTTGGCCATCCCGATGCCGTACCGCTCGGTCGAGAACGGTCGCCCGGCGGGGATGAAGTCGCCCTTCGGGCTGCAGGTGTCGCGCGGGTAGGTCATGCTGAGCACCCGCAGGTCCGATTTCGGGAAGAAGTGGGCGTAGCCGGCGAGGATCACCTCGTCGGTGGTGAGTGCATCAACGCGGTCGTTGCGCAGCGCCTCGACGCAGGACGAGTAGGAGTCGTACTCCTGCAGCTGGACGTCGGGCAGCTCGCGCTTGACGTTCTGTGCCGGTGTGGACCCGGTGACCGAGCACAGCATCCGCTCGGGGTTGTCGAGGTCGGTCAACGACTTGACCGGCGAGTCGGCGCCGCGGACCAGCAGGCCCTGGTAGTTGATGAGGTAGGGCCCGGCGAAGTCGATCTTCTTGACCCGGCTGGCACTGATCGAATAGGTGGCGGCGATCATGTCGACCTCGCCGTAGCTGATCAGCGCCTCGCGTTGCGCCGACGGCGTTTCCCGCCACTTAATGCGCGGGGCCGGCACGCCCAGCTTCTGTGCGATGTGGTTGACGACGAAGCGCGACACCGTCGGATCGAAGCCGACGAGGTCGTTGTCCACCGGATCGCGCAATCCGAGTCCGGGTTGGTCGTACTTCGTTCCGAGGACGACATACCCCGATCGGATCGATGCGAGGAGGTTGCGCGGTTCGGCGGCCCCGCAGGCACTGAGGAGCCCTGCGCCCACACCGAGGACCGCGAGCGCGGCGACGAGGCGGAAGCGGCGGTGCACCATCAGTGGTCCAGGATCTTCGACAGGAAGTCGCGCGCCCGTTCGCTTTCCGGCGAGCTGAAGAAGGACTCGGGGTCGGTGTCCTCGAGTATGGTCCCGTCGGCCATGAAGATGATGCGCTCGGCCGCCTTGCGCGCGAAGCCCATCTCGTGGGTGACCACGACCATCGTCATACCGTCGTGTGCCAACGACACCATGACGTCGAGGACCTCGTTGACCATCTCCGGGTCGAGGGCCGATGTGGGTTCGTCGAACAGCATGACGCGCGGTTCCATCGCCAACGACCGCGCAATCGCGACACGCTGCTGCTGCCCGCCGGACAGTTGCGCGGGGTATTTGTCGCGCTGTTCGGCGACGCCGACGCGCTCGAGCAGTTCCATTGCCCGCGCTTGTGCCTCTTCTTTGGACTTCTTGCGCACCTTGATCGGGGCGAGGGTGACGTTCTCCAGGATCGTCTTGTGGGAGAACAGATTGAACGACTGGAACACCATGCCCACCTCGGCGCGCAGCGCGGCGAGGTCGCGGCCCTCATCGGGGAGCAGTGTGCCGTCGAGGTAGATCTCGCCGCGGTCGATCGGTTCGAGACGGTTGATCGTGCGACACAGCGTCGACTTGCCGGAGCCCGACGGCCCGAGGAGTACCACCACCTGCCCGGCGGGGATGTCGAGGTTGATGTCGCGCAACACGTGCAGGTCGCCGAAATGCTTGTCGACGTGCTGCAACGAGACCATCGGCGGGGATGTCATGTTAGGTCACCCTAGTCCGGCGGGCGCGGCAGTGCAGTGTAAGTCGATTTGCCGTGCGCACTATCCTGGGACGAGTGAGAACCGATAGTCTGCCCGCCGATGTCGGCGCCGTGCGCCGCTACGAGGTGCGCACTTTCGGCTGCCAGATGAACGTCCACGACTCCGAGCGGATCTCGGGCCTGCTCGAGGATGCCGGGTACGTCGCCGCCGGAGACGGGGACGAGCCCGACCTGGTCGTCTTCAACACGTGCGCGGTGCGTGAGAACGCGGACAACAAGCTCTACGGCAACCTGTCGCACCTGGCGCCGGTCAAGCGCGGCAAGCCGGGGATGCAGATCGCGGTGGGCGGATGCCTGGCGCAGAAGGACCGTTCGACGGTCCTCGATCGTGCGCCCTACGTGGACGTGGTGTTCGGCACCCACAACATCGGTTCGCTACCGGCACTGTTGGACCGGGCCCGCCACAACGACGAGGCGCAGGTCGAGATCCTCGAATCGCTCGACCGCTTCCCGTCGACGCTGCCAGCCCGGCGCGACTCGGCGTATTCGGGGTGGGTGTCGGTGTCGGTCGGGTGCAACAACACCTGCACCTTCTGCATCGTGCCGTCGTTGCGGGGCAAGGAGACCGACCGCCGGCCCGCCGACATTCTCGCCGAGGTACAGGCCCTGGTGGACCAGGGCGTGCTGGAGGTGACGCTGCTCGGTCAGAACGTGAACGCCTACGGGATGTCGTTCGCCGACCCCGACCAGCCCCGCAACCGCGGCGCGTTCGCCGACCTGCTGCGCGCCTGTGGTCGGATCGACGGACTCGAGCGCGTTCGCTTCACTTCACCGCACCCCGCGGAGTTCACCGACGACGTCATCGAGGCGATGGCGGAAACCCCCAACGTGTGCCCGCAGTTGCATATGCCGCTGCAATCGGGCTCCGACCGTGTTTTGCGGGCGATGCGCCGTTCCTACCGGCAGTCGAAGTACCTCGGCATCCTCGACAGGGTTCGGGCGGCAATGCCGCATGCGGCGATCACGACTGACATCATCGTCGGCTTCCCCGGGGAGACCGAGGAGGATTTCCAGGCCACCCTCGACGTCGTCGAAGCGGCCCGGTTCAGCTCGGCGTTCACCTTCCAGTACTCGCCTCGTCCGGGGACGCCCGCCGCGACGATGTCCGACCAGGTGCCGCCGGAGGTCGTGACAGAGCGGTATCAACGGCTGATCGCCCTTCAGGAGAAGGTGTGCCTGGCCGGCAACGAGGCCCTCGTCGGCACCGAGGTGGAGCTGTTGGTCAGCGCCGATTCGAGCCGTAAGAGCGCCGAGCACGATCGGTTGACCGGTCGCGCCCGCGACGGGCGTCTCGTGCACTTCGCGCCTGTCGGGGTTGATGGGCCGATCAGGCCCGGCGACATTGTCACGACGACGATCACGTCGGCGGCGCCACACCACCTGATGGCCGACGGCGGCGTCCTCACGGTCCGCAACACGCGCGCCGGCGACGCACACGAGGCCAACCTGCGGCCGGTCACCGCGTCGACCGGAGTGGGTCTGGGCCTGCCGACGATCGGCGCCCGACCGCCCGAGCCGGTCTCGACCGGCTGCTCGTCGGGTGGCTGCAACTGATGACGGGACACAATGTGAGCAACGATCCGGCAGATTCTCAATCGGAGTTCAAGCAATTCGAGGCGCAACTGCGCAAGACCGAGAAGAAGGTCGCCGGGGAGATCGACCCGGGTGCCCGCGCTGTCGTCGTCGCCGTCGCGGTACTGGTGGCGGTGGTGTCGCTGGCGCTGCCGCACACCGGCTCGGTCAACGGCTTCGATGTGTTGAGCTACAACGCCGCCGCCCAGGAAGCCCACGTCACCATCACTTCGCGTGTGTTCGTGTACCTGGTGCTGATCTTCGGCATCGTCGTCTCGTCGTTGGCGCTGGTCACGCGGCGCTGGGTCTTGGCGTGGATCGCGTTGTGCGGGTCCATGGTGTCGGTGGTCGCGGGGATGCTCGCATGGTGGACCCGCACGACCCCGGGCCTGAACGCCGCGACCGGGCCAGACGGTCGTTTGCTGCCGCCGCCGGGCGGCATCGGCGCGGGGCTGATCCTCGGCATCGTGGCAATGGCGGTGCTGGCGTTCCACTGGGCCCGCGTCGTGTGGTCGCGCAACGCCTACCAGCTCGTGTTGGAGACGCAGCGCCGCGAGGCCGCGGCCCGCGAGGACGAGCGGATGCGCCGCCTGACCGACCCGACTCGCCACGAGGACGAATCCGGCGGCTGACACCATGTCGCCGACCGAGCCCAATCCCGCGTCGACCGAGCCAAGCACGGTGGCCATGGCTATCGCGAAGACACCGAAGCCGCCCTACGTGGTTGTCATCTTTTCGTCGATCCGGACCGGCGACGACGGCGATGGCTACGCATCGATGGCGGAGGAAATGGACCGTTTGGCGGCGGCGCAACCGGGCTATCTCGGCGTCGAATCAGCCCGGGACGTCGACGGTTTCGGCCTCACTGCGTCGTACTGGACCGATGAGCAGGCCGCGCGTGCATGGAAGGGTGTGGCCGAGCATGCGGTTGCCCAAAGACTGGGCAGGGAGCGGTGGTATCGCTCTTACCGCGTCCGGATCGCCACGGTGACCCGCGAATACGGCTTCTGAACCGCCGACCGTGCCCGTTCCGGCGGCGACCGAGCCCGATCTGGCGCCGAGCGAGCCCAGATCCACGTTGACCGAGCCCGATCTGGCGTCGAGCGAGCCCAGATCCACGTCGACTGAGCCTGATCGGATGCTGAACGAGCCCACCTCAGTAGTGGCGACGATCGTGCAATGCCGATTCGATCTCGACGAGGATCCGGCGTGACGCGCCCGATGTCAAACGCAGTTCGGACCGGCGCTCGGTTCTTGATCACACGCAGAAATGCCAATGACCTGCGTGGTTGTAGTTCCGGCTGACCCTCTGGACGTACACAACGTCGGGCGGACGGGCTCGGTCGACGACCTATTGGGCTCGGTCGACGACCTGTTGGGCTCGGTCGACGACCAATTGGGCTCGGTCGACGGGGATGTGGGCTCGGTCGACGACCTGTTGGGCTCGGTCGGCGTGAGATTGGGCTCGGTCGACGACCAATTGGGCTCGGTCGGCAGGGATGTGGGCTCGGTCAGCGATCGGAGACCGCGCTTTGGGCGGCCTTCGCCCACTCGCGCCACTGCTCGGCCTGCTCGCGCAGCTTCTTTGCGTCGCCTGCTTTGCCGCGCTCCTCGGCCTTGGCCGCCTGCTCTTCGAGCGCGGCGACCTTCTCGGCAAACTGGGCGGCACGGGCGACGACCTCGGGGTCCTCGCGGCGCCAGTGTTCGCTCTCGGCATCGCGGATACGGCGCTCGAGCGCGCGTAGACGGCCGTCGAGGCGGCCCATCTGCTCGCGCGGCACCTTGCCCAGCTCATCCCACTTCTCTTGCAGCGAGCGGAACGCCGCGCGTGCGCCGGTGAGATCGGCGGCCGGGTCGATCGTGCGCTCGGCCTCGTCGAGCAACTTGGTCTTCGCGTCGGCATTGGCCGAGAACTCCTCGTCGCGTTGCGACGACTCGGCGTTACGCGCCCCGAAGAACACGTCCTGCGCGGCCTTGAACCTCTTCCACAGTGCGTCGTCGACATCGCGGGGCGCTCGACCAGCGGCCTTCCACTCGGTCATCAACTCGCGGAACCGCGCCGACGTCGGACCCCAATCGGTCGACGAGGAGAGCTCTTCGGCCTGCGCGATGAGTTCCTCCTTGCGATCCTTGGCCGTCGCACGCTCGCGGTCCATCTCGGCGAAGTGGGCGCCACGCCGACGGTTGAACTTGTCCCGGGCCCGCGCGTAACGCTTCCACAGCACGTCGTCGGTCTTGCGGTCGATTCCCTTGATCTCACGCCACTCGTCGAGGATGGCCCGGATCCGGTCGCCGGCGCTCTTCCACTGCGTCGAATCGTCGGCGAGGGCCTCGGCTTCGGCGGCGAGCGCCTCCTTGCGTGCCACTGCGGCGTCGCGGTCGTGGGCGCGCTGCGCCTTCACTTCCTCGGCCACATCGTCGGCGGTGGCGGTGATTGCCTGCAGACGGGACTCCAAGGCGCCGACGTCGCCGATCACGTGCGCGGTGGGCAGCGCGTCCAGCAGGTGCTGGGCGGCGGCACGAGTCTTGCGTGGATCGCCCGACCGTGCTGCCAAACGCTCCTCGAGGATCTCGACCTCGGTGGCGAGGTCCTCGAAGCGCCGCGAATAGTGGGCGAGGCCCTCCTCGGGGCTCCCGGCCTGCCACTGGCCGACCTCCCGCTCGCCGTCGGCAGTCTTGAGCCAGACCACGCCTTTCTCATCGACCCGCCCGAACTCGTGCGGATCGCCGGCCGGAGTGGGGTGATGGGTGATCGGCGCATTCGTCACCGGCGGTGCGCCGCCGGGCCGCGGACCCGGGCGCGGGCCCGGCTTCGGACCCGGTTTGGGGGTGGACGGTGCGTCGTTGCTGGGGGAGTCGGGGGTCGTCATGGCGGTGTCCTCACCGTTCGTGCCGCGCGTCACGGCTGCCGCTTGTTCTCTCAGGCGCCGGGGGACCCGGGCGCTCGGGCTCTATTCAAGCAGGTCGACTAGCGTTGTGGGTTGTGTTGATTTCGGCGGTATTCATCCCGGGTGGGCCCGCGCTGGTGCCGGAGGTGTCGGGTCCACGGGCCTCTGAACTGGATGCCGTCCGTGCCGCGGTGGCAGTGGCGGCCACCGAACTGGGTGCTCTGACGCAGTCGTGGTGGGCGCTGGGCGGCGACGATCCGACGGCGACGGACAGTCCCGCGGAGTCGACGGGGGCCGGAACCTTCGGCGGCTTTGGTGTCGATCGTGCGATTGCGCTGCGCCCCGATGCCGTCGGCGCGCCGCCGTCACCACTGCCGACGTCGATGCTTATGGCCGGGTGGGTGCGCGAGCTCGCCGGTTCGCCGTCGCCGACCCTCACGCCGATCGTCGTGGCTCCCGACGACCACGAGACGCGGTGTCACGAGGTCGGTACGGAGCTGGCCGAGCGGATCGCCGCGGCCTCCGGTGACACCGCGCTACTCGTCGTTGGGGACGGCGCGGTGTATCTGGATGCGCGGGCCCCCGGCGGCGGGTTTGAGCCCGACGCGGCCGCGCTGCAGACCGAGATCGACGCGGCACTCGCCTCCGGTGATCCGGCAGTCCTGCGCGCGCTCGACTGGGAACGCTGCGCCCGTTGGGGCGCGGCGGGACGGTCGGTCTGGGAGGTCGTCGCAGCCTGTGCGCCCGGTCCGGCGACCGCTACCGTCTCCTACACCGGCGCACCGCTCGGCGTCGGCTACACCGTCGCCACCTGGCGGTTCGGGTGAGCGCAGCCACCCCGGTTTTTGTCGTCGGCCCGACGGCCAGCGGTAAGTCGGATCTCGCGCTCGATCTCGCCGAACGTTTCGACGGCGAGATCGTCAACGCCGACGCGATGCAGCAGTACCGCGGTATGGACATCGGCACCGCGAAGGTGCCGCCGGCCCAGCGCCGCGGGATCGTCCATCACCAGTTCGACGTCCTCGATGTGACAGAGACGGCGACCGCCGCCCGCTATCAATCGGCAGCGATCGCCGACGTCGAGGCAATCCTGCACCGCGGCGTGACTCCGGTCATCGTCGGCGGGTCGATGATGTACTACCAGGCCCTTGTCGACGAGTGGTCCATGCCGCCCACCGATCCCACTGTCCGGGCACGGTTCGAGGGTGACCTCGATGCCGTCGGCACGCAGGAGATGCATCGACGCCTGGGCGCCGTCGATCCGGTGGCCGCCGCGACGATCCTGCCCACCGACGGTCGCCGGATCGTCCGGGCCCTCGAGGTGGTCGAGTTGACCGGTGCGCCGTTTACTGCGTCGCAACCGCAAATCGGTGAACCGCGATGGAATGCCGTGATCGTCGGTGTGGACCGCGATACCGGGCCCCTCGACGAGCGGATTGCCGCACGCACCGACGCGATGTTCGCCGCCGGACTACTCGACGAGGTGGCCGGGCTGCTCGAGCAGGGGCTGCGCGACGGACAGACCGCGATCCGCGCTATCGGCTACGCGCAGGCGGTCGCACACCTCGACGGCGAGTACGACGAGGAGCGTGCGCGGGAGCTCACGTTCATCGGGACCAGGCGCTATGTCAGGCGTCAGCGCTCCTGGTTCCGGCGCGACCCGCGGATCCGGTGGTTCGACGGTGCCGACGACGGGCTCGCCAGCGCCGTCGCCGAGCATTTCGCGTCGGCGCGGGCCCGGTAGACTGTCCCGGTGACCAGCGCAACGTCGCAGCCCACGGCCTTCTGGAAGGGCCACGGGACGCAGAACGACTTCGTCATCGTCGACGACCTTGACGTCCGGCTCGCTCTGGAGCCGTCGACGGTCGCCGCGCTGTGCGATCGCCAGCGGGGGATTGGCGCCGACGGGTTGTTGCGCGTTGCGCGCGCCGGTGCACTCGTCGACGCCGGGGTGCTCGCCGGCCTCGGCGAGGGCATTGCTGACGACGACCTCTTCATGGACTACCGCAACGGCGACGGCTCGATCGCCGAGATGTGCGGCAACGGCGTGCGCGTCTTCGCCCACTACTGCCGGGTCGCCGGGCTGACCGACCTCGACGAATTCGTCGTCGGCTCGCGGGCCGGTGCGCGCAGGGTGCACATCCACTTGGTCACACCGACGGACGCGGACGTGAGCGTGTCGATGGGCCCGGCGCGCCGCGGCGTCACCTCGTCGGCGACGATCGCCGGTACGACGTATCGCGGACTCGCCGTCGACGTGGGGAACCCACATCTGGCGTGCGTCGTCGGCGGCCTCACCCACAATGAGTTGGCCGCACTGGACCTGAGCGGTGGCGCCGGGTTCGACCCCGGTGTGTTCCCCGAAGGCGTCAACGTCGAGTTGATGACCGAGCCGATCAGCGACGGTGACACGCTGATGGCCTCGATGCGTGTCATCGAGCGCGGAGTGGGGGAGACGCGCAGCTGTGGGACAGGTTTGGTGGCGGCGGCAAGCGCGCTGCTGGCATCGGTCAACCGCGACGAGGGGTTGCTTCGGATCACCGTTCCCGGTGGTCGAGTAGAGGTCGCGATCACCGACGGGGGTGGTTCGTCGGTGCTGCGCGGGCCCTCTCGGCTCGTGGCACGCGGCGAACTCTTCGACGGGGCGCTGGCCTGACCGTTGCGCCGTCGCGCGAAAACCCAGATGCGCCGCGAGCCGCCGCGGTGCCATCATGGACGCATATGACTGACCAAGAACTCACCTTTGTCCCGGACGCCGATCTATCTGCTGCGAGCGCTCCGACGACCGGCGAACTGCAACTTGACGACCGTGCATCCCTGCAGCGCGTCGCGGGTCTATCTACCGAACTCACCGACGTCACCGAAGTCGAGTACCGCCAGTTGCGGCTCGAACGGGTCGTGCTCGTCGGCGTGTGGACGTCGGGCACCGTGGCGCAGGCCCACGCGAACATGGCCGAACTGGCCGCGCTCGCCGAGACGGCCGGCTCACAGGTCCTCGACGCGATCATCCAGCGGCGCAGCAGCCCTGACGCCGCCACCTACATCGGTTCCGGCAAGGCCGACGAGCTGCGCGAGATCGTCGTCGCGACCGGTGCCGACACCGTGATCGCCGACGGCGAGTTGACACCGGCCCAGCTCACGGCCCTGGAGAAGGTGGTCAAGGTCAAGGTTATCGACCGGACCGCCCTCATCCTCGACATATTCGCCCAGCATGCGACGAGTCGTGAGGGTAAGGCGCAGGTCTCGTTGGCGCAGATGGAGTACATGCTCCCGCGACTTCGTGGCTGGGGTCAGTCGATGTCGCGCCAGGCCGGTGGACGGGCGGGCAGCAACGGCGGCGTGGGTCTGCGCGGACCCGGTGAGACGAAGATCGAGACCGATCGGCGCCGGATCCGCGAGCGGATGGCGAAGTTGCGCCGCGAGATCCGTGAGATGAAGACCGCGCGGACGGTCAAGCGCTTGGAGCGCCACCGCAGCGGGGTGCCGACGATCACGGTCGTCGGCTACACCAATGCCGGTAAGTCGAGCCTGGTCAACGCGATGACCGGGTCCGGGGTGCTGGTCCAGGACGCGTTGTTCGCGACCCTCGACCCGACGACCCGACGCGCGCGCTTGGACGACGGGCGCGAAGTGGTGTTCACCGACACCGTCGGCTTTGTCCGGCACCTGCCCACACAGCTCGTCGAGGCATTCCGCTCCACATTGGAGGAGGTGGCCGACGCCGATCTGCTGATCCACGTCGTCGACGGCTCGGAGGCGTTTCCACTCGACCAGGTTGCGGCGGTGCGCACGGTGCTCGGCGAGGTGCTCGACGAGGCCGGTGACGGGCGGCCGCCACCGCCGGAGCTGCTGGTGGTCAACAAGGTCGACGTGATGGACGACCTGGCGCGCGCCGAACTCGCGGCGGCCCTGCCGGGGGCGGTATTCGTCTCCGCACACACCGGAGTCGGGCTCGACGAGCTCTTCGAACGGGTGCGCACCGAGGTGGGCCGTCACGACGTCGAGATGTTCGTCGACGTGCCGTTCGACCGCGGTGCGGTGGTCTCGCGGATCCACGCCGACGGGGAAGTGCTCTCCACCGAGCACCACGGCGCAGGCACGAAGATGCGCGTACGGGTGCCGGCCGCTCTTGCCGGAGAACTCGCCGAATTCAGCGGCGACGCGCGATAGCGCTCAGATCCGCCGCATCACGGTGACGACCTTGCCGAGGATGACGGCATTGTCGCCCGGGATCGGGTCGAACAGCGGGTTGTGCGGCATCAGCCACACGTGGCCGTCGGCCCGCTTGAACGTCTTCACCGTAGCTTCGCCGTCGATCATGGCGGCGACGATGTCACCGTTGTCGGCCACGTTCTGCTGCCGGATGACGACCCAGTCACCGTCGCAGATAGCCGCGTCGACCATGGATTCCCCGACGACCCGCAGCAGGAAGTGCTCGCCATCGCCGACGAGTTCGCGGGGCAGCGGGAAGACGTCCTCGACGGCCTCTTCGGCCAGGATCGGGCCGCCGGCCGCGATCCGGCCGAGCACCGGCACATAGGTCGGCGCAGGCATGCCCTCGGCCGCGGCACCGCCGGGCGGGGGCTGGTTTCTGTCTGCCGCGACGTTGACCGCGCGCGGGCGGTGCGGATCGCGCTTGAGCAGGCCCTTCTGCTCCAGCGTGCGCAGTTGGTAGGCGACTGACGAGGTGGACACGAGGCCGACGGCATCACCGATCTCGCGGATGCTCGGCGG
>DLKD01000146.1:15384-15828 GCA_002477755.1 Gordonia sp. UBA7599
ATCTCGCGGATGCTCGGCGGATACCCGCGGTCGCGGACCGACTTGCGGATCACTGCCAGCACGTCGCGCTGACGTTTGGTCAGCGTCGCCTCGATCTCTTCGGGCGAATCGGTCAAGCCCGACGACGATGTCTTCTTCCTTGTCATGATTCGTCTCCCTCTTCCTGGATGTCCCAACCGTAGCGAATATGTTCGAGGCGATCAAACATTTGTTCGACGTGTTGCGAGACTTTGTCAGACCGGCGTGGTAGAACTTCGAACATAAGTTCATCGAACATACGAACGAGGAGGACGACGATGAGCGCACCGATGATCCACCGCAGCTACCACGCTCCGATCCCGGTCTCGCGCCGGCGCCCGGAGTCGACGGTGCACGACGGGTTCGACCGCGCCGGTTGCGGTGCGGCCCAGCGCGGCCCGCGCGAGACCCGGTTGCGCGGGCCTC
>DLKD01000047.1 GCA_002477755.1 Gordonia sp. UBA7599
GCATGTTCGTCAACACCCTGGTCCTGCGCACCCGGGTCGACGGCGACCAGACGTTCGCCGATCTGCTCGCCGACGTCGCGTCGGTCGACCTGGACGCCTTCAGCAACACCGACGTCCCGTTCGAGTCGGTCGTCGAGGCGACCGGCACGGCGCGCTCGGCCGCCTACGCCCCGCTGACCCAGGTGTGGTTGACGTTCAATCAGTCCGCAGCCAGCGAACTCGACGGGGACCTCCTCGCCGGGGCCGATCCCGGCGGCCTGCGCGTGATTTCCGAGCGTGTCGAGGACATCCCGGCGCGAGTGGACCTGTTGATCAGCGTCAACACCGCGGTCGACGGCAGCTGGACGGGATCGATCCTCTACGCGACGGACCTCTTCGACTCGGCGTCGATGGACGTCTTCGCCCGCCGGCTGGTGCGGATCCTCGACGTCCTCACCGCCGACCCCGCCCTCCCCGTCGGCGACGTCGTCCTGGACGCACCCCGCCAGGCCGCCGCGCCGGCCGAGCAGCCGCCCGCCCTGCCCGCCACCGCGAGCCCCGCGATGTCGGTGGAGGAGCTCGGCCTCGCGCTGCTCGAGCTGACTGACGTCATCACCAGCGGCCTACCCACCCCGCCGAGACTGCTGGCCGACCTGTTCACCGACGCGGCGGCCAAGCACGGGCCCCGCCAGGCTGTCATCGACTCGAGCGGCGCGGCCCTCACCTACGCCGAACTTAACGCGCAGTCCAACCGGTTGGCGCGCTGGCTCATCAAGCGCGGCGTCGGCGTGGAGGACCTGGTCGCCCTCGCGATCACCCGATCGGCCACGCTGCTGACGGCGATCTGGGCGGTCGCCAAGACCGGCGGCGGCTACGTGCCGATCGACCCGGACTACCCGCCTGAGCGCGTCGCCGCGATGATCGAGGACTCCGGCGCCGGACTCGGGTTGGCGAATGAGCCCGATCACTCCCTTCCCGAACGCGGATTCTCCTGGGTGGCGCTGGGCGACGCGTCGATCGCCGACGAGATCGCGGCGCAATCCGCGGACCCGATCACCGACGAGGAGCGCCGGGGTCGCGCGCGCATCGACAACACCGCCTACGTCATCTTCACGTCCGGGTCGACCGGGCGCCCCAAGGGCGTCGCCGTCACCCACTCCGGGCTCGCGAACTTCGCGGCCGAGGAGGCGCGGCGCAGCAGTTGTGACGAGTACTCGCGGGTGCTCGGATTCGCCTCCCCGAGCTTCGACGCATCGGTCCTGGAGTACCTGCTCGCCACAGTCTCCGGTGCCGCGCTGGTCTACCGCCCGGTCAGCGCGATCGGCGGCGACGAACTGGCCGACTACATGCGGAACCAGGCGGTCACGCACACCTTCCTCACCCCGACGGTGCTGGCCACCCTCGATCCGGCGACGCTGCCCGTGCTGCGAGCGGTGTACGTCGGCGGCGAAGCAGTGCCCACGGCACTGAAGGACGAGTGGGCTCCGCTGCGCCGGATCCAGAACCTCTACGGGCCCACCGAGACGACCATCGGCGTCACCATCGGGGCGCCGATGACCGTCGGGGATCCGGTAGTGCTGGGCGGGCCGATCCACGGCGTCGGGCTGCTCGTCCTCGACAACCGATTGCGCCCGGTCCCGGCCGGAGTCGAAGGCGAGCTGTACGTGCTCGGCGGGGCCCTCTCGCGCGGATACCTCGACCACCCGTCGATGACCGCCGAGCGCTTCGTCGCCTCGCCCGTCGGACCGTCCGGCGCGCGCATGTACCGCACCGGCGACGTGGTCAAGTGGACCGATCGCAACGGCGAGGTCGCCCTGGAATACTCGGGTCGCGCCGACGACCAGGTGAAGCTGCGCGGACTGCGCATCGAGCTCGGTGAGATCAGCGCCGCCCTCACCGACCACTCGGCGGTGAAGAATGCCGTCGTCGTCGGCACGCGCGCCGATGGCGGTATCGCCGAGTCCGGCGAATCGGTGATCAGCGGGTTGGCCGGATACGTGGTGACTGTTGCCGACGTCGATATGGCCGACCTGCGCGAATGGCTCATCGACCGGCTCCCCGAGTACATGGTGCCCGCCAGCATCATGACGATCGACGAACTGCCGCGTACCCCCGTCGGCAAGTTGGACCGCGCTGCGCTGCCCGCGCCAGAGGCGGGATCGGCGGCCACCGCCTACGAAGCGCCAGACGGGCCGATGGAAGAGGCGCTCGCCTCGATCGTGTCCGCCCTGCTGGGTATGGACCGGGTCAGCGTCACCGAGTCGTTCTTCGCGCTGGGCGGCGACTCGATCATGTCGATCCAGCTGGCCTCGGCGGCCAAGCCGCTCGGTGTGGTGCTGTCTCCACGACAGATCTTCGAACTGAAGACGATCCGCGCGATGGCGGCATTCGCCGACGCCGAGGGAGTTGCGCTGCCCGAGCTGCGCGAGCCCGAGGGCGGCCCCGACGGACCGGCTCCGCTCACCCCAATCATGTCGTGGCTGCACGGGCTCACCGACAGCATCGATGATGCCCGCGACTTCTCCCAGTCGATCGTGCTGCGCGCGCCGGCCTCCCTCACCGCCGACGGCCTGCACAAGGTACTGGCCGCCGTCGTCGGCGTCCACCCGATGCTCGGTGCGACGATGACCGAGGCTGACGGGCAGTGGTCGCTGCACGCCGGGGCGGTCGCCGCCGGCGATGCCGTCTCCATCGACGAGACTGCATCCGCCAGCGCCATGGGCGCACCCGGATTCGACGACGAGATCGTCGATGCCTTCCGCGGCGCGGCCCGGCGCCTCGACCCCCGTATCGGGCGCAACGTCGCAGCCACCCTCCTGCGCGATGACGCCGGGGCCGGCGTCATCGTCCTGGTCATAAACCACCTCTTCGTCGACGCGGTGTCGTGGCGGACGCTGATCGAAGACGCGGCGACGGCCTGGGCGCAGACCGCCGCCGGGCAACCGGTGGAGCTGCGTCCCGAGGGCACCTCCGTGCGGGCGTGGGCCCACGCCCTTGCCGAGCGCGCCGCCGACCGGACCGGCGAGGTCGACTACTGGCTCGATCGGTCGCCGGAACGGGTCACCGACCTGGGGGTGACGCTCGACCCCGCCCGCGACCGCGACCGCACCGTCGCCATCGTCGTCCACCGGGCCCCGACCGTCGTGTCGGAGGCACTGGTGACGACGGTGCCCGAGGCGTTCGGCGGCGCGGTCACCGATCCGTTGGTCGCGGCGCTGGCCCGCTCGATCCGATCCTGGCAGCGCGATCGTGGCATCGTCGACGATCAGCCCGTCGGAATCCTCATCGAGGGCCACGGCAGGTACGAGGACGTCCTCGCACAGGGGCCCGAAGCCGCTTCGGCCGACCTGTCGCGCACTGTCGGGTGGTTCACCACGATCGCGCCCATGCGGGTCGATCCCGCCGCCGACGCCGTCCATGCGGTGAAGGCGGCGAAGGAGGAGCGTCTCAGCCAGCCCGACAACGGCATCTTCTTCGGCCTGCTTCGCTACGGTCCCGCGGCCGACACGCTCGGTGCGCGCCCCTTGCCGGTGGTCACCGTCAATTACCTGGGCAACGTCGCCAGTCGTGGCGACGGCGGGGAGACCGCCGACTTCCTGCCGATCGCTGGCGCGCCGTCGCTGCCCGGGCACGTCGACGGTGCGATGGTCGCGGCCAACCCGTTGGTCGTCAACGTCAACACGGTGCCCACCGACGACGGGCGCCAGCTGGTCGCCGCCTTCTACTACCCGGAGGCGCTGTTCGCGACCGATGACATCGACGATCTCGCACGTCGCTGGATCGCCGAGCTCGAGGCCATTGTCGGTCACCTCGCGGTGGTCGGCGACCCGGGCCTCTCGCCGTCGGACGTCGTCGGCGTCGATCTGACCCAGGACGACCTCGACGGACTGGCGCGCCGGTACCCGGGCGCGCAGGTGTGGCCGTTGACCCCGCTGCAGCGCGGCTTCTACTTCCAGTCCGAGTTCGTCGACGCCGACAGCACCGACGGGATCGACGTCTACGTCGCACACGCCGTCCTCACCCTCGACGGCGATGTCGACGTCGACCGGTTGCGGGCGGCCGCCGCTGGGGTGCTCGACCGGCATGAGGTCCTGCGTTCGGGGTATGTGCATGTGGCCAACGGCGTCCCGGTGGCGGTGGTGCCCCCTC
>DLKD01000081.1 GCA_002477755.1 Gordonia sp. UBA7599
CGACCTTGTCGGTCGAGACCTCAAGGAGTGGCTCGTCGACGGCGACATCGTCGCCCTCGGCCTTGAGCCACCGTGTGATGGTGCCCTCGGTGACCGACTCGCCGAGCGCGGGCATCGTCACCGTCGTGCCCCCGCTGACCTCGCCGTCGCCGGAGCCGGTGTCGGCCGTTGCCTGCTGCGGGGGAGCCGCCTCGGTCGAGGGCTGGGCCGGTTCCTGGCCGCCCTGGTCCCCGGCCTGCGCGACCTCGTTCGCGTCCTGGGCGTCGTCGATCGCGTCGCCGTCACCGCTTTGGCCCGAGTTGTCCGCCGGTGCTTCGGCGGGCTCCTCCTCGGCCGCTGGAGCCTGCTCCTGGTCGCCGCCACCGGAACCGTCACCGATGACCGCGAGATCGGCACCGACTGGGACCGTGTCGTCCTCCTGAACCAAGATCTCCTCGAGCACCCCCGCCACCGGCGAGGGGATCTCGGTGTCGACCTTGTCGGTGGAGACTTCCAGCAGCGGCTCGTCTACGGCGACGGTGTCGCCCTCCGCCTTCAGCCACCGGGTGACGGTTCCTTCGGTGACGCTTTCACCCAACGCGGGCATCTGGACGGAGAAGGCCATTGCTTGTCGCTCCTCGAAATAGTGGTTATCGCTGGTCGGACGCGGTTGGTGGGGCGTTCGCCGGGGCGGTGCGGACAGGGATGATGAGCCCGCCGGTCTAACCCTACAGGCGTGGGTCTACCCGGTCTCGGCGATGCGCTCGATCACTGCGATCAGACTCCGCACGGGCACTCCGGTCCCGCCCTTGGGGGTGTATCCCCACGGGCCACCGGAATTGAACGCCGGCCCGGCGATATCGACGTGCACCCAAGCCTGACCGGCGGGGACGAACTCCTTGAGGTAGGTCGCGGCCGACAGCATCCCGCCGTACTTGTGCGCGGTCACGTTCGCCATGTCGGCCACGCGTGAGCTGAGGTCGGCGCGCAGTTCTGTGGGCAGCGGCATCGCCCAGCCGTTCTCGCCCACGGCGCGTGAGCGTTCCGCGACGAGGTCGCGGAACTCCCGCGTGCCCATCACGCCGGGCGTCCGGGTGCCCAGGGCGACCATTTGCGCGCCGGTCAGGGTGGCAGTGTCGATGAGGTAGTCGGGGTCGTCCTCGAGTGCCCGGACGATGGCGTCGGCCAGGATCAGACGGCCCTCGGCGTCGGTGTTGAGGACTTCGATGGTCTTGCCGCCGTACTGCGTCAGCACGTCGCCGGGGCGCTGGGCGGTGCTCGACGGCATGTTCTCGGCCATGGGCACGGTAGCCGTAACGGATACCCCGACGCCCAGACGCGCCGCGGCGATCGTCGTCGCGATGACCGCGGCCGCGCCGCCCATGTCCGACGTCATCAGGTCCATGCCGGCCGCCGGCTTGATCGAGATACCACCGGTATCGAAGGTGATGCCCTTCCCGACGAGGGCTACCGACTTGGCGTCCTTGGCGCCGGTGTGCGCCAAGCGGACCAGTCGCGGTTTGCGGGAACTGCCCTTGCCCACCCCGATGATTCCGCCGTAGCCCTGCTGCTCCAGTGCGATGTCGTCGAGGACTTCGACGGAGAGGCCGTACTTGCGTCCCAATGCGGCCGCGCGTGCCGCGAACTCCTCTGGGTAGAGGTGGCTGGGCGGGGTGTTGACGAAATCCCGGGCGATCGCGACGGAGTCGGCGACGGCCACCGCATGTGCGAGCTCAGCCTTGGCGTCGGCGTTGCGGGTCTCCACCAGGAGGTGCACCTTGGTCGGCACCGCGACCGCGTCGGACTTCTTCGAGTCGCCGGAATCGGAGCGGAACAGCTCGAACCGGTAGGCACCGAGGAACAGGCCTTCGACGACCGGCCCGATGGCCAGTGACGACAACGTCGTCGCGACTGTGGCATGGCCCTTCAACTCGCGGGCCGCGATCCCGGCGGCCTGCCGCAGCGATTCCGCGGCGGCGCTGTGTGCGTCGGTCTCGCCGGCATCGGCGGCGCCGGAGTCCTCAAGTGCGCCCAGGCCGACGGCGACGACGATGTCGACGCCGAGTCCGCTCGGCGCAGGGATTCGGGTGATCTCGCCGTGTTTGCCCGTTGCACCGAGTGCGACGAGCCCGGTCTCGAGAGCCTCTGCAAGCGCATCGTCGACGATTCCGTCGCCGATCACGAGCGTCGGCACTTCGCCGTCGCCCTGGTTGAGCCCGATGAGGAGCGCGGTGTCGACGCGGGCGATGGAGGTGGCGAGTTCGAATTCCGGGCCGCGGACCCGGTCGGCGGTGTCAGAGTTGCTCACGTCGATCAACTCTGCCACAGATCCGGTGTCGCGCTGGGGCTAGTCTTTGCTGCATGGCCGACACCACCGACCTCCTTGACGGACCCCTGACCGAGCAGCACCGCGAATTGGGGGCGACGTTCGCCGCTTTCGGCGGTTGGAACATGCCGGTGTCGTACTCCGGCACCGTCGCCGAACACAATGCGGTGCGCAACGCCGTGGGCATTTTCGACGTCAGCCACCTCGGGAAGGCGTTGGTCGCGGGGCCCGGTGCGGCGCAGTTCTGCAACGCGACATTGAGCAACGACCTGGGCAAGATCGCCCCGGGCAAGGCGCAGTACACGATGTGCTGCAGCGAGACGGGTGGCGTCGTCGACGATCTGATCGCCTACCTCGTCTCCGACGACGAGGTCTTCCTCGTCCCCAATGCGGCCAACACGGCCACGGTTGTGGCCGCCCTGCAGGCGGTCGCGCCCGCGGGGATCGAGATCACCGACCAACACCGCGACTACGGCGTGCTGGCCGTGCAGGGGCCGCGCTCGGCGGAAGTGTTGGCGGCGCTGAACCTGCCCACCGACATGGAGTACATGGCGTACGCCGATGCGGAGCTGGTCGTCGACAGGGAGTCGTATCCGGTCCGTGTGTGCCGCACCGGCTACACCGGTGAGCACGGGTACGAGGTGCTGCCTCGCTGGGCCGACACCCCGGCGGTATTCGCGGCGCTACTCGCCGAGGTCACCGCCCGCGATGGGCTGCCAGCCGGTCTCGGGGCCCGCGACACGTTGCGCACCGAGATGGGCTACGCGCTGCACGGACATGAGCTGAGCACCGAGATCACCCCCAACCAGGCGCGCACCGGATGGGCCGTCGGGTGGGACAAGCCCGCATTCTTCGGCCGCGACGCGTTGGTCGCAGAGAAGGCCGACGGGCCGGTCCGACGCCTGTACGGCCTGCGCGCGACCGGACGCGGCATTCCGCGCGAGGGTTGTGCAGTACTGGGTTCGGAGGGTGGCGAGCAGATCGGGGTCTGCACATCGGGCACCTTCTCGCCCACCGCACAGGTCGGTATCGCCCTGGCGTTGCTCGACACCGCGTCGGGTGTGACGAAGGGCGACACCGTCGTCGTCGACGTCCGCGGGCGCGCGCTGCCCTGCGAAGTGGTCCTGCCGCCCTTCGTCGAATCGCACGTCTGAGCAGCCCCGAGCGGGTGACAATCCGCTTGCGGCCGACCGGTACCCTTGGTCCATGACCTTGGAGTTCACCCGTACGCTGCATCCGCACGCCGTGCCCGCGTCCCGAGTCGCCGAGATCCACGAGGCGCCCGGATTCGGCAAGTACTTCACCGACCACATGGTGATGGTGGACTACGACCGCGAGCGCGGCTGGCACAATGCGCAGGTCAAGCCGTACGGACCGATCGCACTGGACCCGTCGGCGATGGTCCTGCACTACGGGCAGGAGGTCTTCGAGGGCCTCAAGGCCTACCGGCAGCCGGATGGCTCGATCGCCGCGTTCCGTCCCACCGCGAATGCCGAACGGTTGCAGCGCTCCGCGGAGCGGCTGGCGATGCCGCCGCTGCCGACCGAGGACTTCATCAATTCGCTGCGCGAGCTTCTCGCCTTCGACCACGGCTGGGTGCCGGAGGCCGGCGGCGAAGCGGCGCTGTACCTGCGCCCCTTCATGTTCGCGTCGCAGGCCGGGCTCGGCGTCAACGCGCCGTCGGGGGAGTACCGCTACGCGGTGATCGCCTCGCCGGCCGGACCGTACTTCTCCGGCGGGATCCGACCCGTCACGGTCTGGCTCTCGCGCGAATACGTCCGCGCTGCCCCCGGCGGCACCGGGTTTGCCAAGTGTGGCGGCAACTATGCGGCCGCCTTTGTCGCCCAAGCGCAGGCGACCGAGCACGGTTGCGACCAGGTCGTCTGGCTCGACGCTGCGGAGCGCCGCTATATCGAGGAGATGGGCGGGATGAACCTGTTCTTCGTCTTCGGCTCCGGCGCCGACGCGCGCCTGGTGACCCCCGAGCTCACCGGGTCGTTGCTACCAGGCATCACCCGTGACTCGTTGTTGCAGCTGGCTCTGGATGCCGGGTTCGCCGTCGAAGAGCGGCGCATCAGCATCGACGAACTGAAAACCGGTGTCGCCGACGGCGCGGTCACCGAGGTCTTCGCCTGCGGTACCGCGGCGGTCATCACGCCGGTCGGGCGTGTGCGCGGCGAGTCCGAGGACTATCTGATCGGAAACGGGGAGCCCGGCGAGGTCACCATGGCGATGCGCGACACCCTGACCGGCATCCAGCGCGGCACGTTCGCCGATACCCACGGCTGGATGACCGAGCTGTACCCGGCTCCGGTCGAGGCGGTCACACCGGCGTAGCCGCCGGTCTCATCCGGTTGGCACGAGACTCAGAGGGTCAGTGCGAGCAGTGCGGCGATACCCGCCAGTTCGATCGCCGCACCCAGGACGTCACCGGTAATCCCGCCGATCCGGCGCGCGCAGTGCGCGGTGAACGCCCACGCGCCGACGACTACGACGCCGATTGCGGCGTACCCATGCCACCCGAGCGGATAGGCCGCCGCTGCGGCTACCACGATCCACACCGGGATGGCCCAGCGCTGCGTGCCCGCGACGAGGGCACCGAAGCCGGTGGTATCGGCGGGTGCCAATCCTGCGCGGCACCCGATCACCGCGGCGACGCGGCTCACCGCGACGGCGAACGCGATCGCGTACCAGGAATTCTCGGCGACCAGCGCGGCCACCGACACCGTGCCGATCAGGATGACCACAACCAGGGCGGCTACGCCGAACGGGCCGGCCGATCCGTCGCGCATGACCTCTCGGACCCGTTGTGGATCGCCGTAGCAGCCGAGGCCGTCGGCGGTGTCGGCCAGGCCGTCGAGGTGCATACCGCGGGTCAGAAGTGCCAGCAGTGCGATGACCAGCACCCCGATCATCAGATCGGTGGCACGGGTGTGCGACAACCCGAAGGCCGCGGCAGCGGCCAGACCGCCGAGCAGGACGCCCACCAGGGGCACCGCCGTGATCACCGCGCCGCCTGCTTGCCGGTCGATCTCGGTGCGCGGCTCGCCGACCGGTGCCACGGTGAGCCACGACAGGGCCAGCCGCAGGGTGTCAGGCGTCACTGACCCCTGCCTCGCCGAAGGTGGCCATCGTCGCGAGGATGTCGGTAGCCACTGTGACCAGGGGGAGGGCGGCGAGGGCGCCGCTGGCCTCACCGAGGCGCATGTCCAGTTCGAGCAGCGGTGTCAGCCCGAGGCGGCGCAACGCGATTGCATGTGCGGGCTCGGTCGACATGTGACCGGCGCGCCACCAATCGACGGCACCCGGCGCCAACTCATCGGCAACCAGTGCCGCAGCGGTCACCACGACGCCGTCGAGGATGACCGGTGTGCGCCGCACGGCCGCCTGGGCGAGGAATCCGGCCATGGCGGCGAAATCGGCGCCGCCGACCGCGGCCACCAGCGACAGCGGATCGTCGACGAGGTGGCGACCGCGCCACATACCGTCGCGGATGGCGGCGGTCTTGCGGATCCACCCCGCATCGTCGATCCCGGTGCCGCGCCCGACCACGACGACCGGTTCGTCGTGGGCCAGCAGTCCGACGAGGATCGCGGCGGGAGTGGTGTTCCCGATGCCCATGTCACCGGCGATAAGCAGGTCGACGCCGGAATCGACCAGCTCGTCGGTGATGGCCCGTCCGGCGGCAACCGCCTGCCGGGCTTCGGCGAGCGTGATCGCGTCGGTGACTCGCAGGTCGTTGCTGCCGCGGCAGACCTTGTACCGCGACACCGCAGGCGCGGTGTCGGTGATGACGGCGATGTCCTCGACGCGCACCGCGGCGCCCGCGCGTCGGGCCAGGACATTGACCGCGGCCCCGCCGGCGATGAAGTTGGCCACCATCTGCTCGGTGACCACCTGCGGGAAGGCTGAGACGCTGCCTCCCTCGGTGTCGGGTCCGGCGACGCCGTGGTCGCCGGCGAACACGACAACGGTCGGCGACGTGATTGGCTTGGGTGGACACGTGCCCTGGCAGGCGCTGATCCAGTTTCCGAGGTCCTCGAGGCGGCCGAGTGACCCGGGGGGCTTGGTCAGCGTCGTCTGGCGGATCCGCGCAGCGGTGGCGGCACCGGAGTCCGGCGGCTCGATCGGCGCGAAGACCTCCGCGTCGGTGGGGTCGACGGTCACCGGTGATGCGACGGTGGTCGCGGGGGTGACGACGGCTGCGGCGACAGCCTCGTCTACGGGCGCGGCAGTGTCGGTAGGGAAGACAGACGCCCCAGTGGCCGCGACCGTCTGCACACGCGGTGTCGGAGAATCGGTGAGCGCGACCACGCGGCCTGCGACGAGGAGAACGGTCTCGTCGACCGCTTCGGCGACGGCTTGGTTCACCCGTCCCATCAAGTCCTGGAAACGGCGCCCGGCACTGGTCTCGGGGACAACCGAGAGGCCCACCTCAGGGGAGACGACGACGATGTCGGCGCGGTGTTCGCGCAGCGCCGCGCACAGTTGCGCCAGCGCCTCGTCGAACGCAGTGTCATCGGCCGGGCCCTCCCAGTCCACGAGGGCCGCGACCCAGTTGCCAAGGTCGTCGACCAGTGCCGCGACGTCGGGGCGCGCGCGCAGCGCCGCCGCAGCATCGGTCGTCTCAACGGTCTCGTACGCCTCGGCCCGGCGCGCTCGGTGCTCGGCCACACGTGCGGCCCACTCATCGTCGTCGACGGCGATCGGTCCGGTGGCCACATAGCGGACGGTCCCCAGGCCGGCCAACAGACTCTCTGCGTGTGCAGACTTCCCCGACCGGACGCCGCCCAGGACCAGTGTTCGCATGGGCGGTCAGACCGCTTCGCCGCGCTCGACCTGTGGCTTGGGCACTCGCAGTTTGCGCATCTGCAGGGTGCGCGACGCCGCATACCACCCGAGTTTGAAGCCGCCGTCGGTGGAATCGGGGAAGCGTTCCGCGACGCGTTTGTTGACCATCTTCCCCACGTACACGCAATCGACGACGACCATCACGACGAACAGCAGCAGGGCGATGCTGACCAGGGCTGAGTACTGCGGAAGCGCGTACACGAGGACGATGAACACGAGCGCCAGCGGCGTGAACAGCCCGGCGAAGTTCCGCCGCGAGTCGACGATGTTGCGCACGTAGCGGCGCACCGGCCCGCGGTCCTTGGGGAGGAGGTAATCCTCCTCGCCGGCCATGCGGCGCTCGCGGACCTCGTTGCGCAGTGCGCGCTGCTTGGCGCGCGCCTCCTTCTGCTCTTCCTTCGACATGGTGGTGCGCATCTCTTTGCGCCGTGCCCGTGCCTCTGCGCGCGTCATCGGCGGGGGTGCGACCGGACCGCGCTTCTTCTCCGCGTCACGCCGCTTCGGCGTCGGTCGGCCCTTGCCCTCGGTGTACCCGGATCGACGGGTGGACTCGGAGTTCACTGCATCGTCGACGTCGGTCTCGACGATCTCTGCGCCGGCGTCCTCGGCGTCGCGCTGCCACGGCATTTTCACCCTTGCGAGCCTAGGCGATCGACGCGGCCGCGCGGGGCCGGGGCCCACTCGTCCCCCGCGGTCAGCGTGTCGTCGCTGTACGACCGGGCGACGGGTAGGGGCCCATTTACACTGGCTGATCATGACTCTGCGCGTCGTCGTGGCACCCGACAGCTTCGGCACGACGCTGACCGCGGCCGGGGCTGCTGCCGCGATTGCCCGCGGCTGGTCGTCGGCGCGGCCGCACGACATCGTCGTGGCTGCGCCGCAATCCGACGGCGGGCCGGGATTCATCGACTGTCTTGCCGGTACCGGGGTAGTCCGCGCGACGACCGTAGCCGGTCCCCTCGGTGACCCGGTGACCGCGCGGTGGCGCGTCGACGGGGACACCGCCTACGTCGAGTCGGCACAGGCTTGCGGACTGCATCTTGTGGGCGTGCCCACCGTGGACAGCGCAGTGCGGGCGAGCAGTACCGGACTCGGCGAACTCATCGCCGCCGTCGTCGAGGCCGATCCGGTGCGTCGGTTGGTCGTCGGGCTCGGCGGCTCGGCCACCACTGACGGTGGTGCCGGCCTGCTCGAGGCACTCGGCGGACCCCGCGGTGCGGCGCACTCACTGGCGGGGGTGGAGGTCGTCGCCGCGACCGATGTCGACAATCCCCTCAACGGGCCCGCCGGCGCGGCCGCGGTATTCGCGCCGCAGAAGGGTGCGGACCCGCCCACCGTTGAGATCCTGGCGGCGCGGTTGGCAGGGATTGGTGCCGAGCTCGACCGGTTTGCCGGGCGCGCGGTCACCGCTGAACCAGGGGCCGGGGCGGCCGGCGGGATCGGCGCGGCCCTGCTGTCCCTCGGTGCGCACCGTGCGTCCGGCGCCGACCTGGTCGCGCAGATCACCGGGTTGCGCGCGGCTCTGGAGGCCGCCGATGTGGTCATCACCGGGGAGGGGCGTCTCGACGATCAGACGCCGCGGGGAAAGGTCGTCGCCCGGGTTGCCGCCGCCGCGCCACCGCACGCGCAGGTGATTGCGTTGGTCGGTGACGCTGTCCCAGCAGGCCGGGCCCTGCGCGAGGAGTTGGGTCTCGACGTCATCGAGAGTCTCGTCGACCACGTGGGGCTCGAGGCAGCGCTGCACGACGCTGAGGCCTCTCTCGCCTCCCTGGCCGCTCTTGTCGCCGCAGTGGTCGAGTAGTACCGCGGCACATGCGGGGGACTATTGCCAGATCGCGGGAATTTCCACGCATGGAGTACCGTTGTTACGAGCGACCTGACGATAAGGGAGTCATCCAATGACCGTTTCCAACGAGACCGACACCAGCGCCGACACCGGCGTCATCCTCACGGACTCGGCGGCCGCCAAGGCCAAAGCGCTGCTCGACCAGGAGGGCCGCGACGACCTGGCGCTGCGCATCGCCGTGCAACCGGGTGGCTGCGCAGGGCTGCGCTACCAGCTCTTCTTCGACGACCGCTCGCTCGACGGGGACGTCGTGAGTGATTTCGGCGGCGTCCGGCTGGCCGTCGACCGCATGAGCGCGCCGTACGTGCAGGGCGCGACCATCGACTTCGTCGACTCCATCGAGAAGCAGGGGTTCACCATCGACAACCCCAATGCGACGGGCAGCTGCGCCTGCGGCGACTCGTTCAACTGAGCAGACCCAACCCGAGAGGGGCGGTGGACGGCCACGACAGGCGTCCACCGCCCCTTTTGGTATCCCCGGTCAGCCGTTCGGTACCGTGACCCGCGTGACTATTGCGGTGTGCGGGTCGTTGGCGACCGACCATTTGATGAAGTTCCCGGGCAAGTTCTCCGAGCAGTTGCTCGCCGACCAGCTCGAACACCTCTCGCTGAGCTTCCTCGTCGAGGACCTCGTCGTCCGCCGCGGCGGTGTCGGCGGGAACATCGCCTACGCGATCGGGGCCCTCGGTGGCGCGCCGAAGCTCGTCGCCGCGGCCGGCTCGGATTTCGCCGAGTACCGCGCCTGGCTCACCGAACACGGCGTCGACTGCGCCGGCGTGCGAGTCTTCGACACCGCACACACGGCACGGTTCATGTGCACCACCGACGAGACGCTCGCGCAGCTCGCCACTTTCTATGCTGGCGCGATGTCGCGGGCGAGCGAGATCGACCTGGCCGCCGTCCTCGACGAGATCGGCCGCCCCGACCTGGTGTTGATCGGTGCCGACGACCCGGGCGCGATGGTCAACCACACCAAGGCCTGCCGCGACGGCGGCATCGCCTTCGCGGCCGACCCGAGCCAGCAGCTGGCCCGCCTCGACGGCGACACCGCGCGTGAGCTGATCGTCGGCGCCAAGTACCTGTTCACCAACGAGTACGAGTGGGGCCTGCTGCAGCAGAAGACCGGTCTGTCGGCCGACGATGTCGCCAAGCTGGTCGGGGTCCGGATCACCACGCTCAGCGAGAAGGGCGTCGACATCGTGCCATCCGATGGCAGCGCGACGATCCACGTCGACGTCGTGCCGGTGCACAACCCCGTCGACCCGACCGGTGTCGGCGATGGCTTCCGGGCCGGATTCCTTTCCGCACTCGAGGGCGGGCTCTCGTTCGAACGCGCCGCGCAGCTGGGCTCGATGGTCGCCGCGCTGGTCCTGGAATGCGATTCGACTCAGGGCTGGTCGTGGGATACCGCCGCTGCAGCGGAGCGCCTCGCGCGGGCGTACGGGGATCAAGCGGCAGCCGAGATCGCCGCGCTATTCGCGTAGGTCAGCGCCCAGGGGGCGCTGCGGTCAGAGCCGCACCGGGTAAGTGTGGTCCTCGATGAGCGGCACGATCGACTGCTCGACGAAGATCCCGTGCCACACCATGAAGACCAGCACGTTCCAGAGGCGGCGGCTGTTGTCGACGACGCCGTCGCGGTGCTCGTTCAGCATCTGCAGCACGAACTGCTTGTTGATCAGGTGATCGGCCTGCGAGTTCTCGATGACCTGGTGCGCCCAGTCGTACATCTCGGTCTCCGCCAGCCACAGGCGGATCGGCACCGGGAAACCCAACTTGCGGCGGTGCAGCACGTGCGCCGGGATGATCTCCTCGATCGCCCTGCGCAACGCGTACTTGGTGGTGCCGTGGGCGATCTTCTCGTCGGCCGGTAGCGCCGATGCGACGCGCCACACCTCGTTGTCGAGGAAGGGGACGCGCAGTTCCAGGGAGTTGGCCATGGTCATCTTGTCGGCCTTGACCAGGATGTCACCGCGCAACCACGTGAACAGGTCGAGGTGCTGCATGCGGGCCACCGGGTCCCACTCCACCGATTCGGCGTAGATGGGGGCGGTGACATCGGTGTGGGTCCACTCCGGGCGGTAGTCCCGCAGCACTTGCTGCAGCCGGGCATCGTCGAAGCTGCGGGCGTTGCCGTAGTAGCGCTCCTCGAGCGACATCGAACCTCGGTGCAGCAGGCTCTTTCCGCGGGTGCCCTCGGGGATCCGGTCGGACAGGCGCCCGGCCGCGCGTCGCGCAGACTTCGGCAGCTTGTCGAAGGCCGCCAGCGACAGGGGCTCCCTGTAGATGGTGTAGCCGCCGAACAACTCATCGGCGCCCTCGCCGGAGAGCACGACCTTGACGTGCTTGCGCGCCTCCTTGGCGAGGAAGTAGAGGGGGACCAGAGCCGGATCGGCGACCGGGTCGTCGAGGTACCACACGATCTCGGGGATGGCGTCGATGAACTCCTGCGGGCTCACGACCTTGATCTCGTGGCGCACCCCGATCGCCTCGGCGGTTTCGGCGGCGACGTCGATCTCGGAGTATCCGTCGCGCGCGAAGCCGGTCGTGATGGTGATGAGGTCGGGGTTGTGCTGGCGGGCCAGGGCGGCGACCAACGTCGAATCGATTCCGCCGGAGAGGAACGAGCCGACGGTGACGTCGGCACGCATGTGCTTGGCGACCGAGTCGCGCAGGACCTCGGTGATCTCGTCGATTCGCGACTGGCGGGTGTCGGCGGTGAACGGTCGCACGTCGAAGCGCGGATTGAAGTAGCGGGTGACGGCCGGCGGCTGACCGGGGGACAGGGTGGCGTAGCACCCGGACTCGAGGCGCCCGATGCTGCGGTGCAGTGTCTCCGGCTCGGGGACGTACTGCAGCTCGATGTAGTGCTCGAGAGCGCGGTGGTCCAGCTCGGCGTCGAGCCCGAGCCGGTCGAGGAGGTCCAGGATGCTCTTCTTCTCGCTGCCAAAGGCCGTGCCCCGCGGGCCGGTGGTAAGGAACAGCGGTTTGATGCCGAACGGATCGCGGGCGAGGAAGAGGTTTCGCGTCTGCGTATCCCAGATGGCGAAGGCGAACATGCCGCGCAGCCGCTCCACCGCCTCGGAGCCCCAGTAGTGGAAGGCCGCGACGATGGTCTCCGAGTCACCCTCGGTGCGCATCGGGGCATCGAACTCGGCGATCAGCTGCTCACGGAGCTCGACGTAGTTGTAGATCTCGCCGTTGAAGACCAGGGCATAGCGGTCGGGTGCCTCCGCGGGCCCCCAGCGCAGCGGTTGGTGCGAATGCTCGATGTCGATGATCGACAGGCGGTTGAAGCCGACGACGAGATCGGCGTCGTGCCAGGTACCCGCTTCGTCGGGTCCGCGGTGCCGCATGCAATGCGACGCCGACGCGACGAGGTCGACGGCGTCGGCCGCCGATGCGTCGGAGGTCAGCAGACCCAGCAATCCACACACGGTGTTCTCGCCCCACTTTCTGCGGCGGCACATGCGCCCCGCCGATCAAAACGTCGAGTCGAGTATGCCGTAGCAAGCCCGATAGCACCGACTCGCCCAATACGACCCGCCCCAATCGCAACAGTTTGGGCGGGTTGGTCTACGCTGCGTAGTACTAGATGCAAGAATTGTCTTGCAGTCATGTTGCGTGGAATTTGGGCGCTGCCGGACCACGGGTCCCAAGGCCTCCGGGTGAGCAGGAAGGCATGAAATTGACACAGGGTGAACGGTCCTCGGCGCACGGCGCCGCGACCGCATCGCGGAAGGTCAAGCGGTTCGGCCTGGTGGTCGCGTTGGGCCTCGCCACGCTGGTCATGACCGGTTGCGGGCCCCGCGAGGTGCTCCGATTCGGCTGGCCCACCGGCGTGACGCCCGAGGCCAAGACCATGGGGCACCTGTGGACGTGGGCCGTCATCGCGTCGCTGATCGTCGGCTTCATGGTGTGGATGGCGATCTTCATCACGATCACGTTCCACCGCCACCGCGACGGCCAGGACTCGTTCCCGCGGCAGACGGCCTACAACATGCCCGTCGAGCTCGTGCTCATCACGCTGCCGTTCCTCGCGATCGCTGTGCTCTTCTACTTCACGGTCGTTGTCGAGAACAAGGTCGAGAGCAAGACCGACAACCCCGATGTCGTCGTCGATGTCACCGCCTTCCAATGGAACTGGAAGTTCGGCTACGACAAGATCCGCCAGGACGACGGCTCATACAAGAACTACGCGGTCCAGGGCAGTCCCTTCGACCTGCAGGCACAGCGCGAGGTCGAGCACGGCCACGAGTTGCCGCTGCCCGCCGGTGGCCGCAGTGACGACATCCGCGACTACCTGAAGTTCTCCAAGATCGAGACTCTCGGTACTCCCACCGAGATCCCGATCCTGGTCCTGCCGGTCGGCAAGCGCATTGAGTTCAATCTCGCTGCGGCCGACGTCGTGCACTCCTTCTGGGTGCCCGAGTTCCTGTACAAGCGTGATGTCATGCCCTTCCCGAAGCAGAACCACACCGATCCGCGGTTCCAGATCGAGAAGATCGAGCGTCCGGGCGCGTTCGTCGGTCGCTGCGCGGAGATGTGCGGCACCTACCACGCGATGATGAACTTCGAGATCCGCGTGGTGAGCGCCGAGGACTTTGCCCGCTACGTCGCGCTCCGCGAGAACCAGGGGCTGACCAACGCCGCGGCACTCGAGGCGATCTGCCAGGTGCCGGTATCGGTCACCACCGTCCCGTTCGAGACCCGCCGCGCAACTGGCGGGGACACTCCGAAGCACCTCGGAGACACCTGGAATACCAAACTGCCCAACTGCACGCCGCGATCGACGGGAGTGTCCTAGATGAAGATCGAAGCCCGAATCTTCGAGCTGCTGACCGCCTTCTTCCTGATCGGTGCGGTCGTCTACACGGTGCTCACCGCCATGTCGTCCAAGGGTGTTGAGTGGGCCGGTGCGACGGCGTTCTACTTCTCGGGTGGCCTGACCCTCATCATCGGCACCTACTTCCGGTTCGTGGCTCGCCGTGTCGAGATCCGCCCGGAGGACTATGACGAGGCGGAGATCGAAGATGGTGCCGGTGAGCTGGGCTTCTTCAGCCCGCACAGTTGGTGGCCGATCCTGATTGCCGCTGGTGCCGCGCTGTTCGCTCTCGGCTTCGCGACGCGCAACATCTGGTTCGCGCTCGCCGCCGCCGGGATGATCGTCGTCACCGCGGCCGGACTGGTCTTCGAATACCACTGGGGCCCGGAGAAGCACTGACCGATCGAGCTTTACCGAACCGCCGCGTCCTCTCGTAGGGCGCGGCGGTTCGCTATTTGACCGAGCGAGCCCGAAACCACGCCGACCGAGCCCGAAACCACGCCGAGCGAGCCCGAAACCACGCCGAGCGAGCCCCGTTACGCACCGAGCGAGCCCGAAACCACGCCGACCGAGCCCGAAACCACGCCGAGCGAGCCCCGTTACGCACCGAGCGAGTCCAAAAGCGATTGTGGGATCGCGTCTGCGAACGTAGCTTCTCGCTATGCCTCACGCGCTGATCGAAGTCCGCCGCAAGTGGTCCGTCGACGAGGAGATCGCGATCATCGATGCCGTCCACCGCTCTCTCGTTGCCGCTTTCCAGATCCCTGAGGGGGACAAGCTGTCGGCTCCGGTCGAAAA
>DLKD01000003.1 GCA_002477755.1 Gordonia sp. UBA7599
ATGATCTTCCTGCCCGCCGACCTGGCCGGCCGGCTCGACGTCGACGACGTTGCGGTCGTGGGCCACTCGGCCGGCGGGTTGCTCGCGGTCTGGGCGTCGGCGGCCCTGTCCGGACGGACCCGGCGGACCCGCATCACCCGCGTCGTCGCGCAATCGGCGGTCCTGGACCTGACCGACCCGCGCGCCCGCAACCGGCCGACCCCGCGCAACCTGATGGGACGGCACTACGACGAGATCCCCGAGCGGTACGCGCAGGCGTCGCCGATCCTGGCACCGGTATTCGACGCGCGGGTCGTCGCAATCCACGCCGGCGATGACGCGGCGGTGCCGGTGGAATCGAGCCGCCGCTACGTCGAGGCCGTGAGTGCGCGTGGTCAATCGGCCGAACTGGTCGTCGTGCCAGGGGAGGGGCACGACGCGTTCGTCGATCCACGCAGCGCCTGCACTCGGCAGACGCTGCGCTCACTGGGTGTGTGATGATTCGGCCGCTCGCTTCGCTCATTGGGAATTTGGTTGTCGTTCGCGGATACACTGGGACATAGCCAACAAGAAGGAGTGATGTCGCACGTGACGCAAGCCGATCAACCCCATGCCGAGACGGTGGTGGAGGTGGCGCCTGAGCGGATCATCGGATTGCTCGGCACCGGCGATGTGAACCTGCGGGTCCTCGAGGAAGTCCTCGATGCCGACATCCACGTCCGCGGCAACCGCATCACCCTCGCCGGCAGCGTCGCCGATGTGGCGACGGCCGATCGCGTGGTCGCCGAACTCCTCGACGTAGTGGGGCGCGGCACGCCCCTGACGCCCGACACCGTACGGCGGTCGGTTGCGATGCTCGCCGACCCGACCGCGGAGTCGCCGGCGCAGGTGCTGAGTCTGGACATCATCTCCCGACGCGGCAAGACGATCCGACCCAAGACGCTGAACCAGAAGCGCTACGTCGACGCGATCGACGCGAACACCATCGTGTTCGGGCTGGGGCCGGCTGGCACCGGCAAGACCTACCTGGCGATGGCCAAAGCGGTAGCAGCGCTGCAGGCCAAGGAGGTCACCCGCATCATCTTGACGCGGCCTGCCGTGGAGGCGGGCGAGCGTTTGGGCTTCCTGCCGGGCACACTCAGCGAGAAGATCGACCCTTATCTGCGGCCGCTCTACGACGCGCTGCACGACATGATGGACCCCGAGGCGATCCCCAAGCTGCTGGCCGCCGGGGTCATCGAAGTCGCCCCGCTGGCATTCATGCGAGGCCGTTCCCTGAACGACTCGTTCATCATCCTCGACGAGGCGCAGAACACCACTGGCGAACAGATGAAGATGTTCCTCACGCGCCTTGGGTTCGGGTCGAAGATCGTTGTCACCGGCGATACCAGTCAGATCGACCTGCCCGGCGGTGCGGAGAGCGGCCTACACGCTGCCACCCGCATCCTCGAGGGGATCGACGACATCCACTTCTCCCGTCTGACCAGCGCCGATGTGGTCCGCCACCGCCTGGTCGCGAACATCGTCGACGCGTACGACCGCGACGAGAACAGCGGTGGCGGCACCCGGGCCCAGCGTCGGTCCGGAGGACGGGAGCGCCGGTGAGCATCGAACTGGCCAACGAGTCGGGCATCGACGTCCCGGTCGACCTCGTCCTCGATGCGGCGCGGTTCGCCATCGATCGGATGGATGTGCATCCCGGTGCGGAACTGTCGGTGATCTGCGTCGACCTCGACACGATGGCCGACCTGCACATGCGGTGGATGGACCTGCCCGGCCCCACCGACGTGATGAGCTTCCCGATGGACGAGCTCACGCCCGGTTCACGCCAGTCCGGTGATGAGCCCGGCCCGGCCACGCTCGGCGACATCGTGCTGTGTCCGGAGTTCGCAAAGACGCAGGCCAAGCAGGCGCGGCATTCGTTCGACCATGAACTGGCGGTGCTCACGGTGCACGGCGTGCTGCACCTATTGGGCTACGACCACGCCGAGCCGGAAGAGGAGCGCGAGATGTTCGGCCTCCAGGCGGCGATCCTCGACGAGTGGTACTCCGACCGTCGGCTGCGCGACCGGTCGAAGCGGCAGTCGCGGCGCGACGAGGACCTGTTGCGCAAGACCGGGCTGCTTGATCCGGACGGGGACTGAGCGCGGTGCCGTCTGAAGTCGTCTTCCTGCTGGTGGCGGCCGCGCTGACACCCGTGGGCGGGGTGTTCGCTGCGATCGACGAAGCGCTCACCACCGCGTCGCAGGCCCGTGTCGCCGACCTGGTCAGCCAGGGGCGCGGGGGCGCCCGCCGACTGGAAGCAGTTCTGGAGCAGCGCCCCACCTATGTGGCACTGGTCGTCGTCGTCCGGGTCATCTGCGAGACCGCGGCAACGGCGTTCGCCGCCGTCGCACTGGTCAGCCTCTGGGGCAGCGGGTGGGGCCTGCTCGCCGCGATCGGGCTGATGACGGTGGTCTCCTTCGTCGCGGTCGGCGTCGGGCCGCGCACCCTCGGCCGCCAGCACGCCTACACGATCGGCATTGTCAGCGCGCCCGTCCTGCAGGCGATCGGCATCCTGCTGAAGCCGCTGACACGACTGCTCATCCTCATCGGCAACGCCGTCACCCCGGGCAAGGGCTTCCGCAACGGCCCGTTCGCCACTGAGATCGAACTGCGCGAGGTCGTCGACATGGCGACCGAACGTGGCGTCGTGGAAGACGACGAGCGCCGCATGATCCAGTCGGTCATCGACTTGGCCGACACCCACGTGCGCGAGATCATGGTGCCGCGCCCGGAGATGGTGTGGATCGAGCAGGACAAGAACGCTGCGCAGGCCGCCAGCCTCGCGATCCGCTCCGGTCATTCGCGCTTGCCGGTGATCGGGGAGAACCCCGACGACATTCGGGGCGTCGTCTACCTCAAGGACGTGACCAGCCGCGCCATCGCCGGCCTCGCCGCCTCGGTCGACGTCGCCGACGTGATGCGACCGGCGCAGTTCATCCCCGATTCCAAGACCCTCGACCGTGTGCTGGCCGATATGCAGCGCACCCGCAACCACATGGCGATGCTCGTCGACGAATACGGCGGTATCGCCGGGCTGGTGACGATCGAGGATGTGCTGGAGGAGATCGTCGGGGAGATCGCCGACGAATACGACCGCGACGAGGTCGCTCCGGTCACCGAGCTCGACGACGGTGGGTACCGAGTCTCGTCGCGACTGCCCGTCGAGGACCTCGGCGAACTTTTTGACATCGACATCGACGACGATGTGGAAACCGTCGGCGGCTTGGTCGGCCTCGTGCTGGGCCGTGTCCCGCTGCCCGGTGCGCAGGTACAGTGCCACGGCCTGAACCTCGTCGCCGAGGGCGGGCCCAACCGGCAGGGTCGCCAGCGGATCACTTCGGTCGTGGTGACGCGCATCGAGCCCGAGGAGTCCGACGACGAACCGGCCGGCGAACGGCACGACCGGCATGACAGACACGACAAGCATGAGAGATCCGAGAGGAAACGGGGGATCGACAATGGCGCCGCTTGAAGCCGACGACGCGAAGCTGGTGACCCTGGCGCGCGGGGCGATGGGACGCGCGCAAGCAGGTTCCGGGGCGGCAGTGCGCGATCTGGACGGGCGCACCTATGCCGGGGCTCCAGTCGGGCTGACGTCCTTGACGCTCAGTGCGCTGCAGGTCGCGGTCGCGACGGCCCTGTCCAGCGGTGCGACCGGATTCGAGGCGGCCGTCCTCGTCGCTGGTCCCGACGACGACCAGGGGCTGGCGGCGCTGGCAGAGGTTGCGCCGTCGGCGCTGGTCATCCGGACCGATCGCCGTGGGGAGCCCGTCGATGCCTGACGCCGAGGAGCAGTTCCGCTCCGGCTTCGTGTGCTTCGTCGGCCGGCCCAACACCGG
>DLKD01000006.1 GCA_002477755.1 Gordonia sp. UBA7599
CGATCTTGCCGCCCTTGACGTAGGGGGTCAGGAGGTCGATGACCTTGATGCCGGTCTCGAGGATCTCGGTCTTACCCTCGAGCTGGTCGAAGGCCGGGGGCTTGCGGTGGATGCCCCACTGCTCGCCGTCGCGGCCGGTGCCCGGTGCGTCGAGGCAGTCGCCCAGTGCGTTGAAGACGTGTCCCTTGACGACGTCGCCGACCGGCACCGAGATCGGCTTGCCGGTGTCGGTGACGGCCGCACCGCGGACCAGACCGTCGGTGGGCTGCATCGAAATGGTTCGCACCACGTTGTCGCCCAGGTGCTGGGCAACCTCGAGGGTCAGCGTCTTGGCGACCGACGGGAGGGTGATCTCCGCGTGCAGGGCGTTGAACAGGTCGGGGATGGCGCCCCGGGGGAACTCGACGTCGACGACGGGCCCGATGACCCGGGCGACGCGACCGGCGGTTGCCGAAGCCGCACCAGCGGTGGAGTCGGTGACTGCTGCAGTCATGGTTTCTTCACTTTCCTCGGTTGTTCGTGTGTCAGTGGTGCGCCAGGGCTTCGACGCCACCGACGATCTCGCTGATTTCCTGGGTGATCTGGGCCTGGCGTGCCGCATTCGCCTCGCGCGAGAGGCTCTTCTCCAGCTCCGTGGCGTTGTCAGTCGCCGCCTTCATAGCGGTGCGCCGGGCGGCGTTCTCACTCGCAGCCGACTCCAGCAGTGCCGCGAAGATCCGTGACGCGACGTAGCGCGGCAGCAGGGCGTCCAAGAGTTCCTTGGCCTCGGGCTCGAACTCGATCTCGGGTCCGACGACCGCACCGCTGTTGGTGTCGAGCATGTCCTCCCCCATGTTGAGCTGCTCGATCTCGAACTCGACGTCGATGGGAGCCATCCGCCGGACGGTCGGACGCTGCGTCAGCATCGAGATGAAGCGCGTGTAGACCACGTGCAGTTCGTCGAAGCCCTCGATGTCCTCGCCGTCGTGGGCGACGGTCTCGCCCGATCCGGCCAGGAAGGCATCGACCAGGTGCTTGACCGCACCGGAGACGTCGGCGAATACCGGCTGCTGGGAGAAGCCCGTCCAGCTGTCAACGATCGGACGGCTGCGGAAGGTGTAATAGCCCACTCCCTTGCGGCCCATCACGTAGAGCACCGGATCCTTGCCCTCCGACCGCAGAAGGGCCAGCAGTTCCTCGGTCTCGCGCAACACGTTGGAGTTGTAGCCGCCGCACTGCCCGCTGTCGGAGGTGACGACCAGGACCGCGGCCCGGCGGGGGTTCTCCCGCGCCGTGAGCAATGGCGAATCCAGCGAGACCGACGCACCGGCGAGCGTGGTGACCACCTTGGTGATCTCCTGCGCGTACGGCCGGGCGGCGGCCACCCGGGCCTGCGCCTTGGTGATCCGCGAGGTCGCGATCAGTTCCTGCGCCTTGGTGATCTTCTTGGTCGACTGGATCGACCGGATCCGCGAGCGCAGCTCCCGAATGGTTGCCATCGGACTACTTCTTCTTCTTCGTCACCCGAAGGGTCTCGGGCTCGACGTCGTCGGCGTTGAGGGCCGGCGCGTCCGGGTCGTTGACGACCCGCGAGCCGTCGCTGGCGACGAAGCCCTCCTTGAAGTTGTTCGTCGCCGTGGTCAGTGCGGCAATGTCGTCGTCGGACAGAGCGCCGCCACCGGCGATGTTCGAGTAGACGCCGGCAGCGCTGTGGTGCAGGTCGGCGAGCAACTCGGCCTCGAAGCGGCGGATATCGCCCACCGGCACCGAGTCCATGAAGCCCTCACCGCACAGGTACAGCGATACGATCTGGTCTTCGACCGAGACCGGGCTGTACTGGTCCTGCTTGAGCAGCTCGACCCAGCGGGCACCGCGCTCAAGCTGGGCCTTGGAAGCCGCGTCGAGGTCGGAGGCGAAGGCCGAGAAGGCCTCCAGCTCGCGGTACTGGGCCAGCTCGAGGCGCAGGGATCCCGAGACCTTCTTGAGGCCCTTGGTCTGCGCGGCGCCACCGACGCGCGACACCGAGATGCCGACGTTGATGGCGGGGCGGACGCCCTTGTTGAAGAGGTCGGACTCGAGGAACACCTGGCCGTCGGTGATCGAGATGACGTTGGTCGGGATGAACGCCGAAACGTCGTTGGCCTTGGTCTCGATGATCGGCAGCGCGGTCATCGAGCCGCCGCCCATCTCGTCGGAGAGCTTCGCCGCACGCTCCAGCAGACGCGAGTGCAAGTAGAAGACGTCACCGGGGTATGCCTCGCGGCCCGGCGGGCGGCGCAGCAGCAGCGAGATCGCGCGGTAGGCCTCGGCCTGCTTCGACAGGTCGTCGAACACGATCAGGACGTGCTTGCCGGCGTACATCCAGTGCTGGCCCAGGGCCGAGCCGGTGTAGGGGGCGAGCCACTTGAAGCCGGCCGAGTCCGACGCGGGCGCCGCGACGATGGTCGTGTACTCCATCGCGCCGGCCTCTTCGAGTGCCGTCTTGACGCCGGCGATCGTCGAGCCCTTCTGGCCGATGGCGACGTAGATGCAGCGGACCTGCTTCTCCGGATCGCCGGTCTTCCAGTTGTCCTTCTGGTTCAGGATCGCGTCGATGCAGACCGCAGTCTTGCCGGTCTTGCGGTCACCGATGATCAGCTGGCGCTGGCCGCGGCCGATCGCCGTCATGGCGTCGATCGCCTTGATGCCGGTCGCGAGCGACTCCTCGACGGGCTGGCGCTGCAGCACCGTGGCGGCCTGCAGCTCGAGGACGCGGTCGGTCTCGGCCTCGATCGGGCCCAGGCCGTCGATCGGTGCACCGAGAGGATCGATCACACGGCCGAGGAAGTTGTCACCGACCGGCACCGACAGCACGTTGCCGGTCCGCTTGACCTCTTGGCCCTCTTCGATGTTCTCGTAGTCACCCAGGATGACCGCGCCGACCGCGTCGAGGTCGAGGTTCAGTGCGACGCCGCGGATGCCACCGGGGAACTCCAGCAGCTCGTTCGCCATGGCGCCGGGCAGGCCGCTCACGTGGGCGATGCCGTCGCCGGTGTCCACGACCGTGCCCACCTCCTCGCGGGTGGCCGACGTGTCCACCTCCTTGGTGTACGTGCTCAGCGCGCTCCGAATCTCATCGGAGGAGATGGTCAACTCCGCCATGTGCTTACTCTTCCTGGCTCTGGTGATCGGGTCTCGATCAAGGTTTCGTGTGGGGTTGTGGGGTTTGGGCTAGCGGGGGTCAGCGCAGGCCGCGGCGTACCGCGGCGAGCTTGCCCGCGATACTGCCGTCAATCTGCTCGTTGCCGACACGGACGACGACACCGCCGAGAAGGGCGGGGTCGACATCGACGTGGAGGGTGACCGGTGAGCCAAGATCGGCCTCGAGGTCGCCCGCCAG
>DLKD01000118.1 GCA_002477755.1 Gordonia sp. UBA7599
CGCGGTCCGCCCCAACGCCGACCGCATGACCGCAGGTGCCATGGCCCGTGGCGTCCGCCTGGACAACGAAGACGCCTCGACGCGGCCGTCCGGCCCACGCCCCCCGGCGGTGCGCCCGGCCCAGCAGGCGAGGCCACCGGCCCCTACTGCACCACCCGCTCAAGGTCGTCGCCGCGCCGCACCGCCACCCCTCGACGACGACGGTTTCTGACCGCCGAGCCAGAACAGCTACCTTCTCCCACAACAACTACCGTTGCAGCGGTAGTGAATGTCGGGAACCGTAGCCGATGTAGGGGTTCGACATCCGTTTGACTCGCGACCCCCCGGATCAAGGTGAGGAACATGGTCGCTGTCACCCAGGTCAACATCATCGTCGCCGATCTTGAGCGGAGCCGCGCGTTCTACGAATGGCTGGGCATCGCCTTCACCCCGCGCCACCGCACCGGCGCCTCGCCGGCCGAGGCGTGGGTCTCGGTGGATACCGGGGTGACGATCGTCCTCCACTCGACCGGTTTCGCCGCGTGGTGGGACGAGTCTGAGCCACAGCCGTCCTCAGGCGAACCACAGATCGACCTGCAGGTCGACTCCGATCTTCGCGTCGACGAGCTGGCGGCCGGTGTCGACGCGGCCGGCGGGTCGTTGATCAAACAGCCCGCGGACATGCCGTGGCGACAGCGGTTCGCCATTGTCGGCGACCCCGATGGCCACCGGATCGGCCTCAAAGGACCGCCCGCTATCTCCCCGTGACGGCCTCGACCAGCCAATCACCCAGCAACCGGGCGGCCGCGTCGACTCGCGCCGGCCAGTCCACCGCGGACTCGTCTGCGCTGTCGCTGACCACTTTGACCAAGCGAACCGGAACGCCGAAGTGCGCGCCGACACGGGCAAAGGCCGCACCCTCCATATCGACGAGGTCCGCGACGCGGGCGAGCTCGGCTCGGCGCTGCGAATCCTTGATGAAGCTGTCCCCCGTCGCCAAGACTGTGCCGTCACCGTCTGGAAGGTCCCAGGACGCCACCGTCGGATAGCCCAACTCGGCGAGGACCTCGGCGTCGAGGTCGTGCTCGAGCACCCGCGACGGCACGAACAGCCCACTGTGATGGTCGTGCAGCGCACCCGCGGTACCGATGTTCACCACCGCGTCGATCGGCTCGTCGACACCGTGCACGGCCCGCGTCAGAGCCCCGGCCAACGCGATCGCCGCAGTCACCTTGCCAAGGCCGGAGACCAACAGCCGGGTTCCGTCGGGAACGTGAGCGGCCTCGGCTCGCGTCGCCGAAACCACAAGTACTCGCGAGTAGACAGTTGTCTTCGTCACGTTGAGGGAGGTTACGTGAGAGTAGGCATACCCCGCGCGGCCGATACTCCATAGGATTAACCAAATGTTTCGCCGCATCGCCATAGTCAATCGTGGAGAGGCCGCAATGCGGCTGATCAATGCCGTCCGTGATCTCAACGCCGAGACCGGGCGCGACATCGAGACCGTCGCCCTCTACACCGACGTCGATCGCACCGCGACCTTCGTCCGCGAGGCAGACCTCTCTTACGATCTCGGCCCGGCGGCCGCACGCCCCTACATCAATCTGGAACTACTCGAGCGTGCGCTGGTCGAGACCGGCGCCGACGCCGCCTGGGTCGGCTGGGGCTTCGTCGCCGAGGACCCGGCGTTCGCCGAGCTCTGCGACCGCGTCGGCGTCACGTTCATCGGGCCATCGCCGGAGGCCATGCGCCGCCTGGGCGACAAGATCGGCGCCAAACTGATCGCCGAGGAGGTGGGCGTCCCCGTCGCACCGTGGAGCCGCGGACCGGTGGAGACCGAGGAGGAGGCCAAGAAGGCCGCCGCACGCATCGGCTACCCGCTGATGCTCAAGGCGACCGCCGGCGGCGGCGGCCGCGGTATCCGCATGGTCTCCGACGAGTCCGAACTCGTCGACGCCTATCAGCGCACGCGCGACGAAGCCGAGCGCGCCTTCGGCAGCGGCGTCGTCTTCCTCGAGCGCCTGGTCACCGGTGCGCGGCACGTCGAGGTCCAGGTGATCGCCGACGGTGAGGGCGGCGCGTGGGCACTGGGTGTCCGCGACTGCTCGGTTCAGCGGCGCAATCAGAAGGTCATCGAGGAATCCGCGTCACCGGTGTTGAGCGAGGAGGAGATCGCCGACGTCAAGGGTTCCGCCGAACGGCTCGCCGTGGCCGTCGGCTACCGCGGTGCGGCGACCGTCGAATTCCTCTACCACCCCGGCGAGAAGCTGTTCGCGTTCCTCGAGGTGAACACCCGCCTGCAGGTCGAGCACCCGATCACCGAGATCACCAACGAGTACGACCTGGTACGTGCGCAGATCCACGTCGCCTCCGGCGGCACTCTGACCGGGCCGCGTCCGGTTGAGCGCGGCCACGCCGTCGAGGCGCGTCTCAACGCCGAAGACCCCGACCGCGACTTCGCGCCCTCCCCCGGCCGCATCTCCCGGCTGGATCTGCCGACCGGACCGGGAATCCGCGTCGACACCGGCGTCAGCGAGGGTGACACCATCCCGGCCGACTTCGACTCGATGATCGCCAAGATCATTGCCTACGGCAGCGACCGCGACCAGGCGCTGGGCCGCCTGCGCCGAGCGATGGCGCAGACCGGCGTGATCATCGAGGGCGGTGCGACCAACAAGAGCTTCGTGCTCGACCTGCTCAACCAGCCCGAGGTGATCGACGGCAGTGCCGACACCGGCTGGATCGACCGGGTGCGTGCGCAGGGCCGGTTGGTCTCGCAGCAGCACTCCTCGATCGCCTTGGCTGCCGCCGCGATCGATGCCTATGAACAGGCCGAGATGGCCGAGCTCGACCGTCTGCTCGCGACCGCGACCGGTGGCCGTCCGCAGGTGCACCACGAGAGCGGACGCCCGCTGGACTTCAAGCTCCGCGGCGCCGGCTACCGCGTCCGCGTCGCCCGCATTGGGGGGCGGCGCTTCCGCGTCGTGATCGAGGGTGGCGGCGACGTCCGCACCGCCGACGTCGAGCTCGAGCGGTTCGACCAGTACGCCGCGCAGATGACCGTCAACGGTCGCCGCTACCGGTTGCTCACCGACACCCACGGCCCGATCTCCATCGTCGACGTCGGCGGGGTCACCCATCGCGTCAGCCGCGACGAGGGCGGCGTCGTGCGCGCCCCTGCCCCGGCACTGGTGATCGCCACACCGCTGCAGGTGGGCGACGAGGTCGACGCCGGCGACCCGGTTCTCGTGTTGGAGAGCATGAAGATGGAGACGGTGCTGCGCGCACCGTTCCGTGCCCGACTCAAGGAGTGCGAGGTCATCGCCGGCATCCAGGTCGAGGCTGGCGCGCCCCTGTTGCGCCTGGAGCCGCTCGAAGACGACGACGAGGGCGACGCGACCGCCGAGGAAGAGGTCGTGCTCGATCTGCCCGAGGCGCCGGTGAATGTCAACGCCGCTGAGCGCGCCGATCGCGACCGCGAGGAACTGCGCAGCCTGCTGCGCGGCTTCGACGTCAACCCAGACCAAGACCGCCAGCTACTCGACGACTACCTCGAGTCCCGCGATGCAGTGGCCCAGACCGACGGGCCGCCACTCGCCCAAGAGGTCGAGCTCATCGACGTCTTCGCCGACCTCGCCGAACTCGCCCGCGTCCGCCCGAAGGACCCCGAAGCCGTCAGCGAGCGGGTGCACAGCCCGCGCGAACACTTCCACACCTACCTGCAGAGCCTCGACGTGGATGTCGCCGGCCTGCCGGAGAGCTTCCAGACCCGACTGTCCTACGCGCTGGGCCACTACGGGATCACCGATCTCGAGCGAACCCCCGACCTCGAGGGCGCGGTCTTCCGCATCTTCCTGGCACTGCAGCGGCAGGAGGAGACGTCCACGGTCATCGCTGCCCTGCTGCGGCGGTGGCTGCGCGAGCCGATCCCGGCGCCCGAGCTGCGCGACCCGGTCGGCTCCGCGCTCGAGCGGCTGGTGTCAGCGACGCAGATCCGCATCCCGGCGATCGCCGACCTGGCCCGAGGCGTCCTGCACGCCTGGTACGGGCAGCCGAGGCTGCTGCGTAACCGCGACCGCCAGCACTCCGCCATCCGCGAACAGCTGCACTACCTCGACGAGAACCCGGGTGCTGCCGACCGCGACGAGCGGATCGCGACGATGGTCGGCAGCACCGAACCCCTCGTCAGCCTGCTCGGCGAGCGCCTGGCCGACCCGGGCGCTGAGTCGACGGTGATGCTGGAGGTGCTCGCGCGTCGCTACTACGGCAACAAGGACCTCACCGACCTCCAGGCGCGCCGCGCCGCGGGCTGTACGTACGTCACCGCCCAACGCCGGGGCACGACCCTGGTATCGGCTGCCACCAGCTTCGCCGGCTTGGATCAGGCGATCTGCGGTCTCGTCGAGCTGATCGACGTCACGTCGTCGGTCGACGCCGACATCTACGTCAGCTGGGAGGACCAGCCCGACGACTTCGACGAGATGGCCGCCGCGCTGCAGAACATCGTCAGTGCGCGGATGCTCCCCCACCAGGTGCACCGTCTGACGATCACCGTCGCCGGCACCGGTGCGGCGATGAACCACCACTTCACGTTCCGGCCGTCGGCGACGGGCCTGACCGAAGACCGCCTCATCCGCGGCCTGCACCCGTTCATCGCCGAACGCATGCAGATGGAGCGCTGGCGCAAGTTCGACCTGACCCGACTGCCCTCCTCGGACGAGGAGGTCTACCTCTACCGGTGCGTGGCCAAGACGAACCCGGCCGACGACCGGCTCGTCGCATTCACCCAGATCCGCGATCTGACCGCGATCAGCGAGGAAGACGGTCGCCTGCTGACGCTGCCGACCGCGGAGACGAATTTCGCCACCGCCGTCGACTCGATCCGCCGTGCACAGGCCCAGCGCCCCCGCGCCAAGCGGCTCAACACCAACCGGGTCGTGATGTACATCTGGCCGCCGATCGACGTGTCGACCGACCAGTTCCGCTACGTCGTCGAGCACACGTTGGCGAACTCGGCGTCGACACAGGGCGCTGGCCTCGAAGAGGTCACGCTCATCGGCCGCCAACGCGACAAGGACACCGGCGAACTGCGCAAGATCGCCGCACACATCACCACCGATGCTGCCGGGGCCAACCACATCACCGTCGGCGATCCCACCGACGATCCGGTCGAGCCGCTCGACGAGTACCGCCAGAAGGTGCTGCGCGCAGCCAGTCGCGGCACGGTGTACCCGTACGAGTTGACCAACCTGCTCGGTGACTTCACCGAGTACGACCTTGACGAAGCCGGCGCGCTGGTGACGGCGGACCGGCCCAAGGGCCGAAACACCGCGGCCGTCGTCGTCGGCACGATCACCACGCCGTCGCCGAAGTACCCCGACGGGGTGACACGCGTGATCGTGCTCGGCGATCCGACGAAGTCGCTCGGCTCGCTCGCCGAACCCGAGTGCCGCCGCATCATCGCGGCATTGGACCTCGCGCAGGAGATGGCGGTGCCGCTGGAGTGGTACGCCCTGTCCTCCGGTGCCGCGGTCGAGATGGATTCGGGCACCGAGAACCTGGACTGGGTGGCCGCCGCGCTCAAGCGGATCGTCGAGTTCACCCAGGACGGCCACGAGATCAACATCGTCGTCACCGGTATCAACGTGGGCGGGCAGGCGTACTGGAACGCCGAGGCCACCATGCTGATGCACACCAAGGGTGTCCTCGTGATGACGCCCGATTCGGCGATGGTGCTCACCGGCAAGCAGGCCCTCGACTTCTCCGGTGGCGTCTCGGCCGAGGACAATTTCGGCCTCGGCGGCTACGACCGCGTGATGGGACCCAACGGTGAGGCGCAATATTGGGCGCCGGACCTGCCCGCCGCACGCGACATCCTGATGGCGTACTACGAGCACACCTACGTCGTGCCCGGTGAGGACGGTCCGCGCACCGCGGAGTCCACCGACCCGGTCGACCGCAGCATCGTCGACTACCCGCACGAGTGCGAGGGCAGCGACTTCGCGACCGTCGGTGAGATCTTCTCCGCCGAGAAGAACCCCGACCGCAAGAAGCCGTTCGACATCCGCGCGGTCATGGCTGCGGTCGCCGACCAGGACCACGCGCTGCCCGAGCGGTGGGCTGGGATGGCCGACGCGGAGAACACCGTCGTCGTCGACGCCCACCTGGGCGGGATGCCGGTGTGCCTGATCGGCATCGAGTCCAAGCCGGTCCCCCGCCGCGGGTTTGTGCCCAGCGACGGCCCGGACACGTTCACCGCAGGCACGTTGTTCCCGCAGTCGTCGAAGAAGGCTGCGCGCGCGATCAACGCGGCCAGCGGTAACCGCCCCGTCGTCGTGTTGGCCAACCTGTCCGGCTTCGACGGATCTCCGGAGTCACTGCGGAAGCTGCAGCTGGAGTACGGCGCCGAGATCGGACGCGCGATCGTCAATTTCGACGGTCCGATCGTGTTCTGCGTGATCTCGCGCTACCACGGCGGCGCTTTCGTCGTGTTCTCCAAGGCACTCAACCCGAACATGACGGTCTTGGCGATCGAAGGCTCGTTCGCGTCGGTCCTCGGTGGCGCGCCCGCTGCGGCAGTCGTCTTTGCCGGCGATGTCCGCATGCGCACGGGCGCCGATCCCCGCGTGGTGGCGCTCGAGTCGCGCGTGTCCGCCGCGGTGGGCGCCGACCGCGCCACACTGGCCGCCGAACTCGACGAATTGCGGGCAGCGGTGCGCGCGGAGAAGATCGCCGAGATCGCCACCGAGTTCGACGCCGTGCACAACATCGAGCGGGCCGTCGAGGTCGGTTCGGCCGATGCCGTCATCGCCGCCGAGGACCTGCGGCCGAAGATCATCGACGCCATCGTGACCACCGGCACCGGCGCCTGAGAACTCAGGTGCCGGTTGCCCGGATCTCCTTGGCCGCCGACACGGCCTTCGGAGGCGCTTTGCGTGCCAACCGGGTGAACTGGTCGTTGGCGATGCGCATTGCGACCTCGTAAGGGAAGGCGAACTTGCGCGCCCACCAGTAGCCGAACCGGATGTCGAACGACGTGTAGACGATGTACTGGTTCTTCTTGATGCCCTTGATGATGGCCGCGGCAGCCTTCTCCGGCGAGGCCGCCATCTTGTGGAAGCCGCCGATGGCCTCGGCGACCTCGGCGTTGTCGCGATCGATACCGACGATGTCGACCGTGTTCACCAACGGGGTGGCCACCGCGCCCGGGCACACCAGGCTGACGCCGATGCGGTGGCGGCGCAGGTCGAACCGAAGCACCTCCGAGACGCCGCGCAAGCCGAACTTGCTGGCACTGTAGGCGGCGTGCCACGGCAGTGCGAGCAGCCCGGCGGCCGACGACACGTTGACCAATTGGCCGCCCTTGCCGCGTGCCACCATCTGCGGGACGAAGCTCTCGATGATGTGGATGGGGCCCATCAGGTTGACGTCGACCATCGACTTCCAGTGCTTGTGCTCCAGGTTCTCCACGGTGCCCCAGGCCGAGATTCCGGCGATGTTCATGACGACGTCCATGACGCCGACCTCGGCGTCGACCGCGCGCGCGAATGCGGCCACCCAGTCATAGTCGGAAACGTCGCCGGCCTGGTGGTAGAGGACCGTGCCGCCCGCGGCACCGACCTCGGCGACCAGCGCATCGAGCGGCTCGATATGCAGGTCGGTGACGACGAGGTGCGCGCCCTCGTTGGCACAGGCCAGGGCGGTAGCACGCCCGATGCCACTGGCGGCCCCGGTGATGAGTACTTTGCGGCCGCGCAGCGAGGGCACCGGAGGTGCCATGTAGACCAGATCTTTGAGACTCATGTCGCCAGCGTAGCCGCCGCGCACGCGCGGATCGGGCTGCTGCGGCAATCGCCCCAGATCAGATGGGCAGTTTGCCGCCGAACAACCCGTACACGACGACCAGCATCGCCTTGAGGATTTCTGATCCGGCATCGGCGGCCGGTCCGGTCAGGAAGGCCGTGATCCCGGCGAGGTCACCCGACTGCATCATGGCCTGAATCCCCGGCAGCAGTCCGCCCAGCCCGGCGCCCTCGGAAGACCCGCTGTCCGACGGTCCGACCACGCCCGACCCAGCAGTGGAGCCCGTCAAGTAGTTCAGCGCGCCGTCGGTGATCGCGGTGGCGTAGCGCATCTGACTGTTGTGCTCCGTCAGCGCTTTCGCCTCAGCCGGGTTCGCCAGGTTGCCCATCTCGACGAACACCAGCGGCACATGCGTGGTGTTGGGCCCTGCGATGTCGGTGCGCTCCTGGATGCCGTCGACCGCACCCACATAGTTGGAGGGGCTGAAGCCGGCGTTCTTGAACGAGTCGCGCATCAGGTTGGACGCTTTGCGACCCTCGCCGCGCTGCACCTCGTCGGCCTTCTTGTCGGGGACCGGCAGCTTCGGCACGATCATGTGGAATCCGCTCTTGCCCGGATCCGACCCACGGCTCGACGAATCGGCGTGGATGCTGACCGCCAGGGCAGCGCCCGAACGGTTCGCCGCCGCCGCGCGCTCGTCGATGCACCCGCCCCAACCGGTGTCGTTGGGCCGACTGAGGACCACCCGCGCCCCTTGGCTCTCCAGCGCACCCTTGACGAGCTGGGCGACCTGCCAGTTGACGGTGTGCTCGGGGACCCCGTTGACACCGGTCGCCCCGGAGGTCTGGCACGGCTTGGTCCCGCCGCGTCCATCGGGGACGGGCTTGTTCAAGTCGTGCCCGGCAGCCGATCCCTGATGGCCGGGATCCAGGAACACCGTCTTGCCCGAGAGCTGCTTGGCGGCTGGCGCGGGGGCAGCGGGCGCCGGGGCCGGCGCTGCGGGAGCCGGGGCCGCCTGGCTCGTCGGCGCCATGGCGATCGACGCCGCGACAGCGGCGATCATCGCGACGGTGGTCGTTGTCTTACGCATCGTGGTCATCCTCCGGTGTAAACACCTCTAGTCACAGTAGTAACTTCTGTAACAGTGAATCACCAGCGTTCGCCGACGGCCAGCCCAGACGACATCTGTTAGCAGGATGTGATCTGCTCCGTGACCGCGGTCACGCTCACCCGTCGACGGGAGAGGTGTTGGCGGTCTGCGGGTCGTAGCGGAGCAGGCTCAATGCGCCGAAACCGTCGTCGGGGTCAGTGACCGACACCGCAGCGCAAGCCACCTGCACCAGATCCAGGTCCATTCCGATGCCGATGAGTACGACGACGGTGGCAGCGACAGCCTCTGACCGGCGCGCCGAGGACCGCGTCGCGCGGATCCGCCCACCGACAGCGGAGAAGTCCAATTGCCCGGAGTAATAGGCGGAATCGACCCGCACCCAGCCCTTGATCCGATAGCACCCGGCCGGCGGCCGTTCGAGGAGTCGCGCCATTGCACGCGGATTCACCGGTCCGTCGTGCTCCCAGGTGAACTGCTGATAGTCCTCGTGACCGGTGTGATCGTGCCCGGCGTGCTCGTGCGCCTCTTCGGTTCGCAAGAGGGAGTCGAGGGTCAATTGCTCGGGGCGCTCGCGCGCCGCGCGGCGTCGCGCGTCGACGAGCAGGCCCGGATCCAGCACTCCCTCGGAGGTCACGAGTCGCGGTGCCGTGGGGTTCACGCGATCGAGCAGCGCACCCACCGAATCGAGAGCGGCGGCGTCGACGAGGTCGGCCTTGTTGACGACGAGCAGATCGGCCACTCCGGCGTCGCGCTGCACCCCTCGCGGCAGATCGCCCCCGCCGGGTACGTCCAAACCAACCGCGTCGGCATCGACCACGTAGACCAATCCGCCGTAGGAGACGAGCCGATCGTCGATCGCCGCCACCCGACGGATCATGCTGCGCGGATCGGCGATGCCCGACGCCTCTACCAGCACCGCGTCAACCTCGGTACGCACCAGGCGCGCCACCGCGTCGGCGAAGCCGTCGGAGTCGGTCGCACAGCACAGACATCCATTGCCGAAGCCGACGACGCCGTCGACCTGACCGGCAACCATCAGCGCATCAACATTGACCGCGCCGAAATCATTGACGATTACCCCCAGGCGCAGTTCGCCCGCGTGGCGTAACACGTGGTTGAGCACCGTCGTCTTACCGGCGCCGAGCGCTCCACCCAGGACGATCACCGGAACTGCGGCACGTTTCGACACCCGGTCTCCCGCTACTGCTCGCGCGAATGTTCCGCCACGCACGCATCGCACACGACGACGAGATCGCGTCCATCAACATCGGGGAAATTCGCAATATTCTTCGTGGGAATACCGCATCGGGCGCACTGCCCTATCACCGGCGCATGGTCGGAGAAATCAACGCTCATCCGCCCGTCGAAGACGTACATGGAGCCTTCCCACAACCCGTCGTCACCGCGCTCCCGCCCGTAACGGGCAATTCCGCCGTCGAGTTGATAGACCTCCGAGAATCCGCGGTCCACCAGTAGCGCACTGAGGACCTCACACCGCACACCGCCGGTGCAATAGGTGACCACCGGGCGGTCTCGGTAGTCGTCGAATTCACCATCGTCGAGTAGTCGCAATAGGTCGCGGGTCGTCTGCGCCGCCGGCACGACGGCATTGCGGAAGTGCCCGATCTGCGCCTCGATTGCATTGCGCCCGTCGAGGAAGACGACGTCATCACCGCGCTGGTCGACCAACGCATCGACCTCGGCGGGGTCGAGACGGACGCCGCCGCCGACCACCCCGTCGGCGTCGACGCGGATACGCGACGACGCACCGAACGTGACAATCTCAGGACGGCTCTTCACCGATAACCGAGGAAAGTCCGCACCCGTGCCCGACGACCACTTGACGTCGATATCGGCGAAGGCCGGGTATTGGCGCGTGGCCCGGACGTACTTTTTCACGTCGGGGAGGTCCCCGCCGACGGTGACGTTGATACCGTGGGGCGAGACGATGATCCGGCCGCGCAGGTCCGACGCCGAGGCGAGTGCGAGTTGCCACAAGCGGATGGCCTCGGGATCGGGCAGCGGCGCGAACTTGTAGAACAGCACGATCTTGGGGGTCGCCACACCATGCAAGGGTACGGACGTCGCACCTCCGGGCGGCGCCGGGTGCGAGTCGCCTGGTCCGCGGCGGTCGCCCTTGTCCTGGGGATGGCTCTCGCCTGCGCCAACGGGTGTTCGATCGTGTCCGAACTGACGCTGCCCGACGAAAGTCGCACCATCGTCATCCCGGGCACTAACGCGCTCACCACCGAGTCCTCGGTCGCCGCGACCTCGACGAGCAGTGCCAATGGCCCCGACGACGACGGCGGCGACGATGCCGCGCCGGGCGCCTGGGACGACTATTCCTACGGGCACGTCATCAGCGTCGCACCGCGTGCCGACGCGCAGCGCTTCCACCGTGCCGCCAAGACGTCGTCCGCAGCTCTGATCACGACGTCGGGCTACCACTTCAGCAGTCCCGACCGCGCGATACAGTGCTCGACCGGCGCCAACGGGACCGGGACCCTCGCCTGCACCTCACAGCTCGTGCACGGCTCCCCCACCCCTCCGCCGGGCACACCGGCATCGTGCCGTTGGAATCCGGAAATGGTCACCCTCGGACCCGCCGCCCCATCAGCGGGCGCCTGTGCGAATCTCTATCCGATAATGGCCCGTTCGACGATCCTGCCCTTTGGCCAGACATTGGCGGTGGGCCGGTTCAAATGCCTCAATTCGGTTGAGGGAATGTATTGCCTCCAATCAACCGGGACCGGCTTCGCCATCACCAAGGCCGGGTTTCGCGAGATTCGGGGCGACGAGCGCGCACCCCGCGCAATGCGCGGATCGGCGCCGGATGAACGCGATGAGCGGCCCACTTCGACGCGGCCGACTTCATAACGACACAGGAGATTTGTCAGCTTTCACTTAGGAAATGCTGTTATTGTGCCTATCGACGCTCTATCCGCGAGTTTGCATTTCCCTACTGAGGAGACGTACGAAATGGCACGCAAGGCTGTGATTCAGGTTTTTGACGATCTCGACGGCAAGCAATTGGAGTCGCACGAGACGGTTCGATTCAGCGTCGACGGCAAGTCCTACGAGTTCGACACGTCACCGAAGAACGCCGCCGCGTTCCGCGACGGCCTCGCCAAGTACATCGACGCCGCGCGCCCGTTGCGGTCGGGTCGCCGAGGCGGGGGACGCGGCAAGCAGGAAACCCAGCGGATTCGCGATTGGGCCCACCAGAACGGCTACAAGGTCAGCGACCGCGGCCGAGTCCCCGGACACATCGTCGAGGCGTACGAGGCCGCCAACTAGCGGCTTCGCAAGAGTCGCTCCAGTTCGAGGACCACGCCCTCCTCGGCATTGCTCGGAATACGCCGCGCCGCAACCGCTGCGACGTCGGGATGGGCGTTGGCGACCGCATACGAATGGTCTGCGGCGCCGAGCATCTCGACGTCGTTGAGATAGTCGCCGAAGGCGACGGTCCGCGCTGCGGTGACGCCCAGCGCCTCCTGAAGCGCACGCACGCCGTGGCCCTTGTTCGCGTCGCGGTCCATGATGTCGATCCAGTGCTTGCCCGAGACGACCACCTGTTGGTCGAGTCCGCTGAAATACCGTTGCGCTGAGACCGCGGCTTCGCCGAAGTCGAAAATCGCGAGCTTGAGCACGTCGCGACAATGCTCGAGTAGGTCGGCGACCTGTTCGAGCTCCACGTAGTACTTCGCGCATTCGGCGGCGAATGGCGCATCGACACGCTCGATCACCGCACCGTCTGTGCGACAGACCACCACGCCGAGATCGGCGCCATCCTCGCGGGCCGCGCGCACCGCGTCGACGACGGTACGCGCGAATTCATCGCTCACCGTCGTCGTCGACACCACCTCGTCGCCATGGGTGACCAGCGTGCCGTTCTCGGCGATGAAGGACAGCGAGCGCTCCGCCCCGCGACCATCGAAGAGACGTCGCAACGTGGCCAACTGGCGCCCCGACGCGGGGACGAATGCGATTCCGCGCCCGACCATCTCGTCGAGTAGCGGCCAAAAACCGTCGGGCACGGTCCCGTCGTCGAGCAGCAGAGTCCCGTCCATGTCGGAGACGACCATTCCGATGTCCACCGCGCCACAGTAGCGCCCCGCCGCAGTCAGAACGGGAAGCCGGCCGTGACCGGCGGTGCCGCGGCGAGAGTCGCCAGCGTCGCGTCGACCTTTCGGTCGCCGACGCGTTCACGCCACTGCGCGACCTCGCGCCGGAACGACGCAGCCGAACGCTGCAACATCTCACGCCCATGCGGCGTCGGCGTCAGGATCCGCTCCCTGCGGTCCGTCGCGCTCGGGCCGCGGGTGATGAAGCCCATCGCCTCCAATCCGGCGGCCGTCTTCGTCGCGGCTTGCTTGGAGACCCCCAGGCGGACACCGAGCTCGACACTCGTGCAGCCCTCCCCGACCGCCTGCATGGCGAATCCGTGCGTGGCACGCACTCCCGGAAAGCCCGCCTCCTCAAGGTCGGCGTGCACCGCATCGACCAGGCCGCGGAACGCGGACATCAGCAGGAACGGCATTGCCACGTCGTCGATGGGGGCCATGTCGACAGCATAGCCAATTGCGGTCAACCTGGTTGTCTATATATAGTCAATCTAGTTGACCATCACTGAGAGGCACGCCATGTCGCACCTGACCCCCGAGACCGCCGTCACCCACCACTTGCACGGCGTCACCTTCCACTCCTTCGCCGCCGGCCGCAACGGTGCCACGAGCATCGCGGCCTGGCGCGCGGACTTCCCCCCGCACACCCCCGGCACTGCGCACAGCATGACTGCGGAGGAGATCCTGCACGTCCTCGCCGGCACCCTGGACGTCGAAGTCGGCGACGAGGGGTTCACCGCACGCGTCGGCGACGCGGTACTCGTCCCGGCGGGCACCCGCTTTCGAGTCAGCAACAACGGCGACGACCCGGCGCAGGCGTGGGTGACCACGACCCTGGGCATGAACGCCGTGCTGGGCGACGGCGATCAGCGCGTGGCACCGCCCTGGGCCCAGTAGCCGGCACAACGGAGGGCTGGCGTCATCGCCGTCGCCACCGTCGGCGAAGAGTCCCCCACGCATCATCGGGGGCCTTCGGCGCGGACCAGCTCCGCCACATGACGACGACCCGGAAGCCGAAGGCCACCGCGACGCCGAGGACCAGCGCCCAGTCCTGACTACGGCCCGCCTCGTCGATGGCGACGGTGAGCGCGGCACCCGCGAACGCAGGGATCGCGACCATCTCGCCGCCCTGCAACAACAGCGGGACCTCGTTGACGAGGATGTCGCGCAGGATGCCGCCGCCCAGACCCGTCGTCACGCCGATCAGCGCGGCAGCGAACGGGCTGGTGCCGGCGTCGACCGCCAATAGGGCCCCGGTCGCGGCGAACAATGCGACGCCGAATGCGTCGAGCACGTCGACGGTGCGTCTCAGCGCGCCAAATTGGGGATGGAAGAAGAAGACGACTGCTGCGGCGGCGGTGGTGACCGTCAGGTTCTCCCAGCCGCGAAAGGTGCTCGGCGGGGTGATCCCCAGCAGGACGTCGCGGGCGACACCGCCGCCCAGCCCGGTGAGGACCGCCAGCGTCCAGATCCCCACGATGTCGAGGCGTTTGCGCACGCCGACGAGCGCGCCGGTCGCGGCGAAGACCGCCATACCGCAGTAGTTGAGAACGGACAGCAGCACCCGATCCTCCTCTATCCGACTAGCGTTCCGCCTCGAGGGTGTCGCGCATCCACCGCAGTACGCCCGGCATCGCCGCGCCGGCCGCGATCATGTGCTCGCCGGGCACCGCCCGATATTCGACGGTGGCGCCGCCGTCGCGCCAGCGCGCGACGAGCTCGGTCACCCCCTCCTCTGGAATGAACTGGTCGCCGAGCAACTTCGAGCGCGAGCCGTGGTAGAGCAGCACCGGCATCTGCGGCGCGGAGGCACCGGGCTTGTTCGCGCCGACGACGGCCTGCGCGATCGGGGACTCGAAGGGCTCCGGGATCACCGCCAGTACGTCCAAGTCGATACGGGCCAATCCCGCCGCCGCCAGCGGTGGCTGCGGGTAGTCCTTGACCAGCGTGGCCAGGTGGAAGGCGAAGTCGCCGAACAATTCCACCATCTCCGGGTACTCGCGCGCCTGCCCGATGGTGGCCGCCGCGAACAGGCCCGCCCCCCAGGCGCCGTTCATGCTCCTGTGCAGGAGCGCGTAGTCGGTGGGCGTGCCGCCGGCGACCGCTCCGGCAAAGCGGAGCTCCGGCGCGTAGTGCGGCTGTTCCTGGGCCGCCCACACCGTCGCGATGGCGCCGCCGCTGTAGCCGTCCATCACCGTCGGCGACTCGGCGAGTTCCGGTGCGATCCGCGTCATACCGCGCACCGAGTCCAACACGGCGTGAGCCGCCATCACCCCCGCCGAGTACGCCATCCTCGGGCCTTCGTGATCGGGCAGCAGCACCGCATAGTTGCGCGCGAGCAGCAACGGCAGGAAGGGCGGCATATCGATGAACACCCCGCGTCCGATCCGGTGCGACGGCGCAGCCTTCAGCCCCAGCGAGTTGATCGGCTGGTTGCGCACGACGACCGGCCGCGGACCACTGCCCCGCCACGGCCGACGGGGCTCGACGAGTGTCGCGGTGACCGGCACCGGGTTGCCCGCGGTATCGGTGGAGGCGACCATGAACCGTCGGATCGAGATCCCGGGCACCGCGATACGCGGCGAAACGCGTTCGACGCGGATGACGTCGCCGTTGACCAGGCCGGTGAGGTCGATCGGATCGGCGTAGAAGCCCGGGCCCGACAGCGGCGTCGGGAGGATGGCAGCGTAGCGGTCTGCGCGCTGGGCGTCGGTCAATCGACGCGAGGCCCAATCGTTGAGGCGGCGCATGACGGCGGGGCTGCGCAGGGCTGTCGCCGAGCCGGCGATACCGGCGGCAGCGGCGCCCGCGGCCGCCAGCGCGGCTTCGGCGGGTAGCGAAAGTTTCGGCATGGTCGGCAGGCTACGTCAGATCCGGAATCGCCGGGTCGATCGGCACCTCGATCAACGTGGGCCCCCGGCGCTCCCAGGCATCGGCGAGTGCCGCCCTGACCTGCTCGGCGGTAGCGGCGACGACGCCGGTCGCCCCGTAGCCCTGCGCCAATGTCGCCGGTTTGATCCCGGGGATGTCCAGGCCGGGCACGTTCGGACTCTTCTCCAGCACGCCGAAGGCCTTCAGGATGGCGTACTCGCCGTTGGTTGGCACGACGACGACCAACGGCAATTCTTGCTGGACCGCCGTGTAGAGCGCCTGCACCGAGTACTGCATCGAGCCGTCACCGATCACGGCGAGGACCGGGCGGTTGCGCCCGCTGTCGCGCTCGGCCAGCGTCAGGCCGACTGCCGCGGGCAGGTCCCAGCCCAGTGCCCCACTGGCGAACGTGTAGAACGAGTCGGGCTTGGTGACCGGCCATTCGGCGTGCAGGTCGGCCAGGTTGGACGGACTCTCCTCGACGAGGACGGTGTCGGGCGGCGACGCTTTGCGCAGCTCGCGGAAGAGTTGGCGCGCCGTCAGCGGCGCGTCATCGGCAGCGTCGTCGACGGAGTCCTCGATCGGCGGGTGCGGTGCCATGGCGTGGCCTTGGCGCTCCACGTCGGCCTGCGTCGACCGCTGTGGGACGAGCGCCGTCAGCGCCTCCAGCGCCAGCACGGCGTCGCCGACGAGACTGTCGCCGACGGGGGCCCGCCCCGACTCCGCAGGATCGGAGGTGATGTGCAACAGACGCGCCCCGTCGGGCACATAGTCGCCGGCCACCCACGGGTAGTACCGGAATACCGCCGCGCCGATCACCAGGATGACGTCGTGGCCAGCCAGTCGCTGCGACAGCAGCCCTTGGGCGAACGGCAGGCCGCCGGCGTAGAGGGGATGGTCCTCGGGGAACGGCGGCCGCTCGCACGCGGGCGCGGCCCACACCTTCACGCCCAGTCGTTCGGCGAAGACGACCGCCTGGTGCCATCCGTCACCGCGGGCCACGTCGGCACCGAGCACCAGCGCGGGATTCTCCGCCGCGGCGAAGGCGGCGGCGAACTCGGCCAGACGGGCGGGGTCGGGCCCGACTCGGCTTGCCACCGAGCGCACCGCCAGCGGCACGGTGCTCTCCTGCCCCCAATCGTCGAGGGGGATGGAGAGGAACACCGGACCGGCCGGGGGTTGCAGGGCGATCGCGTAGGCGCGCATGAAGGCCGCTGGAACGTCGTCGGGGCGGACGGGTTGGTAGGCCCACTTCACATACGGCGCCATGATGGCCTGCGGGTCCTGATTGGAGAGCCACGGCTCCAGCAGCAACATCTCGCGGGTCTGCTGACCGGCGGTGATGATCAGCGGCGTGCGGTTCTGGAAAGTGCTGAGGGTGGCGCCCAACGCGTTCGCCGCCCCCGCCGCGGTGTGGACGTTCACCAACACCGGCTTTCGGGTGGCCTGCGCGTACCCGTCGGCGGCTCCGATGACCGAACCCTCGTGAATGCCAAGGATGTAGCGGATGTCGTCGGGGAAGTCCTGCAGAAAGGTCTCCTCAGTGGACCCGGGGTTGCCAAAGACCGTTGTCAGCCCGAGGTGGCGCAGCAGGTCGAAGGTGACTTCGCGGACGGTTGCCATGGGCGGCCCTTCCTGGGCGTCGGGGGCGGCGGAGCGGGGCGCCGATCAGATCCTCGCCAGACTACGACGACGAGCATCCCCGCACGGGTCGGCCGCGCTGGTCGACCTCGAATAGGCTGATTCAATGTCTCGTCGCATCATCGCGCTATCTGTCCTGGCCTCAACTGTCGCCGCCGCGTCGCTGACCGCCACCGTCGCCGCACCCGCGCGGGCGGACTCGTGTGCCGGCGCCCAGGTGCGGACCTTGATCCCTAGTCCCGGGCTCACCGGCTGGACCGAGAACGCGACGTTCGACGGAGAGCGCAACCTCTGGGTCACGCGCTCGCTGGGCAACGTGGTGGAGCGCTACGACCGCGCCGGACGCCGAACGGCCAGCGTGCCCGTCGAGAGCCCAGGCGCGGTCCGGATGGGTCCGCGCGGACGTCTCTACGTGACCTCCGGAAATTCGCCGCTCAACATGGTCCCGCTGTTACCTCCGTCGGCGACCGTCGTGTCCTTTGACCCGCGTGCAGCGAATCCCCGCCCGACGACCTTCGCGCGCGGATTCGCCATGCCCAATGGATTAACGTTCGACGAGAAGGGCTTCGGCTACGTCGCCGACAGTGGCGTCGGTCGCGGACTCACCCGCATCCGGCCCGACGGCTCGATCGACCGGGCGTGGACGGCCCAGGCGCCTGCAACGCTGCGGCGCGTCGACCTGGTCAACGGCATCGGTATCAACGGCGCCGCGGTCTCCGGCCGCTACGTCTATACGACCCTCACCGAAAGCCTGAGCGGACGAGTCATCCGCGTGCCGATCGACAACCCGGCTGCGGCCTCGGTCGCCGCCGACCTCACCGCTCCCCTGCCCGGCTTTATCGACGACCTCGCCGTGCTCGACGGCGGGAAGCGCCTGGTCGTCACGTCCACCACCGGGCAGGTCTACGTCCTCGCGCCGGCTACCGGCGCGCGTTGCGCGATCAACGCCGGAGTACCGGTCACCGCCGTTGCCGTCGACCCGGCCCATCCTCGTCGGCTCGTCGTCACCAGTGAGGTCGGCGGCGTTTTGGAGATCACGCTGAATTAAATTCCCAATCTTCATGCAACAGATGCAACAAGTGTGTTTGCATCTGTTGCACGACTCTCGACGGCCTCCCTCGGCCGCCTCGCACAACAGTGACGGGCCCATATGCAGACCCTCATCGCCAACTTCGTCTCCGGGATGACCACACGCCCAACGGAAAGCGACCGGACCGAAGCGCTGATCCTCGACGCCACCGGCGCAGAAATCGCCCAGCACGGCTTTGCCAAGGTATCGATGGAATCCATCGCCAAACGGGCAGGGGTCAACCGCGCGACCATCTACCGACGTTTCACCGACCGTGACGGACTTCTGGCCGCCTGGGCGCATCGCGAGGGGATCCAGATGACCGGGCACCTCGTCGCCGCGGTCACCGGCCGACTCGACACACCCGAGCGCATTCGCGCGGGATTCGTGGCGGCCGCCGACTTCGTCCGACAGAACCCCGTCGTCCGCGCCCTGGCCCGCGACAACCCGGCGGCGCTCATCGCCGCATTCTGCGCAGACGATCAGGCACTACTCCGACTCGGTGGCGCGGTGGTGGGCTCTGAGATTCGCGTGTACCAGCGACGAGGCCACGCTTTCGGCCTCGACGCCGACCACACGGGCGAGGCGATCGCCAGATTGCTGGCGAGTTGCCTCCTGATCCCCGGTGGAATCATCGACATCGACGACTCCGACTCGATCCGGTCTTTCGCCGATCGCGCCCTGGTACCGATGCTCATGGCATCGTCGCCCGGAAGTTCAGTGCAGTGAGCTCCGCGAAGCGGCCTCCGCGCACCACCGTCGTCTACCTCAGTCGCGGTGACGTCGCGCGGCGCCTCGGCCTGAGCGAGGACACAATCAAGTCCTACGACCGCCGGGGGTACATGCCGCCGGCTGATGCCAAGATCGGCCGCGTGTACGGCTGGCTGCCCGAGTCGATCGACGAGTGGCAGCGCAATCGCCCGGGCAGGGGCGCACGCACCGACCTCGGCCGCTGAGTGGCTATCCGGTGTCTCGCAACGGCTCGAGAGCGGCGAGCACAAGATCAAGGCCGAAGAGGAATTCCTCCGCCGGGTCGTAACCGGCGGCGACGAGCGCCGCGGCGGACTCGTTGAGGTAGGGGAACTCGTCGGGAGGGAGCTGCGGCAGGTAGACCCCCTCGGTCATGTCGCTGAACTCGTCGGCGCTGTCGAACGGCAGACTGGCCGCCTGCAGAACGAAGCCGTAGACGTAACTGTCGAGCAACCAACCGGCGTGGGTCGCCATGACGACTGAGAAGCCCGCCTTGCGCAAACAGGCGGTGAACGCCTCGCGGTGGCGCAGGTGCGCGGGCCCGGGCGAGGTCCGCGAGTCCATCAGGCCGATCGCCCACGGATGGCGTGCGAGGACCTCTCGCGCAGATACCGCCCGCTGTCGCATCGCCGACATCCAGTCGGTATCGCCGGACGGGAGTTCGATCTGGTCGAAGACGACGTCGATCATCGCGTCGAGCAGTTCGTCTTTGTTCGCCACGTAGTGGTAGAGCGACATCGCACCCGCACCGAGCTCGCCGGCAAGACGGCGCATGCTCAGGCCGTCGGCGCCCTCGCGGTCGGCGAGTCGAACCGCCTCTTCCACCACCCGCGTCTTGCTCAACCCCGCACCGGATGCGGCGTCGGGTTGTTCCTTCGCAGACACGGGCCTCCTTGCTCAATCGAATGCCTTGACCGTCATTCAGCGTACGTCCTTCGTACGGTGTACGCTGCTCGTACATCGTACGACGTACGGTGTACGAGTCATCGACGGACGCAGCTGACGAGTGTCTTCAATACCAAGAAGGAAGAACCATGACCACCCAAACGAACACCCCAAACCAGCTCGACAACCCGCCGATCCCAGTGCAGGCCAAGATCGCCGGCGCGTGGACCAGCTTCATGTTCCTGGTCATCTACGTCGACTACTTCCACCTGTACAAACCCGGTTTTGTCGCGGACCTGTTGGCCGGCACCGTCTTCGAGTTCAACATCGGCCCGACCTTCATGAGCTTCGCGCTCACGCTGATAGCGATCCCGTCGATGATGGTGATGCTCTCCGTGGTGCTACCCGCCCGGGTGAACCGCACCACGAACCTCGTCGTCGCCGCGATCTACATCCCGGTGTCGGTGTTCAACGCTGTCGGCGGGACGTGGGCCTACTCGTACTTCTTCGGCCTCTCCATCGGGCTCGAGGTGCTGCTGCTCGGCTTCATCCTGCGCTGCGCCTGGACGTGGCCGCGCAACGTCGCCAATCCCGCGTTTCCAACTCAACGAGGAGACTGCCAACATCACCGCAAGTAGGATCGCTGCGCGTCGTGTTGGATTAGTGCGTCACATCGAGGCTGTCGGGATCCTCGTGGACGAGCTCCTGATACTGCGGAAAGCGCACCAGGAACGATTGCACGTACGTGCATACGGGACTGATCTTGATGCCCTTGGACGCGGCGTCGTCGAGTACCGACTTCACCAGCAGCCGCGCGAACCCATGCCGCTCATACTGGTCGGTGGCGATGGTGTGCAGAAGGATCAGCGTCCCGTCGTCGAAGCGCCGATAGCCTTCGAGACCGATGAGTTCCTCACCCGACCACAGTTCGAACCGATGACTCGTCAGGTTGTCGCGCAACGTCGGTTCCGGATCGAGTTGTAGCTCCGGCGGCGGGACCGGGATCTCCGTACTCATGATTTCACGGTAGCACCAGAACGGCCTGGTCAGAGTGTCTCTGACCAGGCCGTTCTCGGGTGGAGCTAAGGGGACTCGAACCCCTGACCCCCACACTGCCAGTGTGGTGCGCTACCAGCTGCGCCATAGCCCCGTGTGTAGTTTTCACCAGCGCCTCCGACGGCCGGGGCCGTCTCGAGCGCACTAGCGAAACTACACCATTGCGATCATCGCCTCCAAATCCCGACGGAGGCGGTGATCTCTACTTGGCGTCCTTCAAGATGTCGGCCAACCAGTTCGGGTTGGAGACGTCGACCTTCTTGCCCTCCAGCAGCACCGACGGGGTGCTGACCTGGCCGCCGACGGCCTTGGAAAGCTGATTCATCGACTGCTGCGCGGCCTGCGCGGCAGCCTGCACCTGGGCGCCGGTGGCGATGCAGCGCTGCGTCGAATCGTTGGCACCAGCCTCGCGGGCCAGCTTCGCCAAGTCCTCGTTGGTGTGGTCGGTGCTGCCGCCCTCGACCGGCTGGTTCTCGAACAACAGGCTGTGGAACTTCAGGAACACGTCCTGGTTCTTCTCGCCCGCCACACACTGCATCGCGGCCCCGGCGCGGGTGGAGTAGTCTCGCGACGGCGACGCGTCGTTGAGGAAGTTGAGCATGTGATAGCGGACCCGTAGCTTTCCGCCGCGCACCGCGTCGGCGACGCTCGCGCCCTGCGTCTTCTCGAAGTTGCCGCATGCCGGGCACATCGCATCCTCGAAGATGTCGATGGTCACCGGTGCCGCCGCGGCTCCGACCGTCAGGTCCGTGTTGCCGGCGGTGACGGTGCCGTTGGGGTCCAGACCGGGATCGCTCGAACGGTTGGCGCTCAGCACGACCCCGCCGATGACGAGCGCGGCCACCGCGATCACTCCGACGGTCACCAGGATGTAGGTGAGCACGTTCGACGATGACTGGGGCTTGTAGCCGCCGCCCTTGACCTTGGGAATCGCGGGGCCCGACTTGGCACTCACGTGGTGACTCCTTGCTTCTGATGAATAGCAGTACTGGCCCGCAACGCTACCCGAGCGGCACTGAGACGCTGCTAAGACCTCGGCGGCAAGCCGTCGCAGTCTCAGCCGTCAGCGAGTGCCGCGTCGACCACACCCTGAGCCTCCTCCTGCACGCGGTGCAGGTGCTCCTCGCCGAGGAACGACTCGGCATAGATCTTGTAGACGTCCTCGGTCCCCGACGGCCGGGCCGCGAACCACGCGTTGGCCGTGGTGACTTTCAACCCACCGATGGGTGCGTCGTTGCCGGGGGCGCGAGTCATGACCGCGGTGATCTCCTCGCCGGCGAGTTCGCGCGCGGTGACCCGATCGGGCGTGAGAGCGGCCAGCACCGCCTTCTGCTGCCGGTTCGCCGGGGCGTCGGTGCGCGCGTACGACGAGCTGCCGTAGCGCTGCGCGAGCTCGGCGAAGCGTTGGCTCGGCGTCTGGCCGGTGACCGCGAGGATCTCCGACGCCAGCAGTGCCATGATGATGCCGTCCTTGTCGGTCGACCATGGCCCGCCGTCGAACCGCAGGAACGACGCTCCCGCGCTCTCCTCGCCGCCGAAGGCGATCGTGCCGCTGAGCAGTCCGTCGACGAACCACTTGAAACCGACGGGCACCTCGATGAGGCTGCGTCCGATTCCGGCGACGACGCGGTCGATCAGCGATGAACTCACCAGGGTCTTGCCGACGGCGGCGCCCTCGCTCCACCCGTCGCGGTGGGTGAAGAGGTAGTCGATCACCACCGCCAGGTAGTGGTTGGGGTTCATCAGACCGCCGTCGGGCGTCACGATCCCGTGCCGGTCGGAGTCCGCGTCGTTGCCGGTCGCGATGTCGTAGCGGTCGCGCGCGGCGATCAGCGAGGCCATCGCGTTAGGGGAACTGCAATCCATCCGGATCTTGCCATCGGTGTCGAGGGTCATGAAGCCAAAGGCCGGATCGGTGGTCGGGTTGACCACCTCCAGCGACGGCAGGCACCGCTCTCCGATCGCCGCCCAGTAGTCGACGGATGCACCGCCCAGCGGGTCGGCCCCGATCCGGATCCCGGCACCGGCGATGGCCCGCAGGTCGACAACCGAGTCCAGCGCGTCGACGTAGTGGTCGAGGAAGGAATAGTCGACAGCGGCGGCGCGGGCCTTCTCGAATGGAACACGGCGCACCTCACGCAGGCCGTCGGCGAGGATCTGGTTGGCGCGGACGGCGATCATCGACGTCATCGTTGAATCTGCGGGTCCACCCGACGGCGGGTTGTACTTGAATCCGCCGTCGCGCGGCGGGTTGTGGCTGGGGGTGACGACGATGCCGTCGGCCATCGCGTCGTGCTCGGCGTTGAACTCGAGGATCGCGCGGCTCACCGCCGGCGTCGGTGTCACAGCATCGCCGGCAGCGGTGCGGACCTCGACGCCCCCGGCGACGAGGACCTCCAGGGCGGTGCGCCACGCCGGGACCGACAGTGCATGGGTGTCGAACCCGATGAACAGTGGTCCGGCGATCCCGGCCTGGCGGCGGTATTCCACGATCGCCTGGGTCGTCGCCAGTATGTGGTTCTCGTTGAAAGCCCGGTCCAGACTCGCCCCGCGGTGCCCCGACGTACCGAAGACGACCTGCTGATCCGGGTTGGCGGGATCGGGCGCCAAGTCGTAATACGCGCGCTCGACGGCGTCGACGTCGATCAGGTCCTCAGGAGTGGCCGGCGTACCGGCGCGCGGGTGGGCAGCCATGCCCCAAGTCTGCCACCGTCAGAGCCCGCGACCACCGCGATTATCCTGTCGGGTGACCACCATCCCCTCGATCTTTCGGAGGCTCCCGCCCCATGGCTGCTCGCCTCGGCGTCCTCGTGCTGCCCGGCGGCACCGATTACTCCTACAAGCCGTTCTCCCCGCTGCAGAACTCCGCGCTGCGGATGTACCCGTTCACCTGGTCACTGAAGGCCCGTTTCGGCAGCGCCGTCGACGTCGAGCAGGTCCGCTACCGGGTATACGGCTGGAACGGCGGACAGGCCAGCCCGATGTGGCACGCGCGGGCGGCACTGGACTCGGTCGCACGCCGCAATCCCGGTGCACCGATCGCCGTGATCGGCCACTCGATGGGCGGGCGGGTCGCCGCCCAGCTCGGCGCTGACCGTCGCGTGCTCGGCGTCCTCGGACTCGCACCGTGGTGGCAGTTCGCCGACTGGCGCGAGATCAACGGCGGCGCCAAGGTGCTCGCCCTGCACGGCTCCGCCGACACCGTCACCTACGCGCGGCGCACCGCCAAGGGCATCGCCGAACTGCGCGAACGCGGCGTCGACGCGACGTATGTCGAGGTTCCCGGAGGCGGTCACGCCATGCTCGACCACATCGCCACCTGGCAGGGTTCGGCGCTCGGTTTTGTCGACGACCTGCTGCGCGATGTTCGGTAATCGCGACGGCGCACCGACTGCCGAGTAACCGCGTAACCTCCCCCAAACGGACACTGGTCCGCATCGCACTACGAGGAGGACAAATGGCCGAGCAGGACCCCACACCAGCGACGGCCACCACCGAAACGGTGCGTCCCCTCGAGGTCTCCGACGTGATCGTCGTCGAGAAATCGAAGATGCGCACGGCCCTCTCCGGTGCCTTCGTCGGCAACTTCATGGAGTGGTACGACTTCGGGATCTACGGCTATCTCGCCATCACGATGAAGGAAGTCTTCCTCAAGGAATTCGGCGAGGAACTCGGCTTGACGCTGGCCCTCCTCGGCTTCGCGGTCTCCTTCCTCGTCCGCCCGCTCGGCGGCATCATCCTCGGGCCGATCGGCGACCGGATCGGCCGACAGCGCGTCCTCTACTTCACGATGGCGATCATGGCCAGCGCCACCGCGCTGATCGGATTGCTGCCGACGTCGGACCAGATGGAGTCGTGGTTGGGCGAGGGCAAGGGCATGCTGGTGATCATCCCGCTGTACCTGCTGAAGATGCTGCAGGGCTTCTCCACCGGCGGTGAGTTCGCCGGCGCCTCGACCTACGTCGCAGAGTTCTCCCCCGACAAGCAGCGCGGCTTCTGGGCGTCGATGCTGAACATGGGCTCCTACCTCGGCTTCGCCGCCGGAGCTTCGGTCGTGGCACTGACGACGGTGAGTTTGGGCACCGACACGATGGAAGACTGGGGCTGGCGCGTCCCGTTCCTCGTCGCACTTCCGTTGGGTGCGGTGGCCATCTGGTTCCGCTTGCGCATCCCGGAGACCCCGAGCTTCGAGATGACCGCCGAAGAGCAAGCCGCGGCCGCCGAGGCAGAGGTGAAGCTCGACCCCCACGACCTGCGGGTGCGCCACGGTGTCGGCGGTCTCATCCGCTACTACTGGAAGCCGATTCTCATCGGTATCTCCCTCGTCGCCGCTGAGGGCACAGCGGGTTATGCCCTGACCAGCTACATGCCGACCTACCTGGAGAAAGAGGTCGACGTCGAGCCACTGCAGGCAGCGGTCGCGACGGTCCCGGTGCTGGTCGTCATGTCGCTCATACTGCCGTTCATCGGCCGGTGGTCCGACCGCATCGGCCGAAAGCCGATCTACTACATCGCAGTGCTGTCGACGCTGCTACTCATGCTGCCGGCGTTCAAGATCCTGCAGCAGTCTCACAACCACCGCTGGGTCACGTTCGTCGCACTGGGGATGGTGGCCATCCCGGTTGCCTTCTATGTCTCGATGACCGCCTCGGCGCTGCCCGCGCTTTTCCCGACGGCATCACGGTTCGGCGGCATGGGCCTGACCTACAACATCGCCGCCTCCCTGTTCGCGGGCACGACACCGCTAGTCGCCGATCTACTCGTTAACTGGACCGACAACAAGTTCGCCCCCGCGCTCTACATCATGTTCTTCGCCGCGATCGCACTCTTCGCACTGCGAGCGATGCCTGAGTCCGCGAAGAGGCCATTGCTGGGTTCAGGGCCGACCGTCGCGTCGATCGAGGATGCCGAAGAGCTGGTCGCGACGCAGGACGACAATCCGTACCTCGACAAATCGGCGATGCCGATGCTCCTCGTCGCCGGGAGGTCCTAGCCGTCAGCGCCCTACAGGCGCCATGCGACGGCGACGAGCGCGACCATCCCGAGGATCATGATCAGACCGGCCATGATCCCTGCCAGCGAGAAGGGCAGGTCGGGGTCTTCGCGCCGCATGTCTTTGGACTGCTGAAAGTGCTGGATCGTCGCGAGGACCAGCGCCAGCATCCCGACGATGATCATCGTCAGTCCGACGACGAGCGGACTGGTGATCGTCTCCTTGTGCTCCTCTTGGCGGTATTCGAAGAACTTGAAGATGGTGAACCCGAAGGCGATCAACGAGGTGCTCGTGCGGATCCAAGCCATCGTCGTGCGCTCGAGTGCGAGCCGGGTGCGCTCGAGCGCCAGCTGCGTCGACCGGTCGAACTCGAGGGGTTCGTCAGCGGTCACCGGGCCGTACCGGCGGCCGCCACCCAGTGGTGCGATCGGGCCAGGATCATCACACTGACGACGAGCACCCAGATGGGAAATGCCAGCAGGACCCACTTCGACAGGTCGCTGACGAACAGCAGCGCGACGGCCGATACGTAGGTGAGGACCACCAGCCACGTCGGCATCGTCTTGGTCTTCAACCAGATCGTGGCGAGCGACATCATGAACACCGCACCCATCCGCAAGGCGAAGGTCTTGCTCGCCGACGCGGCGAAGCCGGCGCCGAAGGACATCATCGTCCGACCCGTCTCGGTGTCGGAACCCTTGCTCGCGACCACGACGCCCACTGCCCCGGCGGTGGCCACCAGCATCAGTGCCAAGAACAGCAGACCACTGGCCAGGAAGACCGTCGAATAGAACCGGTCCTCGACCCGGCCCAGGTAGTCCCGCACGACAGCGATGAACCAGAGGAACGCGATCGCAGCAAAGGGCATCAGGTGCGCGGCCAGCGTGATCCGAGAACACAGTTCCGAGGACAAAGGCCCGGTGATGTCCTCCCCGTCGTCGGGCATCGAGCCGTGGAGCAGCACGATGGCAACGCCGAACAACAGGGCGAACAGCACGCCGGCCAAGGCCGCCGCCTTGGGCGTAGTCAATGGATTGGGCACGTCGTCACCTTCTCATGTGTAGGCGACGTGGACCCGGTGGATTCGCCCTTCGAAGGCGAAGGGCGCCCGTTCCCGGTAGTCCATCGATACGGGCGAGCCCAGGCAGGTCCCGATGTCGAGGCAGTCGTTGGCCGTGAACAGTATCGGCACGCTGACAGGTACCTTTCCGGCGGCGACGGTCGTACCGTCGATCGTGACAGTGATGTCAAGTGCCCCAGCCGGACTCGCATCGGTGTGCGTCGTCGTCACAACGAGGGTTGTCCGGCCAGCCGACACCTTCGCCGCCGAACGAATCTTCGTGCGCTGCATGAGGAACAGGTTGTACTCATAGGTGAGGTAGCCATCATCCAAGTAGCAGGTGAGCCCGCCGGCACCCGACCCGAGCGCGTACAGCACCCCACTCGCGTTCTTGGGGATGTCGACGTCCATCGTCACCACATTGTTCTTGGTACCCAACGCCGGGGCGCAGAACTCGGGCATCCGGGTCATGTCCCCGGCGAAATCCCACTCCCGGTAGGGCGGTGCGACTCGCAACTCGGGGTGGTAAACAGGCACCCACAGGCCGCCGCCGACCGGGAGCACCTCGTTCTTCGCAGCCTCCACCATGAAGATCTCTCGCATCTGGGCGAGCTTTTCGGGCTGCTCGGCGGCCAAGTCATGTGCTTGCGACCAGTCCTCGTCGAGGTTGTACAGCTCCCAGACGTCCTCGTCGGGCGTCCAGGTGGCCATGCCTGGAGGCAGTCCCGGCACCCATGGCAGCCGCGGACCGGCGGCACCGGCCAACCAGCCCTCGTGATAGATGCCGCGGCTGCCCATGATCTCGAAGTACTGCGTTTCCTTGCCGCCCGCTGCTGTCCGATCGGTCAGGGTCGCGGCGAAGCTGGCGCCCGCAATCGGCATCTGCGGCTCGCCGTTCACCGTCTGCGGCGGGACGATTCCAAGGATCTCGTAGATGGTCGGCACGACGTCGTTGCAGTGCAGGAACTGATCGCGCGGCACCGCGTCGGGCTTGATCTTGGCCGGCCAGCGGATCGCCATCGGATTGCGGGTTCCACCCAGGTGCGAGGCCATCAGCTTCATGCCCTTGTACGGCGTGCTGCCCGCCCACGCCCACGCGGCGTTGTACTGGTTGTCCACGAGCGGCGAGCCCAGCACATCGAGACCACCGAGTTCGTCGAGCGCATCGATATGCTGGCGCACCGTTGTCGGGATGCCGTTCTGCGCGAGCAACTCGGAGATGGTGCCGTTCTGGCCCTCACCCGACGATCCGTTGTCACCCCAGATATAGACGAACAGGGTGTTGTCCGCGTAGCCGAGTGCTTCGAGTTCGTCGTTGAGTCGGCCGACCTGGACGTCGACGTGCTCGCCGAAACCAGCGGCGACTTCCATCAACCGGCGCTGGAACGGCTTCTCGTCGTCGGGGATGTCGTCCCACGCCGCCATCTGCTCGTGGCGCTCGGTGAGCTCGCAATCCTGCGGGATCCAGCCCTTTTCCTTGGCGCGGGCGTACACGCGGTCGCGGTAGGCGTCCCAGCCGTCGTCGAACTTGCCGGCGTACTTGTCGGCCCACTCCTTCATGATGTGGTGCGGGCCATGCAAGCAGCCGCTGGCCCAGTACATGAAGAACGGTTTGTCGGCGTTGAACGCCTTGTGCTGGCGCAACCAGGAGATGGCCTCGTCGGCCAGGTCTTCGGAGAGGTGGTAGCCCTCCTCTGCGGTGCGGGGAGGTGGAACGATCGTGGTGTTGCGGACGAGGTTGGGCTCGTACTGCGACGCCTCACCGGCGAGGAAGCCGTAGAAGTGCTCGAACCCCAGCCCGGTCGGCCAGTTGTCGAACGGCCCGGCCGCGGTGGTCTCCTCGGCGGGCGTGTTGTGCCACTTGCCGAAGGCCGACGTCGCGTAGCCGTACTGGCGGAGCACCTCGGCGACGGTGGCACTGGACCGAGGGATCTTGCCCGCGTAGCCGTCCCAGTCGTTGGCCAGTTCCGCGATTTGGCCGTTGCCGATCTCGTGGTGGTTGCGCCCGGTCAGCAGCGACGCGCGCGTCGGCGAGCACATGGCCGTCGTGTGGAACCGGTTGTAGGTGACACCCTCGTCGCAGATCTTGTCCAGCGTCGAGGTCGTGACCTCGCCGCCGAACGTCGACGGCAGGCCCGGGCCGGCGTCGTCGATGAGGACGATGACGATATTGGGCGAGCCGTCGTGCAAGCGCTTGGGGATCTGACGCGGATGGTAGGTCGACTCCTGCAGGGTTCGACCCGCGATGCTGCCCGACGGCACCGGCGGGAAGGGCAGTACGCCGCCGTCGGGCAGCACCGGTGAGATCACGCCGTCATCGGCCGTCTTCGAAGCCATCGGGACTCTCCTAGTCTCGGCAAACCGCCAGGTACGAGGGGTACGAGATGGGGACCGCCCGGCACGGCCCCCATCCCGGGACTCACGCTAGGCGGCAACGGGACTGCGGGTCTTGACACTTCAAGACAGATACTTGACAGTTCAAGACATGCCCCTGATTCGCGGTACCGCACTGGTCGAATTCCCCGAGCTGATCACACAGCTCGGCGGCGACCCGCTGAGTTTCATCGAGTCAGCCGGTCTCGATTACGCGGACATCGGCCGCCACGACCGATTCATCTCGCTGCCGGGCGGGATCCGGGCGCTCGAGGACGCGTCAGCATCCTTGGACGTACCCGATCTCGGCCGGCGCCTGGCCACGCGACAGGGGATCGACATCCTCGGCCCGGTCGGCCTGGCCGGACGCAACGCGGAAACCGTGGCCGAGGCCTTCGCCATCTTCGACCGGTTCATGGCCGCGTACAGCCCATCGATCAGCGCACGCATGGTGCCGGACCCCGCCGCCGCCGATCGCTACCGTTTCGAGTTCGACTACTTGCTCAAGCCCGAACCGTGGAGCCAGGCAATCGAACTCTCCATGGGCGTGGTCCTCAAGCTTCTTCGCCTCTTCCTCGGCCCGACGTACTGCCCCCTCGCCGTCCACCTCCCGCACGCCCCGCTGTCTTCGCCCGATTCCTACCGCGGCTACTTCGGCTGTCGCGCGGAGTTCTCCGAACCGGTGGCCGCGTTTACGCTCCGAACCAGCGACTTGGAGCGACGCCTGCCAACCGATCGGTTGGCACATCAGACGGCAATCGATTTCCTGTCGTCCACCGTCGGCGACTACAACACCACGACGAGCGCCGCTGCGGGCACCCTGATCCGGCAACTCTTACCGTCGGGCGCAGTCCGGCTCGACGACGTCGCGCGCTACCTCGACCTCCACCCGAAGGCGCTTCAGCGCAAACTCACCGCCGAGGGAGTCAGCTTCGAGGACCTGGTCGATACCACGCGTCGCGAGACCGCCAGAAGACTGCTGCTCGACACCGACATGAGCCTGGACCACCTCTGCCGTGAACTCGGCTACGCCGAACAGAGTGTGCTCACCCGGTCCTGCCGCCGATGGTTCGGGATGCCGCCCACCGCTTTCCGGAAGAGTGCGGGCGCGCGCACCGTCGAGGATTGACCTCGTAACGCAGAACGAGCGCGGTCGCAGGTGGATTTGTCATCCACCAGCGACCGCGCCCGACGTTCTGCGCGGTATCAGCTCTTAGCTGTACAGACGGCTACCGCACGACGGCCACGCGCCGATGCCCTGGCTGGCCAAGGTGTTCTCAGCGACGCGGATCTGCTCTTCGCGGGTGGCGGTGTGGGGCATGCCGGTACCACCGTTGGCCTGCCACGTGCTCGGGCTGAACTGCAGCCCGCCGTAGTAGCCGTTGCCGGTGTTGATGCCCCAGTTGCCGCCGCTCTCGCACTGCGCGACGGCGTCCCAGTTGCCGCTGGCGGCATTGGCGGTGGCAACGATGCCGGCCGCGGGGGCGATGATCAGCGCGCCGGCGATGGCGGTGCGAGCGGCGAGTTTGGTGATGTTCATGGTGTGTACTTCTCCTCGTCGTGCCCGAATGATCTGCTCCGGGCTTGTTACGAGAAGCGAACCTACGGCCTTTCCGTGCAAACGTCATATCGGCCCGATACATGTTTGCACGCGCAATTCTTCGGCATTTCTGCGCATTTCCCCAGTTCAGATACGTTATCGTTCTGTTATACAGCCGTGATTGTCCCTATATTCTCTGTGAGGCGACTCACGGCTGAGCAGGGCTAATCGTGACCGTCGCCACAGTGGGACAGCGAGTCGGCGAACCCCGGGGTCAGGGGAACGAAGCCGGTCTTCTTCACGACCCGCGCAATGTTCTTCCTGATCGTCTTCGAGTCGATGTAGCCCTTGTGCCGATCCGACTCGACAAGCGCGAGGCCGCCGCTCAGGTCGGGGTTGTCCCTCACGATGAGGTCGTCGAATCGAGCGGCCAGGGCGGGGGCGCGATCCTGTGCGGCGACGTACTGCGCCACCAGGTTCGAGATGTTGTCGAACAGCGTGTAGGCGCTTGAGTTGGTCTCGATGTAGCCGAGGGTGAACAAGTTCTTGTGAGTACGGTTGAACGCCGTCAAGTACTGGGCGGGACGGTCACCGTTCCATGCGAAGTAGCTCTCGTCGACGTAGGGGATCGTCATTTGATACCCGGTCGCGTAGAGGACCAGGTCGACCTGCTCGCGACTGCCGTCGACGAACACGACGTCGGGACCGTCGAAGTGGTCGATCTCCGGGACCACCGTGAGGTCGCCGTGCTGGAGGTGGTGCAGCAATTGGCTGTTCAGGAGCGGATGGGATTCAAAGAGCCGGTGGTCGGGCTTGGGCAGCCCCCACCGCGTCAAATCGCCGACGATCAGCCGGAGCAGCCCAGTCATCACCGGACGTTCGATCCAGCGCGGGATGGCGACGGGCCCGTCGTCGAGTTGGTCCACGGGCACACCGAATAGGTGTTTGGGAATGACGTGGTAGCCGCGGCGGGTGCTGATGAACGCCACGTCGGCGTGCTGTGCGGCGTCGCAGCCGATATCGGCAGCCGAGTTTCCCAGGCCGACGACGAGCACTCGCTTGCCTTGGAATTCACGGGCGCTCCGATGCGTCACCGCATGCCTGATCTCACCGTCGAATTCACCCAGGTGCTGCGGCATCCGCGGGGACCAGTTCGTGCCGGAAGCGCAGACCACCCCCTTGTACCGGCGGGTTGTGCCGTCGTCTGTCGTGACGAGCCAGCCATCGCCATCCTCCTCAACGCGCGCGACACCGTTGTTGAACTCGATCCCGTCGACAAGCCCGAAATCGTCGGCGAAGGACTGCGTGTATTGGAGGATCTGCTTGCGGGTCGGGTAGTCGGCGAACGACTTGGGCATCGGATAGTCGTAGAAACCCGACATGTCGCGGGAGGAGATGAAGTGGGCCGACTCGTACATCGGGCTACCCGGGTTCTCGATGTCCCAGATGCCCCCGACACCACTGTGTCGCTCGAATTGGTCGTAGTCGACGCCGTAGATGCGGAACATCCGAGCGACACTCAGGCCAGCCGGACCGGCACCCACGATTGCGACGGCGGCACTGCGGTCGACGATGTTCTCCGTCATGGTCAACCATCCTTGCAAATCCAACACGGCTGGGGGCTGTCCCACACAAGCCGGCGTCGTAGGCCTACCCGCCACGTTGGAAACGTGCTCGGTGCATGAGAAAGGCCCCCGACCGTGCCGGTCGGGGGCCTTTGCCGTGGAGCTGCCGGGAATTGAACCCGGGTCCTCCGCCGCTTCACTGGGGCTTCTCCGTGTGCAGTCCGCTGTGTCTCTACTTGGATCTCTCGGACACGCGAACAAGCCGAGATGACGATCCCAGTCGCTGTGTGATGTCCCGACCCCGTCCGCGACCGGCGGAGTCGGTGAGTTCCCTAAGCTGATGCCGGCATCCGGGTGTGGGAACACCACCCGGGCCGACAGACTAGCTTCGCTGCTTAGGCAGCGAGAGCGTAGTCGCGCTGATTGGAATCGGCGCTTAATTGGTTGCTGCGACGCTCACGGTGGTCTCTAGCCTGCACCGACACGCTTCCCCCAACTCGACGCACAGAGTCGAAACCGATCAGCCCCGAGCGGGATCCGCCGCGGGTGCGGCGGACTACCCAGTGTAACCATCGGGGTCGGACAATTCATCCTGATATCCCCCGGACGATAAGTAGTGTCAGCTCCACCTCTTTCGAAGGAGCCGCCCATGAAACTCCGGATCGCGGCAGTCACCGCCGGAATCGCCCTCGCGATCGTCGCCCCCGTCACGACGGCCTCGGCCGCCGGACCGACGATGTCGGCGCATTCGCAGGACGCCGGCCCCTTCGGCATCGGAGTCGTCGTGACGCTGACGAACACCGGCAGTCGGACCATCGGCGGCTGCGTCTTCGGATTGCGCCAAGGCGGCCACGCTCCCGTCGCGCCGGGCCAGTTGCAGGCGGGCCGGATCCCCGTCGGATCGACGTGGTCGGGTGCCTTCCCGCCGGTCCCAGCCGGCAAGTACAGGGTGAGCGCGCGCTGCTACGACCCGTTCCAAGGGCCATCGGACGTCGTCACGCCGAACTACTTCTGGAACGGCGAAGCCCCCGTCGCCTCCTGGTAGGCCTCACACGATCTGCAGCAGCAGGGTGTCCCCTGCCCCGACGATCCCGCCGAGCTGACCGTCGTGCGAGGTGTACTCGCGCTCGGTCCATGCGTCGATAGCACGGATCTGCCCGACAAGACCGAGTGCCCCAGTGGCGACGGTGACCTCCTCCGGTTCGTCGCGACGATTGGTCAGCGACACGATGAGCCCCTTCGTCCCGATCGCGCGTGAGCGGATGAGGACGGCCGGGTCGTCACGAACGGTTCCACCGACGGCGAGTCGGTCGTCGGCCGCCAACGCCACGACGGCGCTGTTGTCGATGACGGCACGGACATCTGGCGATAGACGGCCGGGCGAGCGGCTGATGACCCACGATCGCGGGACCATGACTGCAGCCGTGAGTTCGGTGCGCAACTGTGCAGGGTCGGTGTCCGGCGACACCTGCACGGTCATGGTGGATTGGGGTGCAGGCGCGTCACGTTGGGTCGAGCAGCTGACCGAGAACACGCTCAGGACAACGGCCACGACGAGGAGCACCAGCCGGTTGCGCGCAGCATCGATCGGCCCGTTCCGAGGCACCGAGCTACATGCCCTTGACCCGACGGCCCAGCTCGCGCTCGACCTCGCGGCGCGCAGTGCGCTTGGCGATGTCCTGACGCTTGTCGTGGGCCTGCTTGCCGCGGGCCAGCGCCAACTCCACCTTCACGCGGCCGTCGCTGAAGTACAGCGACAGCGGCACCAGCGTCAGATTCCCGTCGCGGACCCGGCCGACGAGGTTGTCGATCTCGCGCCGGTGCAGCAGCAGTTTGCGGTTACGCAGCGGCGAGTGGTTGGTCCACGAACCCGACCCGTACTCGGCGATGTGCAGCCCACGCAGCCACACCTCACCGTCGTCGATGGTCGCAAACGAGTCGACCAGCGACGCCTTGCCGTCGCGCAAGCTCTTCACCTCGGTGCCGAGCAGGGCGACTCCCGCCTCGTAGGTGTCGAGGATGGCGTAGTTGTGGCGCGCCTTTCGATTGGTCGCGATCACCTTGCGACCCTTTTCCTTCACCGCCGGTCCTTTCCGCGTGGTTGCGCGATCACTCGCGCACGTACCACCGCAGAGTGACATATGACGTCACGCTCGCCAACACAATTCCGGTCAGCAACAGCCACGGCGACACGAACAGGACGTCCTCGTTGGTCACCCGAGCCAGGATGTTGACGCCGTAGAGGTCGTTGAGCGCTTCGTCGAAGAAGAACTTCTTGCCGATGAGCAGCCCGACGACGGCCAGCACGGTGCCGATGGTCGCGGCCACGACCGCCTCGATGAGGAATGGCAGCTGCGTGTACCAGCGCGTCGCGCCCACCAGGCGCATGATCGATACCTCGGTGCGCCGGGTGTACGCCGCCATCTGGACGGTGTTGGCGATCAGCAGCACCGCCACGACACCCAGTATCAGCGACAGCACGAACGCCGCATTGCGGGCTCCGCGCAGCACGCTGAACAACCGGTTGACGAGCTTGCGCTGGTCCTGCACGCCGTCGACGCCCAGGTCCCGACGCTGGGCGAACTTGTCGATGACCTCGCCGTACTTGTCGGGATCGTTGACCTTGACGCGGAACGACGCGGGCATCGTGTCGGGCTCCACCGCGTCGGCCATCTCCGGCGAGTTCTTGAACGCTTCCTTGGCGGCCTTGTAGGCCTCTTCGAGATTGACCCAGGTGACGTTGGTGACGCCGGGTTCCTTCTTCAACTCGTCACGCAGCTGCGAGCACGGCGCGTTCTCACAGTTCGGATCGGCGCGGGCGACGTCGTCGTTGACGAAGATCTGCAACTCGACGCGGTTGAAGAAGATCTGCTCACTCTTGGTCGCCATCTGCATGACCAGCAGGCCCGATCCCAGCATGCCCAGCGTGATCGCGGTGGTGAGGATCATCGCAACGGTCATGGTGACGTTGCGGCGCAGCCCGTTGAGGACTTCGGTGATGATGAAATTGGCGCGCATGTTTGCTGCTCTCCTCGAATGTGGTGCGTCAGCCGATGCCGTACACGCCGTGCTTGTCGTCGCGGACCAGGTGGCCGTTGTCGAACTCCAGGACCCGCCGTCGCATCGCATCGACGATCTGGCGGTCGTGGGTCGCCATGACGACGGTGGTGCCGCGCCGGTTCACACGGTCGAGCACCTCCACGATCTCTTGGCTGGTGATGGGGTCGAGGTTGCCGGTTGGCTCGTCGGCCAGCAGCACCACCGGACGGTTGACGATGGCCCGGGCGATCGCCACGCGCTGCATCTCACCGCCGGACAGTTCGTTGGGCATACGGTCGGCCTTGCCGGCCAGGCCCACGTACTCCAAGACGTCGGGCACGATCTGGTTGATCGTCGACGCCGGCTTGCCGATCACCTCGAGTGCGAAGGCGACGTTCTCGGCCACCGACTTCTGCTGCAGCAACCGGAAGTCCTGGAAGACACAACCGATCGACTGGCGCAGCTTGGGGACCTGCCGGGCCCGCAGCGAGTTGACGTGGTACTCGCCGATCCAGATGTCACCCGATGTGGGCTTGTCCTCCTTGAGGAGCATCCGGAAGAAGGTCGACTTGCCCGATCCCGACGGTCCGATGAGAAAGGCGAACTCCCCCTTGCCCACCTCGAGGCTCACGTTGGACAGCGCCGGCCGCGTCGAGGCCTTGTACTGCTTGGTGACGTTCTCCAGCTTGATCACGGGATGCCAGTGTAGCCACGGCGCCTGAGCAGGCTCCTCAGGCGCGCCGCCGCCCCCCGACCACGCGCTAGTGCGTCGAGGGCACTTTTTCGATGGTGATCGTCGGGCGCGCGGGCCCGTTGCGCGCGTCGTCGTCGGGGAGGGTGTACAGGTACACCGCGAGTAGGCCGACGAAGAGGGCCGACAGGATGATCGTCGACATGTGCTTGCGACTCCACGTACGGCTCATCGCTACTCCTCGTCTTCGGGCGTGTCCGGGTTGTAGCCCGAACGGACGTCGATGCCGGCCTGCCGCAACGCCTCGATCAGGAAGATACGCAGGTCGCGGCTCACCTCGAACTGTTTTCCGGGCAGGGTGCGCGCGACGATGCGGATGGTGTAGGTATCGGCCCCCATCTCGATGACCCCCAGCGGCACCGGGGCGTCGAGGAGTAGCGGCCCGTAGTCCTTGTCCTTGCGGAACGACTCGCCGATGTCGGCCAGTTTGCTGTTCACCACCCGCAGGTCGACGTGGGCGGCGAAGTCGACATCGACGACGGCCCGCGCCCAGTCCTTCGATTGGTTGATCGCGGCGATCACCTGGCCGTTGGGAACGGTGATGAGCTCGCCGTCGATGGTCCGCAGCCGTGTGACGCGCAGCGAGACGTCCTCGACGTGGCCCTCTTTCTGGACGGCACTGGGCAGCACGAGGCAAACCAGGTCGCCGTACCCGTACTGCTTCTCGGTGACGACGAAGAAGCCGGCCATCAGGTCTTGCACGATGCGCTGCGCACCGAAACCGAGGGCGGCACCGAGCAAGGCGCCCGGACCGACGAGACCGGCCACCGGGACACCGAGCATCGTGAGGACGCGAACGGCGACGATAAGCGCGATCAAGGAGATCAACGTCCAGCGCACCACCTGCAGCATCGCTCGCAGGTACTTGGCGTTCTCGGCCATGACCAGGGCGTCGCCGGTCGTCGAGTGCGCGGTGACGCGGGTCTCGAAGCGCTCGAGCACCCAGTCGACGAACTTGGCGAGGAGTGTGCCGCCGATGATCCACAGCGACGCCGGTAGCGCGGTGATGTACAGCCAGTCGCCCAGGTGGTGCAGTGCGCGGCCGGTCGAGTCCACCAGACGGTCAGTCTGCATCGTTGCCGCCGTCAGCCATCCGCCAGCGGATGCCGGCCTCGATGAAGTCGTCGATCTCACCGTCGAGCACGGCGGTCGGGTTGTTGTTCTCGAGGTTGGTCCGCAGGTCCTTGACCATCTGGTACGGGTGCAGCACGTAGGAGCGCATCTGGTTGCCCCAGCTCGCCCCGCCATCGCTCTTGAGGGCGTCCATCTCGGCGCGTTCCTCGGCGCGCTTGCGCTCGAGCAGCTTGGCCTGCAGCACCCGCATCGCCGACGCCTTGTTCTGCAGCTGGCTCTTCTCGTTCTGACAGGTGACGACAATGCCGGTCGGGATGTGCGTCAGGCGCACCGCGGAGTCAGTCGTGTTCACCGACTGCCCGCCCGGGCCCGACGAGCGGTACACGTCGACCTTGATGTCGTTCTCGTCGACGTCGATGTGGTCGGTGGTCTCGACGACGGGGAGGATCTCGACCTCGGCGAAGGACGTTTGCCGGCGGCCCTGGTTGTCGAACGGACTGATCCGGACCAGTCGGTGGGTGCCCTGCTCCACCGACAGCGTGCCGTACATGTAGGGCGCCTTGACGGTGAAGGTGGCGCTCTTGATCCCGGCCTCCTCGGCGTAGGAGGTGTCGTACACCTCGACGCCGTATCCGTGTGCCTCGGCCCAGCGGATGTACATGCGCATCAGCATCTGCGCCCAGTCCGCGGCGTCGACGCCACCGGCACCGGAGCGGATGTTCACCAGGGCGTCGCGCTGGTCGTATTCGCCGGCCAGCATCGTCTTGACTTCCATCGCCTCGATGTCGCCGCGCAACGATTCACGCTCGGCGTCGGCGTCGGCCAGGGCCGTCGCACGATCGTCGCCCTCCTCTGCGTCGGCCAGTTCGTAGTGCACCGGCAGATCGTCGAGTCGCTGGCGCAATTCGGTGACGCGCCGCATCTCGGCCTGGGCGTGCGACAGTGCGCTGGTGACCTTCTGCGCGTGGTCCTGGTCGTTCCACAGCTCGGGGTCGGACGCCTGCATTTCCAGTTCGTCGATCCGCCGACGGAGCTCCTCGAGGTCGAGGACCTTCTCGACGGTCGTCAACGTCGCGTCGAGGGCTTCCAGGTCGGCGGTCACATCAGGCTGCACAAGTCCTCAGCCTACCGAGCACACGATGCCCGGTTACTGCGGGTCGGCGGCGATCACCCACGACGAGTCCACCTTGCGCGGGTCGTAGCGCACCGGCATGTCCTGCCCGATCTGCGGCCAGGGCGCGTCCAGCGACCACACGAACCCGCCGTACACCTCGGTGGGCGCGATGTCGGGGCCCAAGACGGTGCCGGAGACGGTGACGAACGCCTGCCCGTTCTTGTCTCCCGCGTCGGGGCGGGGGCTCACGCCGGTCAGGGTCAGCGTCCCGGCGCTCATCGCGGCGAGCTTCGCCGCCGATGGCTGGCGCCCGCCGCGCAGGTTGATGATCAAGGCGACCGCGACGGCGGCCAGGGCGATCGCTACGACCAAACCGATGAGCATGACCGATACCCTATTTGCTCATGACCGACCTAGCCACCGCCTTGGCACTCGCCGACGCCGCCGATGCGCTCACCCTGCCGCGCTTCGGCGCGCTCGACCTGCAGGTCGACACCAAACCCGACTTGACGCCGGTGTCCGACGCCGACCTGGCCTGCGAGACTCTGCTGCGCGATCGGATCGGGACGGCGCTGCCCAACGACCGGATCCTCGGCGAGGAGTTCGGCGGCGAGGCGCTGGCGGTCGGGCGTCAGTGGGTGATCGACCCGATCGACGGCACCAAGAACT
>DLKD01000095.1 GCA_002477755.1 Gordonia sp. UBA7599
CGATGAGCACCGGGTTGTTCTTCGTGCGCCGGCTCAGCACCTGCACGACGCGGCGGATCTCGGAGTCGCGGCCGATAACCGGGTCGAGCTTGCCCTCGCGCGCAGCGGCGGTCAGGTCGGTGGAGTACTTCTCCAGAGCCTGGTACGTCGACTCGGGGTCGGGGCTGGTGACGCGCGCAGTGCCACGCACGTTGACGAACGCGTCGCGCAGCGCGTCGGGGGTCGCGCCGTTGTTCACCAACAGCTTGGCGGCGTCGGAGTCGCCCTCGGCGAGCCCGACCATCAGGTGCTCGGTGGAGACGTACTCGTCACCGAGTTCCGTCGCCAGTTTTTGCGCAGCACTGATCGCGGCGACCGACTCGCGCGACAGTTGCGGCGACGCACTCGAGCTCGACACCGTGGGGGCGCGGTCCACAATCTCCTGCGCCAAGCGATGGATACGGGACGGGTCGGTGCCGACCGCCTTGAGCAGCGGCGTCGCGATTCCGTCGGTTTGGTCTAGTAGTGCCACCAAGATGTGGGCTGGGCGCACGTCGGGATTGCCCGCGGCCGCCGCATTCTGGACGGCGGCCTGCAGCGCGGCCTGCGCCTTGGTGGTCGGGTTGAAGCTGTCCACTTCGCTGTTACCTCTCGTCTGACCTGCGGTTCTCGCCGCAGTAAAGTTTAGTCACTCGGACTCAATTTTGTCCGTCGAAGAGTGCAACATTGCCGTAGTTGAGTCTATTCCGCTCAACTAGTCTTTTCGTAGACAGCCACCCGCGACGACGAGAGCGCCGAGATCACGCCCGCATCGCCACAACCGCTACTTGTTCCCGCAACAGCTACGGTTGCAACGGTAGCTGTTGTCGGGATCGGTAGCTGTTGCGCTTGGCCGGGCTAGCGAACGGTGATCACCGTTGTACAGGTCGGTGCCGGGATGGAGATCAGGGCGTTGCGGTTGGTCGTCGCCAGCGTCAGGCTCACCGGGCCGCGGCCCAGTTGTGAGGTGCGGATCGTGAACACGTGCGTCCCGGTGTAGGGCGGTGAGACGTTACGAGTGGAAAAGCGCGTGCCGCGCTGGCCGGTGCGGAGGTTGCGGTAGTCCAGGCGCATTGACGACTGGTAGCCCATTCCGACCCACACGCTGTTGAACTCGGTGGTCAGGTAGGTGTCGTCCGCGTACTGGGCGACGATGACACGAGTTGGGTTGTAGGGCATGTCGACGATATTGGGACTCGCCGCGAGACAACTCGTCAACGGATAGACACCGTCAGCATGGGCCGAGCCGGCACCTGCCGCGAGGGCACCAGCCGTCGCCGCGGCCAGCGCGGCGACGCCGAGTCGAGTAGCGACTGCATGCGGATTCATTTCGTTCCTCCCATCAGGCGAGCGGGTAGTGACCCATCCAGCCTAAGAAAGGAAATGTCCGAATTGAACCCCGCGAAGCACCTGCTCAGCAGGCTCTCAGCGCCCGGTCAGAGAAGTCAGAGAATCTGCACCGTGGCCGTGCACGTAAACGCCGGCATCGACCAGAACCAGTTGGTGTTGACCGTGGTGAAGGTGAGCTTCACCGGACCGGTGCCCAGCTTCGACGTCGGGAAGGTGAACCGCTGCGGCTGCGCCTCCAACGGGTAGACGTGGCTCCACGCGTTCTTCGTGCCGTGCTGCCCGGTCCGCAGGTTGCGCCACTCCATCTTCGTGTCCGACGCGTAGCCGTGGTGGTACCAGAGGCTGCGGTACTCGAACCAGATGGTGGTCTTAGCACCGAACTGATCGACGATGACCCGGTCGGGGTTGTACGGCCAGTCGACGAGGTTCGGACTGATCTGTTCGCAGTTCTTCATCGGGTAGACGCGGGTCCCGTCGGCCGCCGCGGGGCCGACACCGACGGCGACGCCCAGCGTGGTTGCGACGGCCAGGACCGCGGCGCCGATGCGCGCGCGAGTGCGGTACGAGGTCATGCTTCTCCTCGGGAAAGGCGAGATTGTCACCCCAAAGCCTACGAGGCGGCGCATTGATCGCGGTCGGCAGGTGACCCGACGGCCCGTCATCGCAAGCGTCGACGCGCCCTCAGAAGCCGTGTCGGCAAGTCACGCGTTCCGGGTGCGCACGGACTAGAACGCGTATTGGGCGGAGAAGCGGCCCCACATGACGAACACGGCTACCGCCAGCAGCACGATGTTGCCGCCGATGAGCGGCCACTCTTTACGACGGGCATGCGTGACGATCGCGCCGAGCATGACAATCGCGATGCCGGTGGCCGCCCACGGCACCAATCCGGGAAGGATGTTCGTCCAGGCGGGAACGACGAGGCCGATGGCGCCGAGCACCTCCAGCAACCCGATGCCCTTGATCACCTGCGGGTCGAAGTCCTCGGTCCACCCCATGCCGGACGCGGCGAGGTTCTCCTTGGACTGGGTGAGCTTGGCCGCACCGGCAAAAAGGAAGACGAGCGCTAGCACGACCGCGGCAATCCACAAGGCAGTGTTCATGTCCCTTTTATACCCCCGCGACACCCCGATGGCGCTGCATCTTCGGCCACGCCGACCCGCCACGATCAACCCTCGTCATTCCGCCGCCGATACCGGCCCCGCGTAGGATTCGCGGTGCCCGTCCAACGATGTGTGTCCACGACACTCACGCAGGCCCGCTCAAGGAGGCCACTGTGACCGACGATCCCACCGTTCCCGGCCAGGATCCCAACGTGCCCAACCCTGCCGAGGTCGCGCAGCCAGCGCAGGAGCCGACGTCGCTGGAGAAGCCTCCCACCGATGCACAGCCCGCGTCGCCGTACAGCCAGCCATTCCAGCCTCCGGCCGCACCGCCGACGACGGAACCGGTGCTGACCGATCAAGTGCCGACCGCTCAAGCACCGACCGGACAAGCCCCGATGGACCCGACGACAGGACAGCCCGCCGCGTCACCGATGTACCCGACTCCCCCGGGTGCGACCTACCCCGCACCGGGGACGTACTCCGCCGGTGCGGCTTACCCTGCACCTGGCGCAACCGCACCCGCCGGGGCGAACCCGGCGCCCGGCGCCTACCCGCCACCGGGTGCCGCCCCGGTCGGCCAGTACCCGGCAGGGCAATATCCGACCGGCCAGTACCCAGCAGGGCAATACCCGCCCGCACAGTCCCCGACCGGCCAGTACCCAGCAGGGCAATACCCGCCCGCGCAGTACCCCGCGGGCCAGTACCCCGCACCCGGGACTTATCCCGACGCGAAGGAGAGTTGGGGCAACGGCAAGATCCTGGCCCTCGTCGGCGCGATCGTCCTGCTTCTCGGTGCCGGCGGGATCGGAGGAGTCCTCCTGCTGAACGGTAAGGACGACGCCCAGGACGGCGCCGCAGGTACCAGCACAACCACTACGACCACGACGGCGCAGACTCCCCTGCGCATCCCCCCGGCCTCGATCCTGCCCACCGAGGCACAGATCGAGTCCGCCGGACTGCAGCGCCTCATCAAGACCAGTCCTGAACCGGGCACCGCCCTGACCGCCGCCGCACCGACCATCCCCACCGGCTGCGAGTATGTCGTCGAGCCCTACAACGAAGCGGTCTTCGGACCCGCCGTCGCGCTGGCGCGCTACAACTACACGAACACCGGTAACACCAAGACCTACGCGGTCTACGCACAGGCCAAGGCCGCGGTTTTCGAGGACGCGAGCGCGGCGATCGCGGCGGTCTCGAAGATCAGCTCGGCGGTCAATAACCCGGACTGCGCCTCATTCCGCGTGACCGGCGGAACAGCCGGCAAAGACGCCCGGTCGACCAAGCCGGGCGCCAGCGAAGAGGGCAAGGTGTTCTGGACGGTGGGCTTCCCCGGGGAGAGCTGGAACTGCAGCCACGACATGCAGGCCTACCGGAACATCGTGGTCTTCGGCAGCTGGTGCAACTACGCGAACACCTCGACCGCGACCCAGGTCACCCAAGAGATGATCAAGAACATCAAGGCCCAGGCGCCGAACTGACAGACGGAACGACAATCTGAGAGATTGCCAGCCGACACGCGGGTGATTCTTGGGAAGTTCCCAGGCGGATTGATTACCGCGATCGATGTGCCACCCGCTACGGTCATGTCATGGCGAGCGTTCGAACACACTCGCGGCTCATCGCCGCGGCCTTTGCCGTGGCCACCGCTGTCGTCCTACCGGTGTCGACGGCCACCGCGGCGACCCCGGAGTTGGGGCAGCCGTGCAGCGGCGCGGAGAGCGGACGCAAGGTGACCGATAGCAAGGGGCGCACCATCATGTGCACCAACTACCGGTGGCAGATCTACAACGGCCAGCGCCAGAGCGGGCAGTTGTTCGGGAACCGCGGCATCGATTTCGGCTGAACCTGCTGTTCCAGCTCACGCAGGAGCCGACAGTCATCAACACCTGTGCTCCGAGCACAAAGTACGTCTGAAGATTCATCCCCACAGGACGTAGATATGTGCATTGTGTCGGATTAGTGTCGGGGATCACACCCTGTATGGAAAGTGATCCCAGTCATGCCAGTTGTCGGCTACTACGCCTGGAACCTCACCGGTCGCGGCGAGCGGCCATGCGTCCGCGACGACACCACCGAGTTGTCGTACGCCCAGTTCGCCGCCCGCGTCGACGCCGCTGCTGCGCAATTCGAGCGCCTTGGAGTCAGCGCCGGTTCAGTCGTCGCAGCGTGGTTGCCCAACCGCGTCGAGCTCCTCGTCGCGATGATGGCCGCCTGGCGCCTGCGCGCCACCGCGACGCCGGTCAACCCCGCGTTCCTCCTCTCCGAGGCCAAGCGTCAGATCGATGACTGCGACGCGGCTCTCGTCGTCGTCGACCGTCCCCAACCCGAACTCGCACGGCCCACACTGGCCGTCGACGATCTTCACGTCGACCCCGATCCGGCATGGCAACCGCCCGCCGAGCCGGTCCCCGACGACATCGCCCTGCTGATCTACACGTCCGGTTCCACCGGCGTCCCCAAGGGCGTCGAGCTCACGCACGCCAACCTCCAGTACATGGGATCGGCGATCGGCGCGAACAGCGATCTCTCGGCCGCCGACCACGCACTGTTGATACTGCCGCTGTTCCATGTGAACGCGATCGCGGTGAGCTTCCTCGCCCCGGTCCTCGCCGGTGGCCAGCTCTCCATCACCGGCAGCTTCTCGGTATCGCGGTTCTTCGACGACGTCGCCCGCCTGCGCCCCACCTACTTCTCGGCCGTACCGACCATCTACGCGATCCTCGTGTCCTCGATGCCGCCGCACGCCGACCTGTCGTCGCTGCGCTTCGCCATCTGCGGGGCGGCACCCATCTCCCGGGAGCTACTCGCCAAGGCGCAGGACGTGCTGGGCCTACCCATCCTGGAGGGCTACGGCCTCACCGAGGGCACGTGCGCGTCGGCGTGCAACCCGCTGCATGGGCAGCGCAAGCCCGGCACCGTGGGCCCGGCCCTGCCCGGGCAGCGGATCGCGATCGTCGACGATGAGGGCAAGCCGCTGCCGGCCGGTGTCCCCGGCGAAGTCGTCATCGCCGGGCCCAGCATCATGCGCGGCTACCTGAACCTGCCCGCTGCGACGGCGAGGACCGTCCGCGACGGCTGGCTGCACACCGGCGACGTCGGGGTGCTCGACGACGACGGCTACCTGACGCTCGTGGACCGCATCAAGGACATGATCATCGGAGGCGGCGAGAACCTGTACCCCAAGGAGATCGAGAACGCGCTCGCACAGCACTGCGCGGTGCTCGAAGCAGCGGTCGTCGGCCGTCCCGACGACGTGTACGGCGAGGTGCCGGTCGCCTACGTCGTCGCCTACCCCGACGCCACTGTCACCGGCGAAGAACTCCTCGACCACCTGTCGAGTCGGCTGACGCGGTCGAAACTGCCCGTGTCGGTCACCGTTGTCGACGACCTGCCCCGCAACCCAGTCGGGAAGATCGACAAGCCCACCCTGCGAATCCGGGCCCGTTCCGTGGCCCATTCCACCTAAACCCACCCGTAGAACCCGTCCCACCCGCAAAGGAGCACCAACGATGGGATTCAAAGAAGGCGTCCTCCCCGACGTCGACCCGGCCACCTTCATGGACCGGCCCTATCTCGAGCGCATCAAAGTCACGTCCCGGTTCTGGGCGGAAGACGGCTTCGGCACGCCCAAGATGCTGCCGCTCATCTACATCGTCAAAGTGCTGGTGCTCTACATCGGCATCGGCGTCACCATCGCCACATTGACCAGTGGTTTCGGCGTGTTCGACGTCGGGACGTGGTGGGACCAGCCGATCATCTACCAAAAGCTGGTGCTGTGGACCGTGCTGCTGGAGACGCTGGGCCTCGCCGGCTCGTGGGGCCCGTTGGCCGGACACTTCGCGCCCATGACAAGCGGCTTCAAGTGCTGGTTGCGTCCGGAGACCATCCGGCTCCCACCATGGCCGGACAAGGTGCCCTTCACCCGAGGTGACCGGCGCACCATCATCGACGTGCTCATCTACGCCGCTGTCCTCGTCACCGTCGTCGTCGCCCTGTTCGCCCCCCGTGTGACCGGCACCGACGTCGATGCCAGCTTCGCCGGCTACGACCTGGTGAACCCGACGCTGTTCTGGCCGATCCTGGCCTTCCTCGTCCTGCTGGGCCTGCGCGACAAGGTCGCGTTCATCGCCACCCGCCCCGAGCAGTACATGCCCGCGATGCTGTTCTTCGCTCTCGCCCCGGCGCTGGGCCTGGTCGACATGATCATCGCGCTCAAACTGCTCATCGTGACCGTGTGGGTCGGGGCGGGCGTCTCGAAGATCGGCAAGCACTTCGGCAAGGTCGTCCCGCCGATGATTTCCAACACGCCGTGGATGTTGAGCAAGGGCCTCAAGCGGGCTCACTACCGCAACTTCCCCAACGATCTGCAGCCCTCGGGCCTGGCCCACTTCATGGCCCACGGTCTGGGCACCATCGTCGAGATCATCACCCCGTTGGTCCTGCTCTTCGTGGCCAACAAGACGGTGGCGCTGATCGCCGTCCTGCTGATGGTGTGCTTCCACCTGTTCATCCTGTCGACGTTCCCGCTGGCCGTACCGCTGGAGTGGAATGCACTGTTCGCCTATACGACGGTCTTCCTCTTCCTGGGCTTCGGCAACACCGAGGGCTTCTGGATCCTGGGCGACGTCACGAACGTCTGGCCGATCGTGGTCATCGCGGCCGGTCTGGTGTTCTTCCCGATCCTGGGCAATCTGCGACCCGACCTGGTGTCGTTCCTGCCGTCGATGCGCCAGTACGCCGGCAACTGGGCGTCGGCGCAGTGGGCCATCACGCCCGCCGCGGAGCGCAAGCTCGAGGAGTGCGTGGTGCGGCCGTCGCCGAACATCATCACGCAGCTGCAGACGGCCGGCTACCCCGAGGATGTGGCCGAGGTCGTGCTCTCGCTGACCACCGGCTGGCGCTCCATGCACAGCCAGGGGCCCGGCCTGATGTCGGTGCTGCTCAACGAGGTCGGCGACCGTGAGGGCGAGTACCGCTTCCGTGAGGCGGAGTTCGCCTGCAACTCGCTCGTCGCGTTCAACTTCGGTGACGGACACTTCCACAACGAGGACCTGATCCGCGCGCTGCAGTCGCGTTGTCAATTCGCCCCCGGTGAGTTCCTGGTGGCATGGGTAGAATCGCAACCCATCCACCGCAACTACCAGGAGTACAAGTTGATCGATGCGGCACTCGGCGTCATCGAGCGCGGAACGTGGCTGGTGAGCGATTCCGCGGACTCCCAGCCGTGGCTGCCCAACGGCCTGGTTCCGCGCACCGTGACGTGGCGCGCTGATAGCTCCTCGGGAGCGCGTCGGTGACAACGGCGGTAGTGGTCGGCGGCGGGCCCAACGGGCTCGCCGCCGCCCTGCACCTGGCCCGGAACGGCGTCTCGGTTACCATCCTGGAGGCCCGCTCCACCGTCGGCGGCGGTGCCCGGTCCGGCGAAGCCGGGTATCCGGGGCTGATCAACGATTACTGCTCGGCGGTGCACCCGCTGGGCGTCGGGTCGCCGTTCTGGAAGGCCGTCGACCTGGAGCGCTACGGCCTGTCGTGGTGCTACCCGGAGGTCGACTGCGCCCACCCCCTCGACGACGGCCGGGCCGGGGTCATCTACCAGTCGGTGCAGCGCACCGCCGAGGGGATGGGCGCCGACGGCAAGCGCTGGAAGCGCCTCGTCGGCGATCTCGCCGCGCATTTCGACGACCTGTCCGCCGACCTTCTCGGCCCGGTGATCAGCATCCCGAGCCACCCATTCCGCCTGGCGGCCTTCGGTCCCCGCGCGGTCCTGCCCGCCAGCGTCGTGGGGCGCTACCTCAAGACCGACACCGCGCGGGCGGCCTACGGCGGGGCGGCGGCGCACGCCTTCACCCGCTTCGACCGCCCGCTGACCGCATCGTTGGGCCTGATGGTGCTGGCCGGCGGGCACCGCTACGGATGGGTCGTCGCCAAGGGCGGATCCGGTGCGATCACCCAGGCCCTCGTCGACACGCTCGGCGACTACGACGTCACCATCGCCACCGACACCCATGTCCGCAGCCGCGCCGACATCCCCGACGCCGACATCGTCATGCTCGACCTGACTCCGGAGCAGGTGCTGGCGATCTATGGCGACGAACTGCCCGGCCGAGTCGCGCGCGCCTACCGCAACTTCCGTGTCGGTTCGGCGGCGTTCAAGGTCGATTTCGCGATCGACGGCGACGTCCCGTGGACCAATCCCGACAGCCGCAAAGCCGGCACGGTCCATCTCGGCGGGACCTTCGAGGAGATCGCGGCGACCGAACGCGCCCGGATTGCCGGCACCCTCGTCGACAACCCGTTCGTCCTCGTCGGCCAGCAGTACCTGGCCGATCCGAGCCGGTCGTCCGGGTCGATAAACCCGCTGTGGACCTACGCCCACGTGCCGCCCGGATTCGACGGCGACGCCACCGAACTGGTCATCCGCCAGATCGAACGGTTCGCCCCCGGGTTCCGCGACATCATCGTGCACAAGCGGTCGATGAACGCCACCGACTTGGCCGCCTACAACCCGAATTACGTCATGGGCGACATCATCGGCGGCGCCAACGACGGTCTGCAGATGGTGCTGCGGCCGCGCTTCGGCATCGACCCGTACGCCACCGGGATCGACGGGGTGTACCTGTGCTCGCAGTCGACTCCACCCGGCGCCGGGATCCACGGGATGTGTGGATTCAACGCCGCGCAACGCGCCCTGCGCCACGCCCACATCCCCGAAGGGTCCGCCTGAGTGCGACGCACGCCGCGACCGCCGCCGCCCGCCTCCCCACAGGCCGTGGCGGCGGTGGCACAGGTGGCGACCGAGCTGCAGAAGCGACTCCACGAGCTGACCACCGGTCTCGCCGCCGTGATGGCCCGCGAGATCGAGGGCCTCGACAACGACCCGGTGCTGCTCGATTCACTGTGGGACAGCGTCGAGTCCAACGTCACGACAATCCTCTATGGCTTGGCCAACTCCGTCCCGATCAGCCAGCTGCAACCACCGTCGGCAGCGGTGGAGTACGCGCGGCGCCTGGCCCAGCGCGGCGTGCCGTCGAACTCACTGGTGCGCGCCTACCACATGGGCCAACACGACCTGCTCAACGAGTTCTACCCGCTCGTCGAGGCCCTCGGGCACCCGCGCGAACTCACCGTCGAAGTCCTCAAACACAGCACCGCACTGGTCTGGGCGTACATCGACTGGATCTCGATCTACGTCTTCGAGGTCTATGAGTCCGAACGCAACCTGTGGCTCGGTGCAGCGGCCAACATCCATTCGGCCCTCATCCACGGGCTTCTGGGTGACCCCACCGCCGATACGGCCGCGTTCGAGGCGCAGACCGGATACCGGCTCGACCAGTCCCACGTCGCCGCGGTGATCTGGTCCGACGCCGACCGGCCCGCCACCCCGGCCGCCATGGAGACCACGGCTTCAGAAGTGGCCGCCACGATCGGTGCGCGGGGTCCCATCATCTCGACCGCCGTCGACCGCGAGACGCTGTGGGCCTGGATCCCGCTGGGTGAGCACCCGCCCGCCCTCGACACCGGCGCACTGCGCGCCGCCCTGGATCTGCCGGAGTCGCGACACGTCGCCGTCGGGCTCCCCGGGGCTGGACTGCCGGGCTTTCGCCGGACGCACGAACAGGCCATCGCCGCCTACGAGGTGGTGACGATGCAACACGCCTCGCGCGCGAGCGTCGTCGGATTCGGGGACCGGGGGATCGCACTCACCTCGCTGCTCGCGGTGAATCTCGACTCCACGGGGGCATGGGTCGGCGAGGTGCTCGGCAGCCTCGCCGACGACACCGAGAACGCCGCGGTCCTGCGCCAGACCATGCGCACGTTCTACGCCACCGGCGAGAGCCATCTGCACACCGCCGAGCAGCTGAACCTGCACCGCAACACCGTCAAGTACCGCGTCGACAAGGCGTTGGCCAGCACGCGCTCGCACGACCGTCTCGATATCGCCCTGGCATTGCAGGTCTGCGAGTTCCTCGGTCCGGCCGTATTGCGCCCGCGACCTAACGGGGCGAGCGGCCGGCCTGTTTCAGTGCCATCCGCAGGGCGAACTCCAGCTGTCCGTTGACGCTGCGCAGGTCGTCAGCGGCCCAGGTCGCAACGGCCGCATACACGTCGGGGTCCAAACGCAGTAGCACCTTCTTGGGCTCGCGCTTGGACCGTCCCGGCCCGGCACCGGGATCCGACGACGCCGAGGAAACCATCAGGAGTAGAGCGATCCCACGTTGACGACGGGCTGGGTGGCGCGGTCGGCGCACAGCACCGTCAGCAGGTTGGACACCATGACGGCACGCCGCTCCTCGTCGAGTTCGACGAGACCCTGCTGACGCAGGCCGTCGAGCGCCAGTCCGACCATCCCGACAGCACCTTCGACGATTCGTTGGCGCGCGGCGACGACCTGGGCGGCCTGCTGTCGGACGAGCATCGCCTGGGCGATCTCCGGCGCGTAGGCGAGATGGGTGATGCGTGCCTCGATGACCTCGATGCCGGCCATCGCAGTCCGCTCGGACAGCTCCTCGGTCAGTTCCTCGGCGACGCGGGCACCATCGCGCAGCGAGGTCCGCCCGGCGTCGTGCGCGTCGTAGGGGTGCGTGGTGGCCAGGTGACGGACGGCCGCCTCGGACTGCGTCTCGACGTATTCCTCGTAGTCGTCGACGGCGAAGGCCGCCTGGTAACTGTCGACGACGCGATAGACGACGACCGCCGCGATCTCGACCGGGTTGCCGTCGGCGTCATTGACCTTGAGCCGCTGGGTTTCGAAGTTACGCACACGCAGGGTGATCGCGCGCCGAGTCGACAGCGGCACGACGAAGTGGAAGCCCGGCTCGCTGACCGAGCCGATGTAGCGCCCGAAGAACTGAACGACACGGGCCTCGTTGGGGTCGACGACGGTGAGGCCGGTCATCGCCATCAGGGCAATGAACAGCACGAACCCGGCGAGTACCACCACCACGACCGGCCCGGTGTCACCCGAGTCCGCAACGGCGAACATCGCGGCAATGGCGACGGCAATCGAGCCGATGATCAAGACGAGAATCACCGCCAGGGCGATGAACCCATTGATCCGGAATGCCTTCCTTAACATGACGACTCCTCACGTAGTGATATCACTACAATAGCATTCGACATCGCCGGGCCGTCGGCGTCCACCGGCACCGGGTGCGCGCAGCGTAGGATTTGACGGTCTGAACCGTTATCGAGAGGATCACCAATTGGCTGAGGAGACACGCACCGCGCTGGCGCGCCTGCGCAAGCTCATCGCCGACGATCCCGAGCGCTTCACGCGGTCCTACTTCACCCGCCTGTTCACCCTCGACCCCTCGATGCGCGACCTGTTCCCGGCCTCGCTGGCCAACGCCGCCTCCGGGTTCCACCACGTCGTCGATCTCGTGCTGGAGGTGGCACCCGAGCCCACCGGGCACGACGAGGCCATCGAGGTACTCGCCCAGTTGGGCCGCGACCACCGCAAGTACGGCGTCACCGCCGAACACTACGATCTGGCGCACCGCGCCCTCGTCGTCGAATCGGCGATGATGCTGGGCCCGGATTGGACGCCCGACGTAGCCGCCGCCGTCGACCAGACGATGGGACTCATCACCGGGGTGATGAGCCAGGCAGCCGAGCAGGCCACCGGGCCGGCCGTGACGCGGGCCAAGATCGTCGAAAAGTTCCAGATCAACCGTGACAACGCTGTCATCCGCCTCGTCACCGAGGCCCCATTGGACTACCTGCCGGGCCAGTACGTCGAAGTACAGATCCCACAGTGGCCGCGCGAATGGCGGATGCTCTCCCCGTCGATCCCCGCCAACCCCGACCGCCAACTCGAGTTCCACGTCAAGGCCGTCCCCGGCGGCACGGTCAGCAAATCGATCGTCACCGAGTCCGCACTGGGCGACGTGTGGTCGATCGCGCAGCACCACGGAACCATGACCGTCGACACGGAGACACCGACGACGATGATCGCCGGCGGCACCGGATTGGCACCTTTGAAAGCTCTCCTACTCGAGATGTGCGCCAACGTCTCGAATCCGCCGGTGCACCTGTACTACGGCGCCCGCTACCCGGGCCAGCTCTACGAACTCACGTCGCTTCAGCGCATGGCTGCGATGAACCCGTGGCTGACGGTCACCGCGGTGAGTGAGGAATCCACCGACCCGTGGTGGTTGCGCGCCGTCGCCGCACCCGGCGACCTCGGGTTCCGCCACCTGATCGGCACCCTCGCCGGCGCCGTGCTCCACGACGCGGAAGACGAACCGGGGCATTGGGACACCCGCAAAGTGCTGATCGCCGGGTCGCCGCAGATGGTCGTCGCAACCGAGCGCCGGCTCATTATCGAAGGTGCCCGCGCCAGTCGGATGGAGCACGACGCAATCTGACGCGCTTCGCCCCGTTTCACCGGGATTCTTGCGTCAGGGTGTGCCCTCGCCGCTCTGGCCCTCTTCCCCGTCGGGGTATTCGGTCACCGTCTCGGTGACCGTGGTCGGCGGGCGGGTCGTCGTCCGCGTGACGGTCTTGGTCTCCGTCGGCGGCGTCACGGTGTGCGTGTCGGTATTCGTCTGCGTCTGCGTTTTCATGCGCGTGACCGTGTGCGTCGCGGTCTCCGTGGTGACCGAGACCGTCGTGACGCCGACAACGCGCTGCGCGGTACCCGTCGAGAGGAGCACCGCCGCAATCGCCCCGCCGAGAATGACCATCCCGGCCACGACCGTGCCACCGACCAGCCACCACCGGCGCCGGTTCCGACGGTCCGCCGGTGTGCGTGTCACGGGCGCATCTCCGACGTGGTCGGCGCCGTCTCCACCGAGGGGTGCGTCGTTGCGGTAACCGCCGTCCCCACCGCCGTAGGCATAGCCGCCGGCGGCAGCTGATTCGACGATCATCGTCGTGCTCTCGTCACCACCGGTCGGAGTGACGGCCGGGTAGGCGGCGAAGGTTCCCGACGGCTGCGGTTGCGCCGCAAAAGAACTCGACGCGATGGGCGCCGCCGCGAACGATCCAGACGCCGACGGAGACCCTGCGCGCGCAATACCCGCCGCAGCCCCGGCTATCGCGAACCGTGGTTGCGCGGCGACCACGACCGGGCGCCCCAAGGCCTGTTCGAAGGCCGCGTGCACACCGGGCACGTCGGCTCCGCTTCCGGTGAAGACGACGTGGCTGATGGATTCGCTGCCGGGGATTGCCGAGATCGCCCCGGCCACGTTTGCCGCGCCGCTGGGGTCGAGTACGGCCGTCGGCTCATCGAACCCGGGCTGCCACGCGGCGACACCGGTGACCGCGCCCGAGCGCGGGTCGACGGTCATGATCGGGATGCCCGCCGTCGGGGCGGTGTAGTCGTCGAGGTTGACCACGGCGACCGAGCCGGTGCCGCTGCGGTCGGCGTTCAGCGCCGGATCGGTGCGGGCCAATTGTCCGATGGCCGTGTCGAGCACATCGACGGAGACCGCCGCATACCAGTCGGGCCGCGTCGGCGCGGGGGCGAACGCGCCGCGGAGGGCGTTCACCAGTTCGGGGTCGGCAGCCACGAGTCCGATCCGCGACACCTCGAACGGCACCGAGGACACAAGATCGACGACGGTGGCGACGATCGTGGCCGGCGACTCGTCAGCGAGGTCGACCGTATTGGTGGCGACCACGGCGTCGGCCTCGTCGCGCACGACGGAGGCGATTTGGCCGTCGACAATCGCGATGCCCATCACATGTGCCACGGAAAGCCCCTTCTCGGACGGCCCAGAGCCTTGAGGCTATCAGGGCGAGTCACTGATTACGGCGTGCGCCGACCCCTTCGGGGTTGCCACACCACCAGCGCGGTCGTACTGCCCGACCGGTCGGGGTCTCCACCGGGGCGCCGAGATGCCTCGTCGATGCGGGCGCGCAGTTCATCGACCTCACGCGTCAGCTCGATGATGCGCTTGATACCGGCGAGGTTGACCCCCTCCTCCTGGGAGAGGCGCTGGATCTCGCGCAGCAGTTCGACGTCGCTGCTGGAATAGCGACGCCCGCCCCCACTGGTGCGGGCGGGCGTCACCAAACCCAGTCGGTCATAGGTGCGCAGCGTCTGCGCATGCATCCCCGACAACTCGGCGGCCACGGAGATGACGTAAGTCGCCCGGTCCTCAGCCCGCCCCGAGGGCTCCGGGCCCTGACCCGGTTTCCTCGATGCCGGGGTCATGACTCACTTCCCCCATCCGGCCCGCGGGTCGTACCCAGACGCCTTCTCGGCGTCGGCGTAGGCCTTCAGGTCCTCGACGGCCTTGTCGTCGAGCGTCGTGGGCACCGCCACCTTGACGGTGACGAGGAGGTCGCCGGCCCCGCCGGCGCGCTTGGGCACACCCCGCCCGCGAACGCGCAGGGTGCGGCCGTCGGCGGTGTTCGGCGGAATCTTGACCCCGACCGTTCCGTCGAGCGTCGGCACCGACACCGTCGCACCCAGCACGAGCTCGGAGAAGCTCACCGGCAATTCGACCTTCAGGTCGTTGCCGCTGCGGGTGAACAGCTTGTCGCCGGTGACATGGACGGTCACATACAGGTCGCCCGACGGCGCCCCGCGCATTCCCGCCTCGCCCTGGCCGGCCAGCCGGATCCGCTGGCCGTCCTCGACGCCCACCGGGATCCGCACATTGATGTTGCGCGGCCGTACCTGGACACCGTTGCCGTGGCAATCCGGACACGGGTCGTCGATGATCGATCCGGTGCCCTGACAGTCGCGACAGGGTTCGCTGAACCCGAACGCGCCCTGGTTGCGGGACACGAAACCCGTGCCGTTGCAGCGGCTGCACACGTGCGGGCTGGTGCCCGGCTTGGCACCGCTGCCGTGGCACGTGGTGCACGGCGACGGACTGGTAACCCGCATGCTGACCGTCGTGCCCTTGGCCGCGTCGCGGAACGAGAGCGTCGTCTCCGTCTCGAGGTCCTGGCCACGACGTGGCCGGCTGGCGGTCCCGCGCGACGAGGAACGGCCTCCGCCGCCCCCGCCGAACATCCCGCCGAGAATGTCGCCGAGGCCGCCACCGGCGTCCCCACCGCCACCGAACAGATCGTCGAGGTTGAAATCCCCGCCAGTGGTGTAGGTGGCGCCGCCGGTACCGCCTCCGCCGCCGAACCCGCCCGGGAAGCCGCTGCCGCCGCGAAAGCGGCCGCCGGCGAACATCGCCCGGGTCTCGTCGTAGTCCTTCTTCTTCTCCGGATCAGAGAGGACGCTGTTGGCCTCCGAGACGCGCTTGAAGCGCTCCTCGGCCGCGGTGTCGCCCGGGTTCTTGTCCGGATGGAGCTCGTTGGCCAGCTTCCGATACGCCTTGCGTATGTCGTTGGCCGAAGCGTCGGAAGAGACGCCGAGCTCTTTGTAGAAATCCTTCTCCAACCATTCACGCTGGGGAGCCATGCGACGTCACCTCCTTTGTCGTCGTCGTCATGTGATCGGTCGTTTCCGCGCGCCTCACCCGTCGGCGGGTGCGGCCGCACCACCGTCGGTGACGGTGACCATCGCGTGGCGGATCACGCGGTCGCCGACCCGGTAGCCGACCCGGTAGACCTGTCCGATGACCGGGTTGTCACCCGAGCCGTCGTTCTGGACGGCTTCGTGGCGTTCCGGGTCGAACGGGTCGCCGGGGGCGCCGAATGCGGCGAGCCCCTGCGCGGTGAGCGTGGCGAGCAGCTTGTCCGACACCGCGCGCAGCGGTCCGGACTCCAGGTCGCCGTGCTCGCGGGCGCGGTCGAGGTCGTCGATGACCGGCAACAGCTGCTCGATCACGAGTTGCTTGCCCAACGACACCTTGGAAGCCATCTCCTCGTCGGAGCGGCGCTTGTAGTTGGTGAATTGGGCCCGCTCGCGCTGCAGGGCGGCGGTCAGCTCGGCGACCTCGTCGACGTCGGCCGTCGCACCGTCCGCCGCGGCGGGGGCGCTAGCCCCCGCCGCAGCGGCTTCGGTCACGTCCGACTCGGGCCCATCCGGGCCGTTGGCGGCGTTCTCGGTCACTTGTTCTCGCCCTCGCCCTCGTCCACGACCTCGGCGTCGACGACGTCGTCGTCAGCGGCCGCGGCACCGGCGTCACCGGCAGAAGCCGCGGACTCCGCCGCGCTGGCGGCGTAGATCGCCTGGCCGAGCTCCTGCGACACCGAGGACAGGTTCTCGATCGCGGTCTTGATGGTCGCGGTGTCGTTGCCCTCGAGTGCCTTCTTGGCCTCCTCGACTGCGCCCTCCACCTTCGACTTCACGTCGGCCGGCACCTTGTCGTCGTTGTCGGCGAGGAACTTCTGCGTCTGGTTGACCAGCGACTCCGCCTGGTTGCGCGTCTCGGCCTCCTCGCGGCGCTTGCGGTCCTCCTCGGCGTGAGCCTCGGCATCCTTGACCATCCGGTCGATCTCCTCCTTGGAGAGTCCCGAACCGTCCTGGATGCGGATGCTGTTCTCCTTGCCGGTGCCCTTGTCCTTCGCGGTGACGTGCACGATGCCGT
>DLKD01000103.1:0-182 GCA_002477755.1 Gordonia sp. UBA7599
CGAGCACCGCCCGCGACTCGTCGCCGGCGAACGCCCGGCGAAGGTGCCGCTCTCAGCGGCGCAGCGGCGAATCTGGCTGATCGCGCAGTTGGATCCGATGACGCCGATGTACAACATCCCGCTGGTGCTGAGGTTCGGGGAGAAGCTCGACCCCGTCGTGCTGGACAAGGCGCTCGCCGCCG
>DLKD01000103.1:306-12824 GCA_002477755.1 Gordonia sp. UBA7599
AGCGGCACGAGGTGCTGCGCACGCGATTCGTCACCGACGAGGACGGTCAGCCCTTCCAGCAGGTGCTGGCGCCGGGTGGCTACGCGCTGGACGTCGATGTGGCGCAACCGCAACCCGTGAGCGCCGACGGACTGTCGGAGGCGATCGCCGACGTCGTCGGCGTGGGATTCGACCTGGCCGCCGCGCCCCCGCTGCGGGCGCGTCTGTTACTCGACGAGGACGGCTCCTACGTCCTGGTGTTCATCGTCCACCACGTCATCGGTGACGGTGGCTCGCTGGCGCCGCTGGCCCGCGACCTGGTGGTGGCGTACGCGGCGCTCGCCGAGGGACACGAGCCCGCGTGGGCGCCGCTACCGGTGCAGTACGCCGATTTCGCGGTCTGGCAGCAGAGCCTGTTGGGCGACCCGGCCGATGCGACGTCGGTGGCCGCGCGCCAACTCCGGTTCTGGACCGACACGCTGGCCGGGGCCCCCGAACTCCTCGCCCTGCCCACCGACTTCCCGCGGCCGCCGATGCAGACCCAACGGGCCCAGGCGTTCCGCTTCGAGGTCGCGCGTGAAACCGTCGCTGCGATCGACGCGTTCGCGCGGCGCAATGATGCTTCGCTCTTCATGACGCTGCACGCGATTTCGGCAGTCGTCCTCGCACGGATGACCGGTGAGCGCGACATTGTCATCGGTACCCCGTACGCGGGGCGCGGTGAGCGCGAGCTCGACGATCTCGTCGGGATGTTCGTCAACACGGTCGCACTGCGCACCGAGATCGACCCGGCCCGCGGCTTTGCGGATCTGCTGTCGATGGTGCGCGAGGTCGACCTCAGCGCCCTCGACAACGCCGAGGTGCCGTTCGAGATGGTCGTCGACGCAGTCAATCCGGCGCGCAGCACCGCCCACTCGCCGATCTTCCAGGTTCTGCTGGTGCTGCAGGAGGCCCAAGGCGCGACGTTTGAACTAGGCGAGACCCGCGGCGAACTGGTCGAGTTGTTCCGCGATCTGACCGACAACGATCTTGCGCTGACCTTCGTCCAGGACCCCCTGGGCGAGAGCGGTTCCGGACCCCTGATCGGGGTCATCGAGTACAACGCAGACCTGTTCGTCGAGTCGACGATCGAATCGCTCGCGGAGGCGTTCGGACGCGTGGCCGACGGCGTGCTGCGCGATGCGACGAGGCCGGTCGGCGATATCGAGATCCTCGACGGCTACGAGCGTGAAGCGGTGCTGCTCGTCGGCCGCGGCGCGCAGGTCCACTTCGACGAGCAGCATCTCGCTGATGCGGTGCAAGCCCAAATCGCCGCCAACCCCGACGCAGCGGCACTGGCGTTCGAGGGCCGTACCGTCAGCTATGCCGAATTCGGTGCCCGGGTCGCGGTGTTCGCGCGCGAGTTGATCGCGGCTGGCATCGGGCCCGACGACCCGGTGGCGGTGTGCCTGTCACGCTCGGTCGAGATGGTCGTCGCGCTGCACGCGGTGATCGCAGCCGGCGGTCAGTACGTGCCCATCGACCCCGATGCCCCCGCCGAGCGCGTCGAGTCGATGCTCGACACCGTCGGTGCGCGTGTCCTGGCGGTGCGGGCGGGCGACGAGCAGACCTCGGCTGCGGGTCTCGCGGCGACCCGCGGCCTGACGGTCGCCGTCGTGGATTGCTCGACCCCGGCCGACCTCACGGCACAGCCGGTGACCCAGGCGGAGCGCCGCACACCGCTGCGGCCCGACCACGCTGCGTACACGCTGTTCACGTCTGGTTCGACCGGTGTCCCCAAGGGAGTGACGGTCAGCCACCGCGCGGTTTATAACCGGCTGCGGTGGGGGCTCGACGAGATCCCGTGGGGCCACGACGACATCGTCGTGCAGAAGACCCCGTACACCTTCGACGTCTCGGTGCCCGAACTGTTCGGACCGCTGCTGGTCGGGGCGAGGCTCGTCGTCGCCCGGCCCGGGGGGCACACCGATCCGCAGTATCTCGCCGAGCTCCTCGAGCGACAGGCGGTCACCTCGGTCCACTTCGTGCCGTCGATGTTGGCGGTCTTCCTCGACGTCATCGACCCGGCGCGTCTGGCCCGGCTGAGCGCGCTGCGCTATCTCCCGATGTCGGGCGAGGCGGTGCCGCCGGCGCTGGCCCGGCGCGCCGCGCAGCTCCTGCACGCAAAGATGTTCAACCTCTACGGCCCCACCGAAGCGGCCGTCGAGGTGACCTATCACCGGATCGGCGCCAATGCCGCATCCGTCCCGATGGGGCGCCCTGTCTGGAACACGACGGTATTGGTGCTGGACTCGCGGCTGCACCCGGTGCCGCAGGGGGTGGCCGGCGAGCTCTACCTGGCCGGCGTGCAACTGGCGCGCGGGTACGCCGCACGTGGCGATTTGACCGCCGACCGGTTTGTCGCCGACCCGTTCGGGGAGCCGGGGGCGCGGATGTACCGCACCGGTGACCTGGTGCGATACAACGCCAGCGATGAACTCGAATACCTTGGGCGCACAGACTTCCAGGTGAAGCTGCGCGGACAGCGCATCGAGCTGGGCGAGGTGGAAGCGATCCTCGCATCACTGCCGGGGGTGGTGCATGCCGCAGCGACGGTGGCGAAGGCCCCGACCGGCGCTGAGCACCTCGTCGCCTACGTGTCCGGGCACGGCGACATCGACGTCGAGACTGCGCGAGAGTCCGTCGCGCAAGCGCTGCCCGAGTACATGGTGCCCACCGTGTGGCAGGTGTTGACCGATGTGTCCCTCAACAGCGCGGGCAAGTTAGATCGCCGCGCGCTGCCCGAGCCCGATTTCGCGTCCGCGTCGACGGGTGCGGGCGTGGCGCCGGAGTCGGAGGCCGAGGCGCGGATCGCCGAGATCGTGGCCGGCATCCTGGGTGTGGAGTCCGTGGGAGTCACCGACTCCTTCTTCGCGCTCGGCGGCGACTCCATCATGTCCATCCAGCTGTCGACCGTCCTGCGCGGCGCCGGTTACGAGCTGAGCCCCCGCGACATTTTCGAGTACCGTACCGTGCGCGCGCTGGCGGCCCACGCCGGCTCGACGGCCGTGGTGCGGCTCGAGGAATTGCCCGGCGGGGGCATCGGCGAGCTCGACCTCACGCCGACGATCCGCTGGATGCTGGAGCTGTCACCGCAGCCCGGCGCATTCGACGACTACAACCAGTCCACCGTGCTCAACCTGCCCGCCGGATTCTCCGACGAAGACGTCGCGGCGGTGCTCGACGCGGTGATCGCGCGGCACCCGATGCTGTCGGCACGACTGGCGCAGACCGCCGGGCAGTGGTTGATGAGTGCCGGTGAACCGGTCACGTCGATCGCTGGCCGGGCCGTCGTGCAGACCGTCGACGCGGTGACCGGCTCGGCGGATTTCGACGAGGCACTGCGGGCCGCGCACCGGGCGGCGCTGGCCGCGCTCGATCCGGCGACGGGCGCCATGGTCGCGGTCGCCACGGTGCGCAGCAGTGTCGACGGTGCTGGTCGGCTGGTGCTGGCGATCAACCATGCCGCGGTCGATGCGGTGTCGTGGATGACGATCCTGGGCGACCTCGCCGCGGGAGCCGGTGCGGTGGCGGTCGGCGACCCGATTGCGCTGCCGCCCGCGGCGGGCACGTCGATGCGACGGTGGGCCCGAGTGTTGACCGAGTTGGGCGCGCAGCGGTGCGACGAGATCGACGTGTGGCGCCGCCACCTGCCCGAACAGCCCTCGGCGCTGGCACTGGGAGCGCCGGTCCTCGTCTCGCAGACGGCACTGGCGCAAGTGCGGGTCCCCGTGCGGGTGACCGAGGCCGTGCTGGGCTCGGTGGCCCCAGCGTTCCGCACCGGCGTCGACGACGTGCTCCTTACCGCGGTCATGATCGCGGCCGCGCGCCTCGACTTATCGTCGGATTCTGGCGCCACCGCGGTGTCGGTCCTGCTGGAGGGCCACGGGCGCGTCGAGTCGATCGCCCCGGGCGCGGATCTCTCGAGCACGGTCGGGTGGTTCACCAGCGTTTCCCCGGTCACCGTGAGTACCGCGGAGCTGGTCGCTGACCTCGTCCACGCCACGAAGTCGGTGAAGGAGGCGTTGGCCACGCGTCCCGACGACGGCATCGCGTTCGGCTCGCTGCGCTGGGGACCCGACCACGACGACGAGCTCGCCGCCCGGCCCTTGCCGCCGATCGTGTTCAACTACCTCGGCGCCGGTGGATCGTCGACAGGCGGAGCGGTCGACCTGTCAGCCACCCCGTTTGCCGTCACCGGCGACGGTCCGGATCTGCCTCCTTCGGTGGCCGGCGCGATGTTCGCTCCCGCGCTGACCGCCAACATCAGCACCGTGCCTGCGGCGGATGGCCGTGAATTCGTCATCGCACTGTCGGGGGCGGGATCGGTGCTGGACGAGACCGGACTGGCCGCGCTCGGCGAATCGATCACCGGGGTGCTCGCGGACCTGGTCGACGTCACCGCCGCCGCGGATCCGGGGCTGAGCCCGTCCGACATCGTCGGGGTCGAACTGACCCAGGGCGAGATCGACCTTCTGGCGGTGGAGCGCCCGGGCGCGCAGATCTGGCCGTTGTCGCCGCTGCAGCAAGGCCTGCTGTTCCAGAGCGAACTGTCCGCACAGGCGACCGACGGAGTCGACCCGTATCTGATGCAGTCGGCCGTCGATCTGCGCGGCGGCATCGACGAGGGGCGCCTGCGCGTCGCCGCTCAGCGGCTGATCGACCGCCACGACGTGCTGCGCTCGGCCTTCGTGCGGACCGCGTCCGGCCAGTCGGTCGCGGTCGTCGCGCCCGCGGTCGATGCCCCGTGGGAAACGGTCGACCTGCGCGGGGAGGCCGACATCGACTCGGTGCGGAGGCAAGTGCGAGACATCGCCGAGCAGCAGACCCGCACCCGCTTCGACGTGTCGGGCGCGCCGCTGATCCGGTTCACGTTCGTGCGGCTGCCCGACGACTCCTGCACCCTGATCATCACCAACCACCACCTGCTCGCCGACGGGTGGTCGACGCCGCTGATGATGGCCGAGCTTTTCGCCGGCTACGGGGAGATCGACGTCACCGCGCCCGCGCCGTCGTACCGCACGTTCCTGGACTGGGTGGCGCGCAGCGACGCCGCTGCGGGACAGCAGGCGTGGCGGGAGTTCCTCGCTGCGGCCACCGGTCCGACGCTGCTCGCGACGAACAGGCGCGGCGACACCGGTGGCGCCAGCGTCGACCACCACGAGACGCTCGGAGCCGAGCTGACCGCGGCCCTGAGCCGAGTCAGCCGCGAGCTCGAGGTCACCACAGCCGTTCTGCTGCAGTTCGCCTGGGCGGTGCTGCTGCACAAGCTCACCGGTGAGGACACCGTGGTGTTCGGGGAGACCGTCTCCGGACGACCGCCCGAGCTCGACGGTGCCGACACGATGATCGGCCTGCTGATCAACACGCTGCCCGTCGCCGTCACCGTCGACGACGACCGCCCGATCGCCGATGCGCTGACCGATCTGGCCGCTCGCAAGGCGACCGTGCTGGACCATCAGCACCTGTCGCTCACCGACATCGCGACGGCGGCCGGCCTGGGCGAACTGTTCGACACCCTCGTCGTCTACGAGTCCTACCCCGTCGACGCCGAGGGCCTCGCCGCAGCGGGCGATCAGCTCGGCGTCGAGGTCACCGACGTGCGGGCCGCAGATGCCACGCACTATCCGCTGTCGCTGGTGGCCGCACCCGCCGCCCGCGACGGCCGGGCCGAACTGGACGTGACCCTGAAGTACCTGCCCGGGCTGTTCGACGAGGCCGACGTCGTCACCCTCGCCCAGCGCTACCGCCGCATCCTGGAGGCGCTGGCCGCTGATCCCACGGTCGCGGTCGGGGACATGTCGATCTTGGAGCCGGCCGAACGCGCGGAGCTGGTGCCGATGGTCTCGGCGCCGGCGGTGGAGCCGGTTGTGTTGGCGGAGTTGTTCACGGCTGCGGCGGCCCAGGCGCCGGACACCGTGGCGGTGGTGGATGCGTTCGGTGTTGAGCTGTCGTATGCGGAGTTGGATGAGGCATCGAATCGGTTGGCGCGCTGGCTGGTCGGCCGGGGTGTGGGTGCCGGTGACGTGGTGGCGCTGGCGATTCCGCGTTCGGCGGGGCTGGTGGTGGCGGTGTGGGCCGTGGCCAAGGCGGGGGCGGGGTATGTGCCGGTCGATCCGGAGTATCCGGCGGATCGGATCGCGCACATTGTCGCAGACAGTGGAGTGCGGTTCGGGTTGGCGGTGGATGGGTTCGCCATTGCGGGTCCGGGCTGTGAGTGGGTGCGTCTGGGGGACACACTGGATGCGGAGCTGGCGGGGTTGTCGGGTGTGCCGATCGCGGCGGGTGAGTTGGTTCGACCGGTCTCTTTTGATGATGTGGCGTATGTGATCTACACGTCGGGGTCGACGGGGTTGCCCAAGGGCGTGGTGATCAGTCATCGGGGCTTGGCGAACTATGCGATGGGTCAGCACGTCGGTTTGGGTGTGGGTCCCGGGGCACGTGTGCTGGGGTACGCCTCGCCGAGTTTTGATGCGTCGGTGTTGGAGATGTTGATGGCTGTGACGTCGCGGGGCGCGGTGGTGCTGCGTCCAGTTGAGGCGGTCGGTGGTGTGGCCCTGGAGGAATGGATTTCCCGGCACGCGGTGACGCATTGGTTTGTGACGCCGCGCGTGCTGGAATCGGTGGATCCGGCGGCCGTGCCGTCGTTGCGGGGCGTGTTGGTCGGCGGTGAGGCGGTGGCGCCGACGCTGTTGGCGCGGTGGTCCGGTGTTGACGTGCGGGTGCTGTATGGGGCGACGGAGGCGACAATCGCGCAGACGATGGCGGTGCGGGCCTTCGACGGACGGGTGGTGCTGGGTGAGCCGATGGTGGGGATTTCGGTGTTGGTGCTCGATCGGCGGTTGCAGCCGGTGCCGGTGGGGATGATCGGTGAGGTGTATTTGTCCGGGCCGGGGTTGGCGCGCGGCTATGTCGGACGCCCTGGGTTGAGCGCGACGCGCTTCGTCGCCGATCGGTTCGGTGGCCCGGGGCAGCGGATGTATGCCACCGGTGATGTGGTGCGGGTGGTGCGCGACGGGTCGGGCGGTCCGACGATGGAGTTCGTGGGCCGCACCGATGACCAGGTGAAGCTGCGGGGTTTGCGGATCGAGCTCGGCGAGGTCGAGTCGGCGTTGGCCACGGCGCCGGGGGTGGGGGCTGCGGTGGTGGTCGGGGTGGCCGAGGACGGGCAGATCGCGAGGTCGGGGACTTCGGCGATCACCGCGCTGGCCGGCTATGTGGTGCCCGAGCACGGCGCTGCTGTGGATGTGGATGTGGTGCGCGCGTACCTGGCGCTGCGTTTGCCGGGCTATATGGTGCCGGGTTCGTTGTTGGTGGTCGAGGTGTTGCCGTTGACGCCGACGGGCAAGCTGGACACCGCGGCGTTGCCGGCGCCGGTGTTGGCCGCGATCGGGGAGTTCGTGGAGCCGGCGACCGACGCCGAGGTGGCGGTGGCGCAGGTTTTCGCCGAAGTCTTGGGAATTGAGCAGGTGGGTGCGACTGACTCATTCTTCGATTTGGGTGGCAACTCGCTCTCGGCCACGCGGCTGGCCGCCCGCGTCGGCGATGCGCTGCAGACCGACATCACGATCCGCGACGTCTTCGACGGACCGACCGTGCGCGACCTGGCCGCCCACAGCGGCGGCGCGCCGCGCCGCGCCGCGCTTAGTCGCCAGGAGCGACCCGAGCGGATCCCGTTGTCGTCGGTGCAGCGGCGCATGTGGTTCATCAACCAGTACGACCCGTCGTCGCCTGCCTACAACATCTCGATATCGGTCCGTCTGCGCGGCGAGGTCGACATCGCGCGTCTGCACGCCGCGTTCGGTGACGTCCTGGACCGTCACGAGATCCTGCGAACCCGCTATCCGTCAGACGACGCCGACGGGCCGTGGCAGGAGATCATGCCTGCGGCAGAGGCTGCCGGGCGCCTCGACTGGATGCAGGCCGACTCCTTCGGTGCGTTGACCGCGGCGGCGATGCGGCCATTCGATGTGAGCACCGACCTGCCCATCCGCGTGTACTGGTTCGACAATGCCGACGAGGGCACGACCGACCTGCTTATCATCGCCCACCACATCGCCTTCGACGGCGGGTCGGGCCCGCTGTTCGTTCGTGACCTGATCGCGGCGTACGCGCAGACCGACCAGCCGGAGTTGCCGGTTCAGTACGCCGACTACGCGCTGTGGCAGCTCGCCGAGCTCGGTGACACCGACGACCCCGATTCCCCGCTGGGTCGCCAGTTCGCGTATTGGCTCTCCCAACTCGACGATCTGCCTGAGGTCACCAACCTGCCGATGGACCGGCCACGACCGGTTGAGGCGGATCCGACCGGTGCCCGCGTCCGCGTCCCTATCGACTCGGCGACCGTCGACGGACTTGCCGACCTCGCCCGTGAACAGGGCGTGACGACATTCATGGTGCACCACGCGCTCGTGGCCATTCTCGTCGCACGCTTGGCCGCGACGACCGACGTCGTCGTGGGCACGCCGATCGACGGGCGCACCGATACGGCGTTGCACGATCTCGTCGGCATGTTCGTCAACACGCTTGTCCTGCGTACAGGAGTCGCCGCGGGGATGTCGGTGGCCGACCTGCTCGGCGAGGTGCGCCGCGTCGACGTCGACGCTTTCGCCAACGCCGACGTCAACTTCGAGCAGCTGGTGCAGACGCTGGCACCCGATCGCAGCCTGAGTCATTCACCCCTGTTCCAGATCATCCTGGCGGTCAATACCGTTGACGGCCAGAACGCCGAACTCGCCCAGGCCGGAATCGTTGCCGAACCGCTCCCCGTCGACGTCGATGAGGAGAAGGTCGATCTGACGCTCACCGTCGTCCTCGGCGACGATCCGCACATCGAGATGTCGTATGCGACTTCGCTCTTCGACGCCGCCACGATTGAGCGCTTCGGCGGCGTGTGGCAGCGGATCGCCGCAGCGGCGATCGCCGACCCCTCGATCGCCGTCGGCGACATCGATATCGTCGGAGCCGCATCGGCGCCGGCCCCTGTCACCGCTCCCGCATGGGCGGTCCAGTCGGTGGGCGGCGCCAGTGAGACGGGGACGCTGGTCGACATTCTCGCCCAGCGTGACCTGGACCTCACCCATCCGGCTCTGATCTGCGGCGACGTGGAGCTCACCTACGCGGAGTTCGAGGCCCGGAGCAACCGGGTGGCCCGCGCCCTCATCGACCGCGGCGTCGGTCCCGAGGTCGTCGTCGCCGTCGGTATCCGCCGGTCGATCGACTTCGTCATCGCGGCGTGGGGTGTCATCAAGTCCGGTGCTGCCTACGTGCCGGTCGACCCTGCCTATCCGGCCGAGCGGGTGGCGTTCATGCTCGAGGACAGCGAGGCGCTCCTGGGCATCGCGGCCGGCGACGAGCTGGGCGGCGCGGTCGAATGGCTGGACCTGTCGGCATTGGAGTCCGCGCCGTTCGACGACGGGCCCATCCGCGACGGGGAACGCCGTCACCCGGTCCGGCTCACCGACCTGGCGTATCTGATCTACACGTCCGGCTCGACCGGAAAGCCCAAGGCCGTAGCCGTCAGCAACTCGGGCCTTGCCAGCCTGGTCGGCACGTCCCGGGAGATCACCGGCTCCCGCCTCGACGACCCCGATACGCGCGTCCTCTGCGTTGCGTCCCCGAGTTTCGATGCCTCGGTCTTCGAGCTGCTGTGGGCACTCACCGCCGGGCACACGCTGGTGATCGCCCCGGCCGACGATTACGCCGGCACTGCCCTCGACGCGGTGATCGAGGCCGGCGAGGTCACCGACATGATGGTCACCCCGTCGGTCCTGGCCTCGCTCGATCCGGCGCGCGCGGAAACCGTGCGCAATCTCTGCCCCGCCGGCGAGGCGTGCCCCCCTGAATTGGTGGAGCGTTGGGCGACGCGCGGGCGCCGCGTGTTCAACAGTTATGGACCGACGGAGGCGACGGTCCTGTCGACCCGCGCCCGACTGCTGCCCGGCAAGCCGATCACGATTGGCCGCGGGCTGGGGGGCTTCACCACCCGAGTCCTCGACACCCGCCTGCACGAGGTCCCCGACGGCGTGCTCGGCGAGCTGTACTTGGAGACCGCCGGCCTGGCGCGCGGCTATGTCGGCCGCCCCGGGCTCACAGCGACGAGCTTCATCGCCAACCCGTTCGGCGCACCGGGGTCGCGGCTCTACAAAACCGGCGACATCGTCCGGGTCAACAGCTCCGGCGACATCGAGTTCGGCGGCCGCTCCGACCACCAGATCAAGATCAACGGTCAGCGGGTCGAACTCGGCGAGATCCAGGCGGTACTGGGCGAGCAGCCCGGCGTCGCGCAGGCCGTGGTGATCGGCGTCGGGGATAAGAATGCGACGCGACTGGTGGGCTACCTCGTCGCCGAGCCGGGAATCGACGCCGACGATCTGGACATCGCCGCGATCACCGACGAGGCCGCCCAGCGCCTGCCCAGACACATGGTGCCGTCGCAGCTGATCGCCGTGCCCGACCTCCCGCTCACCCCGACGGGCAAACTCGACCGTGACGCGCTGCCGAAGCCTGGCGAGGCACTGGAGGAGGAGTTCGTCGCCCCGGCCACCGAAGCCGAGCGTGCGCTCGCCGACATCGTCAGCGGCCTGCTCGGCCTTGACGAGGTGTCGGTCACCGAGTCGTTCTTCGCCCTGGGCGGCGACTCGATCATGTCGATCCAGCTGGCGTCGGCCGCCAAGTCGGTCGGCATTTCGCTGACCCCGCGCGAGATCTTCGAGCACCGCACCGTTCGAGCGATGGCACTGGCCGGTGAGCAGGAATCGTCGACGCCGTTGCTGGCCGAGCCCGACGGCGTGGCACAGGGGATCATTCCACTGCCGCCGATCGTCGCGTGGATGCTCGAGCTCGCCGACGGGCCCAGCGACTACGCCGACTTCTCCCAAGCCCTCGTCTTGGCGGCACCGCGCGGACTCGGCCGCGCCGAACTCGACGCGGTCCTCGCCGGCGTCGTCGGCAACCATCCCGCGTTGGCCGCTGTCTTCGACCAGGACTCCACGACCGCGACCCTGCGCGCCGGCGCTGTCGAGGCAGCCGACGCGGTATGGACCGACGCCCGGTCGACGGGGGACGCGCTGGTCGGAACACCGGCGTTCGACGAGGCCATCCGCGCGGCGCACGCCAACGCCCTGGCACATCTGAACCCGGCGATCGGCCTGCAAGTCGCGGCGGTCCTGTTGCGCGACGCAAATGATGACGGGCGGGTCGTCCTCGCCATCCACCACCTCGGAGTGGACGCGGTGTCGTGGCCTATCCTTATCGAGGATCTGGCCACCGCCTGGAGTCAGCTTCGTGACGGTGCGCCGGTGCAACTGCGGCCCGAGACTACGTCGATGCGCGCCTGGTACACCGCGGTGGCCGCCGAGCCGTCGGAGCGCTCCGGTGAGGTCGACTACTGGCTGGACCGGTTGCCCGAAATGCCAACGCCACTGGCGTCGATGAGTCCGGAGGGAGGGCGATGAGCGGTATGGAGTCCGTGCAGATCCGCGTATCGTCCGCCACCTCGGAGGCGGTCCTCGTCGACGCACCCAACGCGTTCCGGACCGGTAGCACCGAGGTCATGCTCGCCGCCCTCGCGCGGGCCGTCCGCGGCTACCAGCGCGACAACCAGATCGCCGACGATCGGCCGATTTTCATCCAGGTCGAGCGGCACGGTCGCGAGGACTCGGCCGTGACCCACAGTGGCGGCCGCGCCGATCTGACACGCACGGTGGGCTGGTTCACCACGATCGCACCGGTGCGGGTGGACCCCGCTGTTGACGCCGTCCACGCGGTGAAGGCGGCGAAGGAGGAACTGGCGGGTCAACCCGATTTAGGTGCCGGTTTCGGTGCGCTGCGCTTCGGCTCCGATTCGGAACTGTCGCGGCGGCCCCTGCCGAGCATCGGATTCAACTTCCTCGGCGCCGGCGGCGGCTCGCAGCGCGACGAGGCCCCGGTCGATCTCACCGACGTCCTGCTGCCCGTCAGTGACGCTCCGGACCTTCCCCCGACAGTCAGTGGGCGGATGCGTCCTCTCAACACGCTGCTGGTCAACGTGGGCACCGTGGTCGGAAGTGCCGGTCGCGAACTCGTGGCGACCTTCTTCTACGACAACGGTGTCCTCAACGCCGACGACGTCGACGACCTCGCGCGCCGCTGGATCGCCGAGCTAGACGACATTGTCGCGGCGGTCGGTGACGGGGACGTGGGGTTGAGCCCGTCGGATATCCCTGGTGGGTCTTTGACCCAGGCCGATCTTGATGGTTTGGCGTTGCGGTATCCGGGTGCGATGGTGTGGCCGTTGACTCCGTTGCAGCGGGGTTTCTATTTTCAGCATGAGTTGGTTGATGGGGATCGTGGTGAGGGTATTGACGTTTACGTCGCGCACGCGGTTTTGACCCTTGATGGTGATGTGGACGTGGATCGGTTGCGCTTGGCTGCTGCGGGTGTTTTGGATCGGCATGAGGTGTTGCGGTCGGGGTATGTGCATGTGGCCGATGGTGCGCCGGTGGCGGTGGTGCCCCCTC
>DLKD01000005.1 GCA_002477755.1 Gordonia sp. UBA7599
CATCGCGAAGTGGAGCGAATCGCGCTCTCGCCGGACCGGATTGAATTGAACAGTGGCGGGGAGGGATACAACCTGTTCGGCACGATCGACGGGGTCGAGGTGCGTGTTCTCATTCGGCAGCGTCGTACGCGGAGCGGCAAGCACACCGGCGAGTGGACGATCGGCACTGCCCATCCGGTTTGGGGAGAAGGCGTGATCGTGAACTATCGCGGTGAACGCGTGCCCGTCCCCACCTCGGACGCCGCGATCGAGATGCGGAAGCGTATCGCTCGGGACCGGTGGAGACAGCAGAATGCCGAAGGCGTAGAGTAGGGAAGCTATGAAGTCGACCGTCCAGAAGCTCGCTTGGGAACTCTCCGCAGTTCTCCGGGACCACTTCGGCGAAGACGCGATGTTCGCAGGCAATCTCGGCACGTACATGATGGACCTAACCGAGGGTGAGCACGAGTACTCACTTGGCGAGGCCCTATCGATCGCTGTAGAGGAGAGCATCGCAGTGCCGCATTCCCTGCTCGTGAACGTGCGGGCCGCTACGGCGGAATTCCACAGCGACGACGATCGTAGAATCGTGACTGACAGACTGGACAAGCTGATGCCACAGGCGGCGTAGCCCGTTCCTGCCGACAACCCCGTAACCACTGGTTGCGGGGTTTTTCTATACCCAGATTCTTCCTCCACCCTGGCGGTGGCGGATACACCCCGACACCCCTCGATAGGCCCAGGAGGCCCAGACAATGACTGCACCAACCCCCACCGCACCCGCTGCTGATGCTGTGCAGGACACCCCGCCGCCGGTGGAGGACCTGCAGACCCAGCAGCAGCCTGATCCTGATCCGACCCCGGAGGCTGGGCAGGACGATGAGACCGGCGGCGAGTTGCCCGACTGGGCGCGCCGCAAGCTCGACAAAGTGCAGCGGGAGGCTCAGAACCTGCGCAGCAGGCTCAAGGAGCAGGAACCGCTCGTCGCCGCGGCCCAGGAGGCCGAGCGTAAGAACGTGAGCGACCTGGACCGGCAGAAGGCCGAGAACGCCGACCTGCAGACCCAGCTCGCCCAGCGCGATACCGAACTGATCGCCGCGCGCTACAACCTGACCGCCGAGGACCTGGAGTTCATCGGTGAGGGGACCTTCGAGGAGAAGGAAGCGCGGGCGAAGAAGTTCGCTGCCCGTGTGCAGTCAGCCTCGGCACCACCATCGCCTGTCGAGGATCCCGCCAAGCCGCCGACTCAGCGGCCGGTGGAATCACTGAAGCCCGGAGCTTCACCCACACCGCCGCCGGCGGTGGACAACTCCTATCCCGCGCACTGGACCACTCCGGCCCGGGCGCAGTAAATCCGAAAGGGAACATCATGGCAAACGAAGCCAAGCCGCTGTTCCGGCCGGGAGCTGACGTGACCGTCAAGACCACCGGGGCCGTGACCGGCAAGACGTTCGTCGCGGTGTCGGCCACCCCCGACGCCGACGGACTCATCAAGGCCGCCACCGCCGGTGCCGGCGTCAAGGCGTTCGGCGTCGCAGCCCGCAACATCGCCTCCGGTGATGTCGGCGCGATCCTGCGCGGCGGAATCGTCAACGTGACCGCCGGCGGCGCCATCAGCGTCGGCGCCGAGGTCGAGGTGGGTGCGGACGGCAAGGCCGTCACGCTGGCCTCGGGCAAGCCCGTGGGCACCGCGGTGTCGACCGGCGCGAACAACAACGACGTGCTGATCGCACTGGACCTCTGAGGAGACGATCATGGCAACCTACTACTCGCAGGAGTACCCGCTGGGCGCTGCGTCGGTGTCGGGCAACAACCTGACCGTCGACCTGATGCTCAAGGAACCGACCCGCATCAACGCGTACCTGTCCGACATCGCCCTCAAGGGCTACTTCGCCGAGCGGATCTTCGCCAACGGCGGCGGTGTGTCGGGCGGTTCGCTGGTCTACACGCAGCTCACCAGCAACGACCTGCTCCCCAACCGTGGGGGACAGAAGGTCGCGCCGGGTGCTGAGTTCCCCGAGGTCACCTTCGACCGGCCCGAGCCCAAGACCGCGCAGGTCGAGAAGTTCGGTGGCAAGTTCCGCGTCACCGATGAGGCCAAGGACCGCAACGATCTGTCGCAGATCCAGTCCGAGGGCATCAAGCTGGGCAACGACGTGCAGCGATGGCTGCACGCCCGCGCACTGGCCGAGCTCGAGGCCAGCATCACCGCCGTCGGCGGCGACGTGCAGCTGTCGGTGTCGTCGGCCTCGTGGGCTGACGCGACGACCGCGACGATCTCGACCGAGACCAAGGCGATCATGCCTGCCGCCACCTTGGCCAAGGTGCGCCAGCGTGGCCAGACGCAGGAACTCGGCGCGGACTACAACCTGCTGGTGCTCAACCCGCAGGAATTCGCGAACCTGTCGATCATCTACGGCGATGCCGAGGCGTGGTTGCGCGCGCAGGGCTTCTCGGTGGCGGTGTCCAACGCCGTCGCCGCGGGCACTGGGTACGCGGTGCAGGAGGGCACCGTCGGGCAGGTCCGTTACGAGCAGCCGCTCAAGACGGTCACCTACCGCGACGACTCGACCGAGTCGACGATCGTACAGACGTCGATCCGGCCGGTGTTCGCGGTGACCAACCCCTACAACGTGCTCAAGCTGACAGGTCTCGCCGACTGATGTACGTGGTCATCAAGGACATCGTCGCCAACCGCTGGTTGATCGTGAAGGTTGACTCGGGCACGTACAGCGCCAAGGCTGAGACGAACTCTCAGTCTGATGCGAACGCGCTCGTCGCGGAGTTGAACGCGTGAGCGGTGCGAAGCGGACTGTCCGGCTGGGTTCGATGTCCTACATCGACCCGGCCGGACGGGTCCGTTGGGCCGACCGTGGAGCTGAGGTCGTCGTTCACGGCGATCATGTCGCCCGGTTCGACAGCCTCAACGTGCTCGCCGCGGCGGAGACCTCGCCCGCGGGGCCGGTCGAGGCGTCGGTGGCCGACAGCGGTGACGGGGTCCAGGTGCCCAAGCGTCGTCCGCGACGGAGCAGCACGGAGGACTGATGGCCGCGTACGCGACTGCGCAGGATCTACGCTCGAGGTGGCCGGCGTTGGCCGACAGTGCCACCGCCGAGGTCCTCCTCGAGGATGCTGCACTGTGGTTGCGCACCTGGTTCCCCGACCTCGACGCCCGCATCGCCTCTGGTGCCGTCGATGCGGGGCTGGCGGAGATGATCTCGTGCGCGATGGTCAAACGGGCGATGCTGGCCTCCGAGCACGAGGGCCAGGCCAACCAGCAGTCCACCGCTGTGATGGGCCCGTTCACCGCCACCAGCCAGGTCGCCTACCGCAACCCCGAGGGCAACCTGTACCTGACCACCCAGGAATCCGACGCGTTCGACGGGCGTCCCTCGGGTGCGGTGTCGATGGAATGCGCGGGCATGTGAGCACCCCGTTCACACTCCCGCACGGGGTGCTCGTCACGGTTCTGCGGTCGGCCACCGACCGCCACGGCGATCCCGTGGGCGACGAGGCCGACCACACCATCAACGGGTGCGGTGTCGACTGGAACGCCACCACCTCTAACCGGGAGTTCCAGGACGTGCAGATCACCGACGTCGACCTATATGTGCCGCGCGCCGCCGATGTGGTGGCCTCGGACAAGGTCGAGATCGGCGCTCGCACGTTTCACGTCCTGGGCAAGCCGATGTGGGACCAGGTGCATCCGATGACCGGCACCGACTACGGCTACAAGCTGGTACGACTGCGGGAGGTGTCTGGTGCGTGATGTGAAAGTCGGCGCCGCCGACGGCTACAGCGGGCTCACCGACTGGTTGACCGGCCCGCAGTGCCGACAGTTGGTGTTCGCCAAAGCGTCACAGGCACAGCTGGTGTATCAGGCGCTGGTGGCCAAACGCACCGGGCAGCTGGCGCGGTCGGCGAAGGTGTCGGTGGTGCGCGGAGGCAAGGGCGACCGGTGGGTCGGTCGGGTCACCGCGCAGGCACCGTACGCGGCATCGCACGAGTTCGGACATGACGGGGCGCGCGAGTTCGGCCGCGACGGGCGCAGTGTACGCCGCGACGGGTTCAACGAGCTCCGCCAAACCCTCAACCACCTGGGAGGCTGACCCATGCAGTTTCCCGTCGACTATTCACCGGCGTGGTGGCCCGCCGAGGACGTCGTCGCCGACATGGTGCAAACCCAACTCGACCGCTGCGACCCTGGTGGTGTGGCGTGCACGTGGCTGCCGACGAACACCGAGGCGATCATCGCCGACGGTGGGGCAGTGGTACGCGTGCACGCAATGCCCGGCATCGTCGAGGATCGCGTCCTGCGCTATGTGCCGGTGCAGCTGGAAGTCCTCGCCGCCACCCGCAAGACTTCGACGCAGGTGTTCGACTTCGTGTCGGACATGTTGTGCACCGAATACGTCGCCGGCGGCATCGTGCCGCGCGCCGACGGCTCCATCACCCCGATCCGCGGGTTCGCCGTCTCGGAGACCCCGCAACAACTCGTGTTCGACGACCCGGACGACCGGCTCGTGTCGGGCACGTTCGTGTTGGCCACCGGCAAACGCCGGTAGCCCCGATTCCCCCGATTCCTAGTCACCCGCCGCCAGCCCGGTTGCGGGTGTTTCGTCATGCCCCGCGGGGCGAAACCCTTGAAGAAGGAGACCCCCAATGTCTTCGATCACCGCCTATCAGGACGCCGTGGACGCCGGTGTCGTCGTCGTCCAGGACCTCGCCGTGTTCGCCACCCCGTGGGAGCCCGGCGTCACCTTCCCCGACCCGGCGTTCGACGCCGCCGGCATCATCGACGACGTCGTCGAGGATCTCGGGCTGCTGTCGTTGGGTCGCATCGACCAGAAGGGCGCGGCCAGCCTGTCCCCGGATGCGAAGTACAACGAGATCATGGGTTACGGCGCGCTCGCACCGCGCCGGCGCATCCTGCAGTCGGAGGGCATGGCGATCGCCATCCAGCCCCAGGAGGCCCGCAAGATCACCCACCGCATCCAGTCCAACCTCGATGCCGGCGCGTTCGTCGGCACCTCGACCGGCGGGTTCCGTGCGAAGAAGACCGCCGGCATCCCGCCGAAGTACTGGTCGATCCTGCTGCTCGGTTTGGACTTCAACGACCAGACCGGCAACGAGGTGCTCCCGTGGTGGTTCTTCCCCAAGACCGGGTCGGACAAGGGAGGCAAGATCAGCCTGTCCCAGGATGCGCCGATGATGCCCGAACAGTCGCTGCAGATGTTCCAGGACGGTGACAACCTCTACGAGTTCGGCATCGACGGAGCCGGTTGGGCCGAGCTCGCACCGCAGCTGGGTTGGGCCTCGCCCACCGAGTTCACCGTCACCATCACCGGCAGCCCGACCGGTGGCACGTTCACCCTGTCGATCGGTGGGCAGACCTCGGCGGGGATCGCGCACAACGTGACCGCGACGAACCTGCGCAGCGCCCTGGAAGCGCTGTCGAGTGTCGGCGTCGGCCACGTCACCGTCACCGGCAGCGTCGGTGGCCCCTACACGGTGGTGTTCGACGAGACCGTGTCGGGCACCCTGACCGGTTCGGGTGCGAACCTGACCGGCGGCACCAGCCCCGACGTCGTCATCGCCTGAGTGTCACCGGGGCCGCGTTCTATCGGGGGGCGCGGCCCCGGTGCCTTCACCCACCCCCGTACCCCGAACCCCGAACCCCCGTGAGGACTTGTGATGACCACTGCCAAGAAACCGGCGCCGCGCAAGACGGCGGCGAAGAAGGCCGCCCCCCGTAAAGCAGCCCCGCGCCCCGCTGCCGCCGAGACCGACGAGCAGCAGCAGTTGCGCGACGACGCCCAACGCGCACGCGACAACCTCGCCGACTTCGAGGCCTACCGCGCCCGGGCCCGGGCCCGGCTCGGAGAGACCACCGAACGACAGATCGTGCCGTTCGTACTCGGCCCGAAGCAAGGGTTCTCGCCGCCGATCGTCATCACCATGCCCGAGGCCACCAAACACCAGCTCGAACTCGACGAACTCGTCGAGGACGGCAAGGCCATCAAGGCGCTGCGCCTGATGTTCAACGGCCGCCCACAGGACTTCGACCGCATCCTCGACGCGTTCGACGAGCAGGTGAAGGTGTTGCGTGCCGACGGCGAGGACATCACCACCCCCGAGCTCGTCATCGCGCTGTGGCTGCGGGTGCTCGACCACTTCACCGCACAGGTCGGACCGGGGGCCACTGATGTGCCGGGGGGCTCGAACGGCTCGTAGACCTCGTCGGAGGCTACGGGCCGGGGATCCGCGCCGACCTCGCGCAGGTCTACCACTACGACCTGGGCGACTGGCTGCGCGGCGAGCGGGACTGGCGCGACCTGTTCGAACTGCTCGACGAACTACCACTGGGGTCGCGGTATGTCGCGTGCCTGCAAGAGGACATGGAGTTGGCCGCCCGCCAAGGCCGCCGACCCAAACACCCGCCGCCCGATTCGCCCGGGTGGAGCGGCTTCGACAAGCACTCCTATGACTTCGCGCGCATCACCGCGCTGCTCGAGCAGCTGCTAGTCGCCGCGTGCAAGGGCGACCCGGCCGCGGCGGGCATCACCCCGTGGGTGCCGGTGCCGGCGGTGGACAAGCTCAAACGCGAGCAGGTCCGCGACCGGCTGCAACAAATCATGGACCGCGTCGACGCGGTGTGGGAAGGCAAGGAGGTGCACTGAGTGGCCAACTCCGCCGGTTCCGCCTCCATCGACATCAAGCCGTCCCTGGCGGGGTTCGTCAAAGACCTCAAGAGCGACCTGGAGCGTATCGACGCCGACTTCCAGGTCGACGTGTCGGCCGACCTCACCCGCTTCCGCGAGCAGATCGCACGCCTCGACGGTGCCGACGTCACAGTCAACGTCGACCTCGCCGGCGTCGAGGCTGTGGCCGCGCGACTGGCCGAACTGGCACGCGACCGCACCACCACGATCAACGTCGACCTCGACGACAAGGGTGGGCTCGAGCGCGCCAAGGCCGGTGCCGACAATGCTGAGCGGTCCCTGTCGGGGATGGGTGCGGTCAAGTTCGTCGGACTGACCTCGGCGATCACCGCACTGGTCCCCGCGCTGCTCGGTGTCGTCGGTGCTGCCGGTGGTGCCGCCGCGGCGCTCGGCGCGATCGGCGGTGTCGGGTTGATCGGCTCGACCGGACTGGTCGACACGTTCAAGGCCATCAAGGAGCAGTCCAACAGCGCCGGTGATGCGGCCGACGAGTTGGCCGACAAGCAGCACAACGTGGCCAAGGCCGCCAACGACGTCGCCGACGCCCAACAGGACTTGGCCGACGCACAGCGCGACGCACGCAAGGCCCAGCAGGATCTGGCCGAATCGTATGAGGACGCCCGTCGCGCGCTGCGCGACATGAACGACGAGCTCACCGATTCGGCCCTGGCACAAGAAGACGCCGAGATCTCGCTGGCGCGCGCCCAGGAACGCCGCAACGAGGTGTACCGCGACGGCGGGTCGTCGACGCTGGACCGTCGTGAGGCCGACCTCGGTGTGGACAAGGCCCGCCAACGCCTCAAGGAGGCGCGCTCGGATCATGCGGACAAGGCCACCGACACCGGTGAGGCCAACCGCAAGGGCATCGAGGGCTCCGACGAAGTCCAGAACGCCAAACAGGCCAAGGCTGCCGCCGACCAGAAGGTGGCCGACGCGCAGTCGAAACTGGCCGATGCCGCCTACAACCTGGCCAAGGCGCAGAAGGAACTCGCCAAGGGCACCGGTGCCGCCGACAAGGTCGCCCAGGCAATGGCGAAACTCGCGCCCAACGCCCAGGACTTCGTGCGACAGATGCAGTCGCTGGGCCCGGCATGGAAAGACCTGCGTCTGGCGGTGCAGGACAAGCTGTTCGAAGGCCTGGGCGCCTCGGTCAAGACGTTCGCCGACCAGAACCTGCCCGGCCTCAAGACCGGGCTGACCGACATCGCCGGCTACATGAACGGCACCCTCAAGCAAACGCTGGGGGACCTGTCGGCGGAGTTCGCGACACTACAGGCCAACGGCAAGTTCGACGGGCTCAAGGCCGCGGCACAGTCCGCCCTGTCGGGTGTGTCGCCGATGATCACCGGCCTGACTGACGCGTTCGTGACGATGGGCTCCACTGTCGGCCCGACGTTGGGGCCGCTGTTCACCTCGCTGGGCAACGTGTTCAAGCAGATCGGGCCATCGCTGGGCACCGTCGGCGCAGCCTTGAGCAAGGCGTTGACGACGTTGATGCCGCATCTGGGCGGGTTCATCGAGGCGCTGGCCAACGGGTTGGCTCCAGTGCTGCCCGTGTTGGGCAAGTTGATCGGCTCTCTCGGCGACGCCCTGCAGCCGCTGATCCCGCCGCTGTCGCAAGTACTGCAGGTCTTGGGTAATGCGCTGGCCGAAGCGTTGCCGATCGTGGCGCCGTTCTTCGCCGAGCTCGTCTCGCTGGTCGGGGACTTGTTCACCGCGGTCGCACCGAACCTGCCAATCTTGCTGACGCTGTTGTCGTCGATCTTGACGCCGATGGTGGGGGTGCTGCGCAGCGTGCTGCAGGCACTCGCGCCGGTGATCAAGCAGATGGGCGAGAAACTCAAGCCGGTCCTCGACGCGCTGACGCCGGTGCTCGCGCAGGTTGGCAAGCAAATCGGCGATGCGTTCGTCAAGGCGCTCAACCAGCTGCTGCCGTTCCTGCCGCAACTGGTGCAGTGCATCGTGGACTTGGCGTTGGCGATGATCCCACTGCTGCCGCAGTTCGCCGACCTGGCTGCCTCGCTGCTGCCGATGCTCGCCGACATCCTCGTCCAGACGATGCCCTACCTGATCAAGATCATCGAGGAGTTCACCAAGTTCGCGGTCGCCGTGATGCCCAAGGTGATCGCGATCGTCAAGAAGGTCGTCGAGATCCTTCAGACGGTGATGAACAAGATCAGCGACCTGGCGTCCTGGGCGGGTCGGAAGTTCGGCGAGATCGTCGACTTCGTCAAGGGGCTCAAGGACAAGATCGCCCCCTATGCCAAGGGCATGTGGGACAGCATCGAGTCCGCCTTCAAGACGGTGATGAACGCGATCGCCAAGTTGTGGAACTCCACGATGGGCAAGCTGTCGTTCACCGTGCCACCGTGGGTGATCGGGCCACTGCGGGGCAAGTCGTTCGCCATGCCGAAGATCCCCGAGTTCGACACCGGCGGCTACACCGGCCGGGGTGGGAAGTATCAGCCCGCCGGGTTGGTGCACGCGAATGAGCATGTGATCCGTTCCGAGTCGCGCGACCGGATGGAGAAGGACCACCCGGGCGCCCTGGACTACATCAACGCGACTGGTCTGCTGCCCGGCTACGCCGACGGCGGCAACGTTGAGGACAGCGAATCGGCGGATCGGTTGATGCGTGCGATGAACTGGGCCAAGTCGATGGCCGGCACGCCTTATCAAATGGGCGGGTTCTCCCCACAGGGCATTGACTGCTCCGGGCTGGTGGCCAGCGTGGTCAACGTCTACACCACCCAGGACGGGGATGCCTGGGCCGCCGGACGCATGTCCACGGTCAACGAGGGCGACTGGCTGCGCGGCCGCGGCTTCGCCACCGGCAAGGGCGGCGACGATGCCATCACCATCGGCTGGTACGACCAGGGCGGCGGGGAGAACGGGCACACCGCCGGCGAATTCCCCGACGGCACCCAGTTCGAGAGCCACGGCCCCCCCGGCGCCCCCGCGGAGTACGGCACCGGCCAAGGCATCGACCAGTCCATCTTCACCGACTTCGCCCACCTCAAGGTCAGCGCCCAGGCAGCCGACGACGGCAACAAGGGCGACAAGGTCACCAACCCCGACGGGTCGCACAACCCCAACAACATGGACCAGAACGACGGCCGCGGCGCACCACAGAAGTACGGACCCGAGGACGGCGGTTCCAAGTCTGACGACCGGTATCCGACGTCGATCTCTGGGTGGGCCGGGTTTGCCGCCAAGGGCATCGTCGAAGGGCAGACCAAGGATGCGCTCGGCGTCCTCGGCATCCCCGACAGTCCGAACTTCCTCTCTGCGTTCTCCGAGTTGAACAAGCAGGTCCGCATCTACGACCAGAAGTCCAACAAGACGCTGTTTGGTGGTTACGACGGCAAGGACGAGAAGCGCAAGAAGCAGAAGCTATTCGACTCCGGTGGCTGGCTCGAGCCCGGAGTGACGATGGCGCGCAACCTCACCGGCAAACGCGAAGCCGTGTTGACCAACGAGCAGTGGGCCACCGCTGAGCGTGCCCTGGCCGCCCTGCCGCCGATGCGCAGCGTCCCGACGCGCCCCGACCTCGTCGGCGCCGCAGCTGGTGGCCGTGATGGCGATCAGGTGACCTGGAACATCTCCACGGCCCGCGTCGAGGACGCGTTCACCCAGGCGCGCCAGCGTGAAGAGCGCCGCGCCGCGGGGGCGATCAGCAGATGGTGATGAGGGGGTAGGCCGCGCGTGTATGTGGCGACGATCGAACTTGAATCCGACGATGACTATGCGTTGGTGTCGGCGCCGGATGGCCGGTTCGGCGACGAGGGCATCGAGCTCGACGTGTCGCCGACCGGTGTGTATTCGACGGCGTTCACGCTGCGCACCATCTCTGGTGCGTTCGAGATCGGTGGGCGTGCGGTCGGCCACGAGATCCCCATCCGCGATATGACACTGCCGTTCAACCTGTACGCGATCCCGGGGCAGACCATCGAGGAGACGATCTCGCGGTTCCGGCGCATGTGGCGTATGGGTGCCACCGTCAAGTGGTCGTTCTCCACGGAGATCTCTGGAACGCGCTGGCTGAACTTGCGCCTGGCCAAGGAGATCGGGTTCAGCCCCGAACGGGACTGGAACATCGACGGGTTCGCCCGTGCCGTGGTCACCGCCGTGGCGCTGCAGCCGATGTACGAGTCGGAGGAGGAGAACTCCTCGTGGTCCAACCCGTCGTCGGGCAGTCACACCGGCGCGGTGCTTCTGTCGAACCCGACTGATCAGAAGTGCTTCTTGGAATGGTCGCTGGATCCGGCGACCAGCTGGGGCATCCCCGACTTTTCGTTCGGGCAGGAGAAGCACTGGAAGCGCCTGCCCGGTGCTGATGCGGCGCGGATGATCAACACCCCGGCGTTGACGCAGCGGCTGTCGGTGATGGCCGACCCGATGATGGACACCTATATCAGCGAAGACCTGTCCAACGCATCCGGGTTGTTCAACGGTGTCGAGCCGATCTACTGGATCCCGCCCTACACCGACGAGCTGTATGTCCCGGTCACGTGCAACGGGCCCGCTGATGCGACGTGCACGGTGACGATGCGTCGCTTCTGGTCGGCGGAGGCCGGGCTGTGACCGCGGTTGCCGAGCGCGTCGAAGAGCTCGCCGACTTCCGTGCGTGGGCGCGCGAACTGCGCGACGACCGCATCGCGCAGCGGTCCCTGCCGCCGATGGTGCGGCTGTGGGACGGCAACTACTCCTACCGTGGGCGCTGCTGCTCGGAGCTCGACGCCGCATTCCCGTGGGAGCTCAACGACACCGGCATCGGCGACCTCACTCTGCCCATCGACTTCGACGACGAGCGCGCCACATTCCTGGCGCACTGGATCCTCGACGAAGAGGCTCGCGGAACCCGTGATGTGAACATCACCGTCGACAAGGACGGCGGCCGCTGGTCGGGGCTCATGGAGTCGGCGACACTTAACCGCGACCCCAAGGGCGACACCGTCACGGTGACGTTCAAGCACGACTACGAACACCTCAAGAACGTCCACTGCGCCCCGAATCCGTTCCTGCCGATGGCGGTAGTGCAGTTCCCCAAGGTGTTCATGCTCGCCGGTCCGGCGATCCACACGCTCAAGACCGCACTGTTCCTGAACCTGTTGCGACTGCAGGTCACCGGGTTCTCCCTGCCGGCCGATCCGCTCAACCCGGCGGCTTGGACGGGCATGACGTTCACGAACTGGCCCATCGTCGTCAAACCCGGCTCCATCCTCGAGGACTCCTCGCCGTGGACGATCGTCACCAGCCGCATGAAGTCCTGGCACGACATGGCCGCACCGGTCCTCGACGACGCCGAACTGTATGTGGAGTGCCGTCGCTGGCTCACCGGCGACCCACCACCGTGGGACGGTGCACCCACGCTGCGCAACGGCACCCTGGTCGTCGACATCATCGACAAGTCCGGCTTCCGCGAGGGCACCTCACTGGCCGGCAGCCTCATCACCGGTTTGGCGCGCACCGTCGCCGACACGATCGGCGATGACGTCGAGGATTCCTACGACCTGATCACCGGCGAACCGACCCCGCCCGAGGGGTACCGCATCCCCAACCAGCTGCGCACCCTGGCCGCGCACCCGCACGTCGTCTATCGCGACGGCGAGGTCACCGGCATCCAACAGTCGTCGTTCACCCGCAAAGCCGCTGGTCCATGCCGAATATCGACCGGCGGCAAATCAGCCCCATTTGTCAACGAGATGATCAAGGCCGCTGTCAACTACGGTGGCGACGTGCTCGGGGATAATATTTTGATCCCCGGCCTCGGGTTCTCCATCGGGTCCCTGGGAATGGCGATCGACGCCTTCATCCACGGCATGTACGAAGACGTGCTGTTGAGCTACAACAGCACCTACCTCGCGCAGCGCGCCGCCGAATCGGGCTGGGCGCGCCTGCAAGAGACCATCGTCCCCGGCATCAACCAGGCTTATGTCCTCTCGGCGGTCATGGCGCTGCGCGCACGCCGCCGCGAAACCGACCCCGAGACAGCGTTCGACCTGTCCATCGTCGACGCCGGACCCTTCCTGATCGGCGACCAGGGCCAGGGGCACTGGTTCCACGGCGACCGTATCGGCGGCACCAACAAATACCTGGGCACCCGCGTGTTCGTGCGCCGCTGTCGCCACCTCGAGATCGCATGGGGGCGCGACACCCCGCTCTCATGGAAGGCGCAGATGGGAGACCTGCGGTCGAAGAAGGATCCACTGTCGCGCGGCCTGGGGATGCTCGCGGAGACGATGAGTTGGCTACAAGAAGGAGTAGGAATCCTGTGACCGAACCAATTGTCGGGGCCGAGCTCGGGCCGTTGGCCGACGAACCCGAAGAGGTGCGCGTCGGCGTGGAGAAGGTCCGCGACGCGTTGCTGATGACGTTCTACTCCGGCACCGGATCGCCCTATCTGCCCGCCGACCCGGCCGCGGTCGAGTTGTGGGCGCGCCAACTGTATGGGTTCGGGATGCGCCAGCACGACGACGTCGCCAAAGAGATGCCGATCGTGCCCGCATGGCTGCGCGCCAGCGCCGCGCAGCAGTTCGTGGAGGTCACCCCGCAGATCGACCCCGCAGACGGGACGATCCCGGCAGGTGTGGCCACCGTCGGTGTCGCACCACCCTTGCCCGACATGGCCAAACCCAAGCGCCCCGCCAGGAAGACCGCGGCGAAGAAGGCTCCGGCCGGGAAGCGTGCACGTCGGTGACCGCACCGGGCATGGGGTCAGGCTCTGAGCTGCCCCGCGACGTGAACATTGCCTCGCAGTTGGGCGACATCCTGCAGAACCTCAACGCGATGAAACTGCAGTCCGCATCGTCGGGTCGACTGCCCGAGGTCGTCACCGACACCCCCGGCGGCCTGCTGCCCGGTGCGGCCATGCAGATGATCACCGACCTGTTCGGC
>DLKD01000162.1 GCA_002477755.1 Gordonia sp. UBA7599
CGACCTGGTCGCCGGCGCGGCCGCCGCGGCACAGACCGCGCACCTCGCGATGCCTGCCGCCGCCGAAATCGACCAAGTGCGCGGAAAGCTGGCGGAGGTAGCCGCCACGGCCGCACTGGTGGTCGTGATGACGGGCGGGCTGGCCCGCGCTGAGCGCGCGCAGACGGAGATCGCCGCCACCGCCGCGCGTGTCATGCACGGCTACGAGCGTGACTGTACGGGCGTGGCCACCGCCCCGCCGCAGAGCAGTCCGGCTCCCGCGCTGGTACGGGGTGCCGCTTCGACTCGGACTACGCACACGGGTACCGGGTCGAGCGACGCAACGGGTACCGCACCACTCGGCGTCGCCGGGCTCGCCGCAGTGCCCCCGCGCGTGCTGGGACGGTTCCAGGCCGTATCGGTCGGGGCCACTGGCTCCACCGCCGATCGGCGCCAAGACCCGGTGACGCCAATCGCGCAAACGTCCGGCGGCGCCGACCGTGCGCGCGGCTCGTCGATGGGCCCGGTCGCGCCCGTGGCCGCCGCGCCGGGAGCGGGGTCCGCACGGGCCGGCGCCACCGATCACGGTGTGGCACTCACCCACGAAGCCGCAGACTCCGACACGGCCGAACCGATGACCTGGGCGCAATTGGCCGTTCACGACCAGGTGCGGGCCACACCGGGCCCGGCCACCACAGACCCGGGTCACACAGCCGTGTGATCCGATCATGAAAGAAGGGGGAACACCATGCCCGGATCAGGGCTCAACCTCGACGTCGGCGCCTCGATGGCCTCGGCCAAGTCGGTGGCCGGAATCGTCGACGAGATGCAGCAGGTCATCCGCGCCATCGCGACGGCATCGCAGAACGTGGCCGGCACGTGGAAGGGACGCGCGTCGGGGGCCTACGACACGACTCATGGCGACTGGAATGCGAGTGCGGTGAAGCTCAACCTCGCACTCGAGGACATCAAGGCCAAGCTCACCGCCTCGTTCGCCGGGTACGGCGACGAGGATGAGTCGGGTGCCGCCACCATCAACGGCTCGCTGGCCGTCTGAGCCGGCGCGAAGGAGCAATCATGAGCATCATCCAGTACGACTTCGCCGCGCTCGATACGTTGACCGGCGATCTGAACCGCAACTTCGCCCGCCTCGAGCAGCTCTCCGGGCAGCTCCGGTCGCAGGTGAACGCCCTCGCCTCGCAGTGGCAGTCTGCCCAGGGCTCCCAGGCCTACCTCGAGGCGCAGCAACACTGGGACAAGGTCTTCGACGAGTCCCGCACGCAGTTGAACAGCCTGAGCTCGGCGGTGTCGCGCGCATCCTCGACGATGGGCAACACCGACATGCGGGTGGGCCGCACGTTCGCGGTCTGATCGGTTGGCCGCCGACCGTCCGCGGGCGGTCGGCGGCCGCTCGGTGCGGATCTGCGTCACTCGCACCTGCCGTGGGTACCGCGGTGCTTGACTGGGGGGATCTGCTCCACAAGCGAGAGGTCCGGGTGCGGGAGATGATGAACGGCGACGTTGAGGAGGGGTACGGGAAGGTCGCCGACGCTTTCCGTGCCAATTTGGATAGCGGGCTGGAGGTCGGCGCCGCGTGCAGTGTGTACCGCGACGGCCGCAAGGTCGTCGACCTGTGGGGCGGAGTCCGCAACCACGAGACCGGTGCACCGTGGGAGAGCGACACCCTGGTCAACGTCTTCTCCACCACCAAGGGTGTCGCGTCGCTGACCGTCGCCGTCGCCGCGTCGCGCGGGCTGCTCGACTACGACGCCAAGGTCGCCGACTACTGGCCGGAGTTCGCGCAGAACGGCAAAGAAGCCGTCACCGTGCGGCAACTGTTGGCGCACCAGGCCGGTCTGGCAGCGATTACGCCGCCGCTGGCGCTGTCGGACCTGTCCGACCACGCGATACTGTCGGACAAGATCGCCGCACAGGCACCCGCATGGCCGCCGGGCGCGCACCACGGCTACCACGCGGTCACGCTCGGCTGGTACGAGGGCGAGCTGATCCGCCGCGTCGACCCCGCGGGCCGGTCGCTGGGCCGCTTCTTCGCCGAGGAGGTCGCGGCGCCGTTGGGCCTGGACTTCTACATCGGACTTCCGGCCTCGGTCGACCGCGATCGCGTGGCGCTGTTGAAGGTCTGGCCGATGGCGGCGATGCTGCTGCACTTGAACTCGCTCCCGCCAGCCTTCGCGGTCGCCGCGCTCAACCCGTTCGGCCTGACTGCCAGGGCACTGGCCGTCGCCAAAGGAGTCGATGGCATGGCGCCCTTCAACGCCGAGGAGGTGCGACGGGTCGAGATGCCGGCCGCCAACGGTACCGGGACCGCACGATCGGTTGCCGCGCTCTACGGCAGTGCGGCCACCGGAGGCACCGAGATCGGGCTGAGTCCCGCTGTTCTGGCTGAGCTCGGGAGCGCGGCCGTCCCGCCGAGCAGGGGAGTGCGCGACAAAGTCCTGCGCGTCGACACGTCGTTCTCCCTCGGCTTCTGCAAGCCCGCGCCGTTCTGTCTCTTTGGCTCGTCGGACAACGCGTTCGGCACCCCGGGGGCCGGTGGCTCGTTCGGATTCGCCGATCCCGACACCGGTGTCGGCTTCGCGTACGTGATGAACAAGGCGGGATTCCACCTCGCCAGTGACCCCCGTGAACTCGCCCTCCGACAAGCGCTGTTCCGCGACGTACTCGGGGAGCGTGTCCAGGTGTAGGCACCGCATCGTGCGGTCAACCTGTCCGACGATGCGCATTGTGCCCGGGTGTCCGAATAGACTCCGTGGCATTATCGCGCAACGAAAGGTCTACTAGATGGCCCTGGGACTGGCGGCACTCCTCGACGATGTCGCCGCGCTTGTCAAGCTGTCTGCCGCGTCCATCGACGACATCGGGGCGGCTGCGGCCAAGGCCGGCACCAAGGCAGTCGGTGTTGTCGTCGACGATGCCGCGGTCACTCCCCGCTACGTGCAGGGCATCCAACCGGCGCGCGAGTTGCCGATCATTTGGAAGATTGCGAAGGGTTCGATCCGCAACAAGATCGTCTTCATCCTCCCGGCGATCATGCTGCTCAGCGAGTTCGCCTCGTGGGCGCTGACCCCGCTGCTCATGGTCGGCGGCACCTACCTGTGTTTCGAGGGTGCCGAGAAGATCTGGGAGAAGCTGACCGGGCACCACGAGGAGGACAAGCCGGCGGCCGTCGAGGCAGGTGGAGACTCGGAGAAGACCCTGGTCGGCGGTGCGGTCCGGACTGACTTCATCCTCTCCGCCGAGATCATGGTGATCGCCCTCAATGAGGTGACCGATCAAGGCTTCTGGCTCCGCCTCGGTGCCTTGATCATCGTCGCGATCCTGATCACCGTCCTGGTCTATGGCGTGGTCGCCTTGATCGTGAAGATGGACGACGTCGGCCTGGCCTTGGTGCGGCGCAAGAGTACGGCGGCTCGGCGCATTGGACGCAACATGGTCCTGGCGATGCCCGTCGTGATGGTGGTCCTGTCGTATGTCGGCACCGTCGCCATGCTCTGGGTGGGCGGTCACATCGTCCTCAACGGGATCCACGAGCTCGGCTGGGATCCGCTCTATGACTTCGTCCACCACCTCGAGCACAACGCCGCGGATTGGGCGCCGGTTGCCAGCGGCTTCGTCGGCTGGATAGTCAACACCTTCTTCTCGGCGATCCTCGGATTCATCGTCGGCTCCGTGGTCGTCGGGATCGTCCACCTCGTCAAACAATTCACCGGCAAGCACGACACGCACGCCGACCAGGGAGCATGATGAGCAACCCCTTGCTGCGCACCAAGTCCGTCGAGCAATCGATGGCCGATACCGACGAGCCCGGCCACCGGCTCAAGCACAACCTCAGCGCGTGGAACCTCGTCGTCTTCGGCGTCTCGGTGGTCATCGGCGCCGGCATCTTCACGCTCACCGTGCAGACCTTCGCCGACAAGGCCGGTCCCGCGATCTCACTCTCGTTCCTGCTCGCGGCGGCGACCTGTGCGCTCGCGGCGTTGTGCTACGCGGAGTTCGCCTCGACCGTGCCGGTAGCCGGATCGGCATACACCTTCGGCTACGCGACCCTGGGCGAGTTCCTCGCGTGGATCCTGGGCTGGGACTTGATCCTGGAGTTCGCCGTCGGCGCCGCCGTCGTCGCGAAGGGATGGTCGCAGTACCTCGTCAACGCCGTGGGCGGCGGTGCGAACTCCGAGGTCGGCGGCTCCGCGACGATCGACCTGGGGCCGGTGACGATGGATTGGGGCGCGATCCTCATCGTCGCGGTCGTCACGACGCTGTTGGTCCTCGGCACCCGCTTGTCGTCGTGGTTCAGCGCCATCATCACCGCGATCAAGGTCGGCGTGGTCGTGCTGGTGATTGTCGTCGGCTTTTTCCACATCAAGGGTGACAACTTCAGCCCCTTCATTCCGCCCTCCGAGGCCGGTGAGGGCGTCCACAAGTCGGTGGATTCGACGGTGTTCTCGCTGATTACCGGCGGTGGGGACACCGCGTACGGCTGGTACGGGATCCTCGCCGCGGCGTCGCTGGTGTTCTTCGCCTTCATCGGCTTCGACGTCGTTGCGACCACCGCGGAGGAGACCCGGAATCCCCGCAAGGACGTGCCGCGCGGCATCCTCGGATCGTTGGCGATCGTGACCGTCCTCTACGTGTTGGTCACCGTCGTCGTCAGCGGCATGGTCAATTACAAGGACCTGGCAGGTAAGGACGCCGACCTTGCCGACGTCTTCCAAGCCCGCGGCATCGAATGGGCGGAGAAGGTCACCGCCTGGGGTGCGCTGGCTGGCTTGACGACAGTCGTCATGGTGCTGATGCTCGGCCAGTCGCGCGTGCTGTTCGCCATGTGCCGCGACGGCCTGCTTCCGCGCGAGATGTCCAAGACCCACCCGCGGTTCGGGACGCCGGCCCGCCTGACGGTGACGATCGGCGTGGTCGTCGCGATCGTCGCCGGCTTCTTCCCGATCTCCACGCTGCACGAGATGGTCAACGTCGGCACCCTGTTCGCGTTCATTGTCGTCGCCATCGGCGTGATGGTGTTGCGCCGCACTCGTCCCGACCTCGACCGCGGGTTCCGCGTGCCGGGTGGACCGATCATCCCGGTGCTCGCGATCATCGCGTGCTTGTGGTTGATGCTCAACCTGTCGGCGCTGACCTGGATCCGGTTCGTCGTGTGGATGGTGATCGGGGTGTGCGTGTACTTCGCGTACGGCCAGCGCCACTCGATGGTCGGGCGCCGCGAGCGCGGCGAGGTGCCCGCATGGGACGCCGAGTCGAGCGACACGATAGCCTGATCTGCGACTGTGCACCTGCCCGCGTACCGCGGGAAATCCGAGCTAGGGGAGTAGATGAGCCTCGTGTCCAAGACGCTGCCGACCGCTGATCACCGCAACGGAATCGACTTCAAGGTCGCTGACCTGGAATCGGCTGATTTCGGGCGCAAGGAGATCGAACTCGCCGAGCACGAGATGCCCGGCCTCATGGAGCTGCGGCGTGAGTTCGCCGACGTCGAGCCGCTGAAGGGCGCGCGCATCTCCGGCTCGCTGCACATGACCGT
>DLKD01000014.1 GCA_002477755.1 Gordonia sp. UBA7599
CACGCTCGCTTTCAAGGCGAGCGCAACAAAACCATATTCCGGGTCTCCGCAGGTCAGGGCGGCGTTGTGCTTGGACGAGGCAATCGCGCACATCGCCGCAAACGACATGCCGCTTCTCGATCGGCTCGGCAACGTTCAGTGATCTGGACGCCGCGCGCCGAAGAAGTCTTCCTCGCCTACGCGGCGGTGTACGGGGAACCCCTGAAGTCCGTGACGCCGGGCTACTCCAGAGCACTGTTGAACGGCCATCACTCGTTGCCTGATCCCGAACGCGCTGGGTGCGGCGTGACACGATTGATCTATGACGAAGCCTTCCAGGACGACCTGAGTTGCCGATGACCGCAACGTTGGTCGCCAAAGATCTTGCGGGTGGATACGCCCATCGGGTCCTGTTCGAGCACCTCAACCTCACCGTCGCCCCCGGCGACGTGATCGGTGTAGTCGGTGCCAACGGCGCAGGTAAGACGACGCTGCTGCGCCTGCTCGCCGGTGATCTTGCACCTCTGGCCGGCGCGGTGTCCCGATCACCGTCGGATGCGTTCGTCGGCTGGCTTCCCCAGGAACATCAGCGCGTGCCGGGTGAGACCGTGGGTGAGTACGTCGCCCGCCGGGCCGGGTGCACCGCGGCTCAGGAAGCCATGGATGCGGCTGCCGACCTGCTCGCCAATCCGGACACGACAGCCGGCGCCGGTGACCCCGCCGATGTCTATGCGGCGGCCCTGGACCACTGGCTCGCCACCGGTGCCGCCGACCTCGAGGACAGGCTCCCCGTGGTCCTCGCCGAATTGGGGTTTGCCACCGACGACCCCGAGTCTCTGTTGATGACCGGTCTCTCCGGCGGGCAGGCCGCTCGCGTCGGGTTGGCTGCCCTGTTGTGCTCGCGGTTCGACGTCGTGCTCCTTGACGAACCCACCAACGATCTCGACCTCGACGGTCTCGCCCGTCTGGAAGACGTGGTCGCGGGTATGCGTGGCGGCGTCGTGCTCGTCAGCCACGACCGGGAGTTTCTCGCTCGCAGCGTGACGCGCGTGGTGGAACTCGACCTCGCCCAGCACACCAACACTGTCTACGGCGGTGGTTACGAGGCATACCTGGAGGAACGGGAGGTGGCCCGTCGCCACAAACGCGAGGAGTACGAGGAGTACGCCGAGCGCAAGGCCGACCTGGTCGCCCGGGCCCGTACCCAACGCGAATGGTCGAGCCAGGGTGTCCGCAACGCGATACGCAAAGCGCCCGACAACGACAAGATCCGCCGCCGCGCGGCCGCCGAGTCCAGCGAGAAACAGGCCCAGAAGGTCCGTCAGATGGAGAGCCGGATCGCGCGCTTGGAGGAGGTCGTCGAACCTCGCAAGGAATGGGTTCTGGAGTTCAGCATCGGGTCTGCGCCCAGATCGAGCACCGTCGTCGCCACCGTCAACAACGCCGTCGTGCAACACGGCGACTTCACTCTCGGTCCGGTGTCGCTTCAGGTCAACGCCGGCGACCGGATCGGAATCACCGGCCCGAACGGTGCCGGCAAGACAACCCTGCTTCGACTACTCCTGGGGCAAATCAAACCCGCCGAGGGGAGTGCCACGCTCGGCTCGAATGTTGCGATCGGAGAGATCGATCAGGCTCGTGGACAGTTCGCCGGCGCACAGCCGTTGCACAGCCGTTGGCTGACCGTTTCGAGGAGTTGGTCCCCGAGATGTCGACGGCCGACGTGCGGACCCTGTTGGCGAAGTTCGGTCTGCGCGCCGACCACGTCAACCAGCCGACCGCCGCCTTGTCACCGGGTGAGCGGACGCGTGCGGCTCTCGCGCTCCTGCAGGCGCGAGGGGTCAACGTGCTCGTCCTGGACGAGCCGACCAATCACCTCGACCTCCCGGCGATTGAACAGCTCGAGTCTGCACTCGACAGCTACGACGGCACGCTGCTGCTGGTGACCCATGACCGTCGCATGCTCGAGGGCGTTCGACTCGACCAGACCTGGCAGGTGGCGGGCGGTTCGGTGGTCGTCAGAGGGTGATGCGCTTCTGTTCCCCGACGCCGAACATGCCGTCGACGTCAAGGGACGCATGCTCGGCGTGGATGGCGCCTTCGTACCAGCCATAGGGGGCGTAGTACTCGGCTAGCGACTTCCCCGGGCCCACGTGCATTGTCGACCGGACCGTCGGCGCGAAGGCGATGTCCACCGCGCCCGCGGCGTCACGGATGAACCACTTGCCCCAGGGGCCGTCCGGGCGTTCGACGGTCACCGGCGGGAGGCGGTGGAGCCGGTTGCCGATCCAGATGGCGTTCTCGTTGTAGTTCGCCGGGTTGAGCACTTGGTTGTGGGTGAGGTTGAACCCCTCGACGACGCCGGCCGGAGAGCGACGGATACCGGTGACCCAGTCATACTTCATCGGCCGCGGGTAGTCGCCATGATGGTCGTCGAGGATGAGGTAGCCCCGGCCGTCGGCAAAGCCGACCTGTTCACCGGCCGTCGTCAGGGACCCCGTCATCGGCATCATCACCTTGTGCGAATACAGGGCGCGCCCTCGGCCGAATGGATGCACCACCACCAGGTGTGCTGCGTCGTCGGGCCCGCAGCTCCCCGTCACATGCAGATCCATCGACCCCGTCTTGCCGCGGCCGGTGTGGTGCGCGTCGACGGTGACACGGTTCTGGTCGAGATGATTGCCGATCTGGACTTGTAGGTCGTGGGTACGGCCGCGTGACGTGGAATCGAGGAGGCCGCGAGCGATGCTCAACGACGTCGCCGGCAGCTTGCTCTCCCAGCGAGTGATCGTCGCTGATTCCTTGTGCACCGCGAGCACTTGGAGAAGTCCGACCGTCTTCGCGTTGTAGACGGCGCCGAGGATGAACCAATCGTCGTCGCCGAGCTGGAAGGCCTCCCATTCCTTCAGACGGAGGTTGCGTGCCGTGCGTGCGAGACGGGTGAAACGCTTCCCCGGTTCGGCGTCGAGCGGGTTGACCCGCGCGATCGCTGCGTTGTAGGTCCCGACGTTGTAGTGGCCGTCGTCGACCAACGCACTCGGCGGGGAGTCCGGAGCGGGTGGAAAGTTCGGTGTCGTCGGCATCGGTCCGAACCTACCGGGCCGGGTCCGAGCCGGGGGTCGGTCCGGCTTGACAATTACGTTACAGGTAGTAACGTAATGGAAAGAAAGTAATCTGGCCCACATTGGCACCCTGGAGGTAACCGTGCTCACAGCACACGACGAGCTGCTCGCCCACCAATTGGCCACCACCTTCGACCACGTCGAGCAGGCCGATCTGCGTTGGACCGAACGCATCGTCATGTTCGGTTTCGAGAAGTCCGGCGAGTACACGATCGTCACCGGACTGGCGCGCTACCCCAACCGGAATGTCACCGATGCCTACGCCATGATCATCGCGCGCGGCGGGGAGACCCGGGTGGTGCGGATGTCGACGCAGATCGATACCGCTCCCGTCGGCCTGGGTTCCTACACGGTCGGGCCCTACACCTACGCCATCGAAGAGCCGCTGCAGCGCACCAGAGCGACCCTGGTGGCCAACTCCGAGGGCGTCGAACTCGACCTCGTCCTCGATGGCGAGTACCCCGCGTACGAGCAGACGCCCGCGTTCCACCGGGAGCGCGGTCGGATCAAGGAGAATGCCCGCCGCTTCTACCAGAACGGTCGAGTGACCGGGCATTTCACGATCGACGGCAAGCGTGTCGACCTCGATCCCGATCAGTGGTGGTTCACCCGCGACCACTCGTGGGGGCTGCGTTACGGCCCGGGCGGCGGCAGCCTGGCCGAGGGTGGGCAGATGCAACCCGGCGACATCCCGGCCGGTGCCCTGTACTACATGGGGATCTTCCGGTTCGACGACGAGCTGGTGCACTTCGCCCAGCGCGAGGACCATCTCGGCAACCGGATCCAGTTCGAGGGCGAAGTGCTCACCCCGACCGCCGCCGGTGGCGGAACGGCGGAGATCATCGACGTCGAGCACGACCTGAAGTGGCGTCCCGGACGCCGGCTGATCGACGCCGGATCGCGGTTCACGGTGCTGCGTGGCGATCGGACCACCAGCGAACTCGAACTGTCACCGCGCTCGGACTACTGGCCCGCGTTCGCCGGCTACGAGGAGTTCAACGGCTACGCGTCGGGATATTGGCGCGGCACTGACTTCCTCGACGGATACACCGTCAACGGCGACGACCCGGAAGTCGTCGCGCCGATCAGCCTGCTCTCGGGCACCCTCTGCCAGGCACGGATGCCCCTGGACGACGGCACCGAGAAGATCGGGTACGGCCTGGTCGAGATGGTGTTCGTCGGCGCCAACCCGCGTTACGGCTTCGAGGGCTGGTGAGCCCGGCTCGCCGCCGAGGACCAACCTTCCCAATTCCTTCACAACCCACTACCCCTAGGAGACACCTATGTTGACCGCACACGATGAGCTGCTCGCCCATCAACTCCCCACGACCTTCGACCACGTCGAACAGGCCGACCTGCGCTGGACCGAGCGCATCGTCATGTACGGCTTCGACAAGTCCGGCGAGTACACCATTTGCACGGGGCTCGCCCGCTTCCCCAACCGCAACGTCACCGACGCCTACGCGATGGTCGTACGCAAGGGCGGCGAGACGAAGGTGGTGCGGGTCTCGACCCAGATCGATACCGGCCCGGTGGGCCTGGGCAGCTACACGGTCGGTCCCTACACCTACTCGGTGGAGGAGCCGCTCAAGCGGACCCGCGCGGTCCTGCAGGCCAACGAGCAGGGGCTGGAGATCGACCTGACGCTCGATGGCGACTTCCCTGCGTACGAACAGACCCCGGCCTTCCACCGCGAGCGCGGCCGGATCAAGGAGAACGCCCGCCGCTTCTACCAGAACGGCACCGTGACGGGACACCTGGTGATCGACGGTGAGCGGGTGGAGATCGATCCCGACCAGTGGTGGTTCGGGCGCGACCACTCCTGGGGGCTGCGTTACGGCCCGGGCGGCGGCAGCCTGTCGGAGGGCGGCGAGTTGCAACCCACCGAGATCCCGGCCGGTGCCCTCTACTACATGGGGATCTTCCAGTTCGACGACGAGCTGGTGCACTTCGCCCAGCGCGAAGACCACATTGGCAACCGGATTCAGTTCGAGGGAGAGGTGCTCACGCCGCTGGCCAACGGCGGCGGGTCTGCGCCGATCATCGACGTCGACCACGATCTGACGTTCCGGGCCGGACGCCGGCTCATCGGCGACGGATCGCGGTTCACCGTCCACCGTGCCGACCGGTCGACCAGCGAGATCGAGGTGGACCCCATCTCCGACTTCTGGCCCGGCCTTGGCGGCTACCAGGAGTTCAAGGGCTACGCCTCGGGCTATTGGCGGGGAACCGACTTCATCGACGGATTCACGGTCAACGGCGACGACGCGGAGGTCGTGGCACCGGTGAGCATGCTCTCGGAGACGCTGTGCGAGGTTCGGATGAAGCTCGACGACGGGACCGAGAAAGTGGGCCACGGTTTGGTTGAGATGGTGTTCTTGGGCGCCAATCCCCGCTACGGATTCGAAGGCTGGTGACATGACGGTCGAAGCAACCCCGAACCGGGTGGCCGCCGACATCCTGCCGGACGTGATGGAAGCCGTCGTCCGCGAACGGATTCCCGGTGCGTCAACCGCGCGGGTGCAGAACTGGGCCAAAGCGGATCAGGGATTCTCCACCGAGACCTACCTCTTCGAGGTCGCCGGCATCGCCGGCCGCGACGAGCCCCTGGGTTTGGTGTTCCGCCGCCCGCCGGAGAACCAATTGATCCCTGACTACGACCTGTCGTCGCAGTATCGGATCATGGAATGCCTGGCCGACTCCGAGGTGCCGGTGCCGACGGTGCAGTGGATCGAATCGGGACCCAACGTGTTCGGCTCGCAGTACTTCGTGATGGACCGGATCGACGACGTCACGACCGTCAGCGACGTGCCGCCGTATCACCAGCACGGATGGTTCGCCGAGTCGTCTGATGCCCAGCGGCGACAGCTGTGGGACGGCTGCGTCGACATGATGGTCAAGGTCCACGCGGTCGACGCCGTGGCGGTGGGCATGGGGTTCCTCGACCTGGGCAAGTTCGGTTCCGCGCCGCCGCAACGATTGGCCAACTATCTGCGGTGGGCGATTGAGTGGACGGTCGGGCAGGGGCAGATCGGCGGCGCCTACGCCCACGCCCTGGACTGGCTCGACGACAATCTCTACGAGCCCGAGAAGGTGTGCCTGTGCTGGGGTGATGCCCGGATGTCGAACGTGCTCTACAGCAGCGACTACCAACCGGTGGCCGCCCTCGACTGGGAGATGTCCTACCTCGGTGATCCGGCCGGTGACCTGGCCTGGATGCTCACTACCGACTGGCTGTCGAGTCCGTTCCCCGAACACGCGCCGGCGCCCGGAGTGCCCTCGCGGGAGGAGACTCTGGACCGATACCGCACCAAGACCGGGCTGTCGCTGGACCACATGAAATTCAGCGACATCACCGCGACGCTGCTCCTGGCCCAACCGCTGATGCGATTGACCAAGATCTACGACCTCGGTGCCGACTTGGCCGAAGTGTGTGCGGGCCGACTGGACTTCATTTTCAGCGATCAATACCGGGAAGGGTGAGCAGTACCGGGAAGGGTGAAGGTTGCTCTTATGGAGGATGCACAGAGGCTCGTGGCCATGGGTCACGAGCCTCTGTGCTCTGAAAACGCAGGCTAGCCTAAATATGCATGAAATCGATAGCTCCCATTGATTGGGGGAATTTGCGCAAATATGAGACCGGCGTCACACTCACGTTGTGATCTCGCAGCTGCCTCTCGGGCGGGGTGAAAACCCTACCGACAAGTAGTTGGCCCCCGGCAATCGCGGCAACGATTTTCCGGGGGCCGTCGACAAGCTCCGAAGTGCCAAACTCCGGTGCACAAACCCCCAGCAAGGAGACGATCGACATGGCAAGCCTATCTGACGGAGTGTTGGAGCACGCGGCTGGAAGGCCCGATGCGATTGCCGTCCGCGGTCCCGACAGCGTCTATACGTACGGCCAGCTCAAAGACGGAATTCTCGCGTATGCGGGGATGCTCCGGGAGCGCGGGATCGAACGCGGCGATCGCGTGCTCTTCATCTGTCCGTCGGTGCCGGAGTTCGCCGTCGCCTATCTGGGCGTCAATGCCGTGGGAGCCATCGCACTGCCCGCCAATCCGTTGTGCACCGAGACCGAGCTCGGCTACTACATCGAAGATGGTGGCTGCCGCATGGTGATCGCGTGGGACGGGATCTCGCAGGCTGGGCGCGCCGCTGCTGCGGCTGCGGGCATCGACTTCGTCGCATTGACCACCGGCGCGAATGTCAGCGAAGGCACCCCGCTGGAAAGCCCCGTCGACCTCGACCGCGACGACGTCGCGTGCCTGCTGTACACGTCGGGAACCACCGGTCGGCCCAAGGGCGCCGAGCTGACCGTCAACAACCTCAACGAGGCTGCCCGAATCTCCAACCAACTCGGTGACGAGAGCCCGGAGGACCGCGCAGGGACCTCGCTGCCGCTGTTCCACGTCTTTGGCCAGGCCTCGGTGCTGCTCGCGTGTCTGCGTGCGGGCGCCGCGTTGAGCCTGCGGCCGACGTTCCATCCGAAGGATTTCATCGACATGATCGTCGACGACGAGCTCACGATCGTCGCCGGCGTCCCCACCATGTGGAACGCCATGCTGCACGTCCCCGACGACGTCAAAGAGGGTGCCTTCGACAATCTTCGGCTCGCGGTGTCGGGTGGAGCCTCGCTGCCCCGGGAGATCACCCAGGCCTTCCAGCGCCGCTTCGGCTGCATGATCCTCGAGGGATACGGTCTTACCGAAACCTGCGGGGCCGCAACGTTTTCCAGGCCGGGTGTCACGGCACCCGAGGGCACCGTCGGCATGGCGGTCTACGACTGCGACGTCGAGGTCCGCGACCACGACGGCGCCGCCGTACCCACCGGTGAGCGCGGCGAGGTGTACATTCGCGGACCGGTGGTGATGCGGGGCTACTGGAACCGTCCGGACGCGACCGCCGAGACCATCGTCGACGGCTGGCTCAAGACCGGTGACATCGGTGAGATGGATGCCGACGGGAACCTCGCCATCGTCGACCGCGCGAAGGACCTGATCATCCGTGGTGGCTACAACGTCTACCCCAGCGAGATCGAGGAGACGCTCTACGCGCACCCCGACGTCGTCGAGGCGGCGGTCGTCGGAGTCCCCGACGACCACTACGGCGAGGAGGTGGTGGCCGTCGTGGCCACGACGCCGGGATCGAATGTGTCCGCGGCCGACATCACCGAGTGGGCGACGGAACGGCTCGCGGCCTACAAGTACCCACGGGCCGTGGTCTTCGTCGACGAACTCCCCAAGGGGCCGTCGGGCAAGATCCTCAAGCGTGCCATCGAGCGGGAGCCGCTCTTGGACGCGGTCGTGAAATCGCGTGCCGCACGCGCTGCCGCCAAGCACTGATCCCGTAGAAGCCGAAACCCAACAGAACAGGGCAACCATGCAGCAATTGTCAGGACTGGACGCAGCCTTCCTGAATCTCGAGACCGGTCCCGTCTACGGCCACGTGAGCAGTCTGGGCATCTACGACTCGTCGACGGCGGATCAGCCGCTGACCGCGGCGGTCCTTCGGGAACGAATGATGTCGCGGATCCACAAGCTGCCGATGTTCCGCCGAAAGCTGGTCACCGTCCCGTTGGGTCTGGATCAGCCGTACTGGTGCGACGACGACGAGTTCGACATCAATGCGCACATCTTCGATGTCGGCATCAGTGCCCCCGGGACCCGGCAGCAGCTGAACGAGGTCGTCTCCCGGCTCGTGGCCAAACCGCTCGATCGCAGCCGGCCGCTGTGGGAGATGGCGGTGATCAACGGCCTCGAGGACGGCAAGACGGCGCTGTTGGCGACCGTGCACCATTCGGTTATCGACGGCGGTTCGGGCAACGACGTGAATGCGATCCTGCTCGACATGGATCCCAACGCCGACCAGACCAACCCGCCGCCAAAGCCGTGGCACCCGGAGGCGCCGCCGGACGGGATGAAGTTGCTGCGATCGGCGGTCACGGCCAACGCGGTGCGGCCGTTCAAGGCCGTGAAGTCGGGGTTGAGCATGACGCGCCAGTTGCTCAAGGAGACGCCGGCTCTGGCCTCGATGGTGCCGGGTGTGGCATCACGCGGTACGAGTGTTCTCGGCCCGCGGACGCCGTTCAACGTCAAGCCGACGAATCGGCGGATCTTCGTGCCCTTCCAGATACCACTGGACGAGGTGAAGACCATCAAGAAGGCGGTGGGGGCCACCATCAACGACGTGGTCATGGCCGAATGCGCCGGTGGTCTCCGGTCGTGGTTGATGGCGCGGAATGAGTTGCCCGACAAGCCGCTCACCGCGTCGATCCCGGTGTCGATTCGCGACGAGAGCCAGAAGGGTGCGATGGGCAATCAGGTCTCGATGATCATCACCGATCTGCCCACCGACGTCGCCGACCCGCTGGAACGGATCAAGGCCGTGCACGAGTCGATGATGACGGCCAAGGAGGTGCACGACGCGCTGCCGGTGGCGACGATCATCGGGTTCAGCGACTTCGCCACCCCCGCGATCTCAGCAGCCGCGGCACGTGCGGCGCAGCGTGCCAACTTCACCAGCGGTGTGATGCCGAATGTCACGATCTCCAATGTGCCCGGTGCGCAATGGAAGATGTACCTGTGTGGCGCTGAGTTGGAGGAGTTCTACCCGGTCTCGATGATTGTCGACGGCCAGGCCATGAACATCACTCTGTTCAGCTACGACGGGCACCTGGACTTCGGCCTGGTGTCGTGCCCGCACGCGGTGCCCGACCTCCAGAGCCTTGCCGACGCGATCGTCGCCGATCATGCGGCTCTGTTGGCGGAAGCCACGGCATGACGGACTAGAGCCGTCGGCTCAACCGGCCCGGCCCGCCGCCTCGGCGTCGGCCGGGCCGTTGCCGTCTGGCAACTTGTCGGCGCACACCTCGGCGATGCGCTCGCGGAACCAGATGCTGCCCGGGTCCAGGGCGAGTCGGCGCGACCAGCAGATGCGGTACTCGAGGGCCGGTATGTCCACGGGTGGGGTGAAGCTGGCCACCTCTGGGCCGACCGGTGTGGTCATCGGAGTGATGGTCACCAGGTTCGTGGTGGCGAGCAGGTGCGGGATCAGCTCGGAGTTGGTCAGGCGCATGGCGATGTTGCGGGTCAGTCCCATCGAGCCCAGCAGATCGTCGAGGTGCTCGTGCATGAGCGCCCGGTCGACGACTATGTGGGGCAGCGCGCAGAACTCCTCGAGGTCGGGTGACGTGCCGGCCACTGGATTCTTGGCGCCGGCAACGCCGTGCCAGCGGATGTTGCAGGCGTGGATCGAATCCCGCGATTTCGGTACTCGTTCAGCGGGCAGGAGAGCGGCGTCGATCTTGCCGCCGAGGTTGACTTCGTGCGGTGGGGGCGTGCTGTAGTTCTCGATGCGCACATCCGGTGCCTGCTGCTGCAGCAGCACCGTGATCGTCGGGAGTATCTCGGCGGCCAGGAAGTCCGGTGCCACCAGGGTGAACGTCGAGCGTGCAGTGGCCGGGTCGAAGTGCGGTGCCTGCAGCGCGTCGCCGACGAGGCGCATGATCTCCGCGGCAATCGGCTTGAGCCGGTCGGCTTCGGGCGTGGGGACCAATTCGCGGCCCGACCGGATCAGCAGAGGGTCGTCGAATGTCTTTCGCAATCGGGCCAGTGCGTGACTGGTTGCCGCCTGACTGAGTTCGAGGCGTTCGGCTGCCCGGCTCACATGGCATTCGTGCAGGAGGGCATCCAGCGCGCGGATGAGGTTGAGATCCACCGATTCCGCGGTAGGTATCGGCAGGTGTAGCGGTGCGCCGTCGTGCATCGCTCAGTCTTTCCGGCGTCGCCGCAACCGGCTGAACAGGTTGACCTCGGCGAGGTCGACCAGTTCGTCACCTCGGCCGGACAGGACGGTACGGATGCCCCACAGTGTGAAGCCAGTGGCCTGTGCGATCGAGATCGTCGGGGGGATCGACAGCTCCTGCCGGGCCACCGTCACATCGAGCAGCGCCGGACCGTCGTGGGCCAGGAATTCGGCGACGGCCGCGGGCAGGTCCGACGATTTCTGTACCGACCAGCCGCGAATACCGACGGACTCGGCGACCGCGGCGAAGTTTGGGTTCTCCAGGTCGGTACCGAAGCTCACCAGGCCGTCGGCCTTCATCTCGAGTTCGACGAAGTTCAGCGACGAATTGTTGAACACGACGGTCTTCACCGCGATGCCGTTCTGCACCAGCGTCAGCAGCTCGCCGAGGAGCATCGCGATGCCACCGTCGCCCGACAGAGAGATCACCTGCCGGCCCGGCTGTGCCGCCGCGACACCGGTCGACATGGTCAGGGCGTTGGCCATCGAACCGTGGTTGAACGAGCCGAGCAGTCGGCGTTTGCCGTTCATAGTCAGGAATCGCGCCGCCCAGATGATCGGCGAGCCGACGTCGGGGACGAAGACCGCGTCATCGTCGGCGGTCTGATCGATCAGGCGGGCGAGGTACTCGGGTCGGATCGGGATGGAGTCGTCGGGCTGGGCGAGTTCGTCGAGCACGGCGCGGGTGATCCGGTAGTGCTCGCGGGCGTCGTCGAGATGCTCGCCGTCGCGACCGTCGCGGATCAACGGGGTCAGCAGCGGCACGGTGTCGGCGACTGCCCCGACGAGAGGGAGGTCGACGTGGATCCGCCGCCCGATCTGACTGCCGCGGATGTCGAGCTGGATCACCTTGGCCTTGGTCGGCAGGAACTGGTTGTACGGGAAGTCGGTTCCGAGCATGAGGAGGGTGTCGCACGCCGCCATCGCGTGATACCCGGACTCGAAACCGACGAGGCCGGTCATGCCGACGTCGCACGGGTTGTCGTACTCCAGGTACTCCTTGCCGCGGTACGCGTGGACCACCGGGGCCTGGAGCTTCTGCGCAAGCTCGACCACCGCGTCATGGGCGCCGACGCATCCGGCACCGGCGAAGATCGTGACCTTCTTCGACTCGTTGAGCATTGCCGCAGCGAGGTGGACCTCCTCGTCGGAGGGTCGGGTCACCGGGCTGGTCGCGCGGATCCGCGGTGGGCGTGCCGGGCGGTCGACCTTGGCGTCGAACAGTTCGCCGGGGATCACGAGGACGGCGACGCCGCGCTCTTCGACGGCGGTGCGGACCGCGATGTTCAGGATCCGCGCGAATTGCGTTGGTGTATGCGCGAGTTCGCAGTAGACCGAGCACTCGTCGAACAGCCGCTCCGGATGGGTTTCCTGGAAGTAGGTGGTGCCGATCTGTTCGACGGGGATGTGCGAGGCGATCGCCAGGACCGGCACCCGGGAGCGCTGGGCGTCGTAGAGCCCGTTGATGAAGTGCATATTGCCCGGGCCGCAACTACCTGCGACGACGGCGAGTTCCCCAGTGACGGCGGCTTCCGCGCCAGCCGCAAACGCTGCGGCCTCCTCGTGGCGGACGTGCATCCAGGCCATGTCTTTTGCCCGGCGCAGGGCGTCGGTGAACCCGTTGAGCGAATCGCCCGGTATGCCCCAAATACGCTGCACCCCCGATCCGCGGACTGTCTCGAGGATGAGGTCGGCGACTGTGTAGCTCATTGGCTCTGTCCCTGCTCGGCGGTGGTGGGCTGGAACCTACCAGCGCTGAGCGGGATGCATCCGTAGATCGCGGGCATCGTCCCTAGCGCCGACGCTGATGACATCACCCATTTAGCATTACCGCCGACGTTGGTGACCACTATGTGGTCGCCAATGTCGGCGCTGATGTGTTTGGCGCCTAGCGGGTCAGCTCGATGAGCTTGTCGACGGTGTTGAGGTTTCGAGCGGTGCCCGGAACCCCGAGGGTTCGACCGATCGACGCGTCTTTCATCTGCGGGCGACCGGCACCACCGGCGTAGCGGATGTGCATCTCGGAGCCGATGACGTCCCAGCAGTCGTCGCCGGTTTCGTACTCCCGGGCCTTGGCAATAGCTTCCGGGGTCGGTGTGCCGGCCAGGAACGTGACGTAGGAGTACTTGGGGACGATCACCTCGAACGGGTGGGCGGCGCGCGCTGCCACCAACTCCTCGTGGCTGCGAGAGATCACCTCACGGAAGAAGCCGAACTGTTCGTCCACCGCTGCCTCGAGAGCGCGGTCGAACTCGGCGGGGTCACCGGGCGGTTCGCAGATGAGGTTGCCCGACGCGATGTAGGTCGAGACGTCGGTGGCGCCGAGCGACGTGGCGAGCGCACGCAGATCGGCCATCGGCAGCTTCGCGCCGCCGACGTTGACGGCCCGCAGAAGGTGGATCCGTCCACTCATGGGCACCAGCGTAGATGCCGTCGCGCTGCACGATCGAAATCCGATCGAGACAGGCACCCGACGGGTCGATGTCAGGTGCAGAAGACCCGACGCCCTAGTGTCCCAATTGTCACTTTAATCACTTTAGTAACACCCCTGAGGGAGGGCGCATGCGTGCGATCCAACGACGTGGGACTCGTCTCGCGCTGAGCGCGACTGCCGTCGTTGCCCTGGCTGGCGCGCTGGTCACCGGTATCGCGCCCGCGGCCCACAGTTCGCCGTGTGGAAACGACGGCCCTGGATCGGCCGGCAACAGCTCACTTGGTGGGACGGGTTCGACGGGTTCGCTGGGTGGAGGTGGTGGAAGCGGCTCTCTCGGCGGCGAGCAGAATGAGCCGGGTGGGGGACCGCAGGGCAACCTGCCGACCTGGCGGACCCCCACGTCGCGAATCGTCTCCTGGGTCACCGGTCCACGCAGTCCGAACAGCACCCTGCACCGCTTCACCGTCTCGGGCACCGACCTCGGCGTCGCCTGGGACAACGGAGAGGGCCAGACGCTGATGGCCTTCGGCGACACCTTTGGGTGGTGCAACGTTTCTGGCCAGCAGTGGCGCAACAACTTCCTTGCGCGCACCGACGACGACAACCTCGCCGATGGCTTGACCATCGAGCCGGGCGTCCCGGGCGACTCGAACTCGGGTGCGGTGGTCCTGCCCGATGCACCGAACTATGCGACGGAGATGGTCCGCGGTATCAAGACGGACTTTGTCGAGATCTCGACGATCCCAACGGCCGCCATCAGCCTGAACGGCAAGCAGTACGTCAACTTCATGTCGGTGCGGAAATGGGGCGGTGAGCCGGGGGTCTGGAACACCAACTACGCCGCGATCGCCGAGTCGAGCGACAACGGCCAAACCTGGACGCCCAGACCCGAGACCGCGATGCTCAACCTGCCGCTGACGCTGGCCCTTCCCGATGATCTGCCGACGGTCAACGTCAACAACCACCGGTTCCAGCAGAGTGGCTATGTCAAGGGGCACGACGACGATTACGTGTACCAGGTCGGCACGCCCAATGGCCGTTCCGGTCGCGCGTACCTCGCCCGGTTCAGGCCCGAGGACATCCTCGACCTCACCAAGTACGAGTACTGGCTGGGATCGACGTGGACGTCGGACCTATCGCAGCTCACCGACGATTCGGCCATCGTCAAGGCAAGCGTCACCGAGCTGTCGATCGCGTGGAGCCCGTACCTGAACAAGTACGTGATGCTCGACGGCGACAGTTCGATCCGCATCCGCACCGCGCCGCAGCCGTGGGGACCGTGGAGCCCGGCGCGGATCCTCGTGCCCGCTGTCGCCGCCATCCTCTACGGACCGATGATGCTGCCGCACTCGCCGGCTCTCACCAGTACTTCCGATGGGCGCCTCTACTTCAACGCGACCCGGTGGACCGACTACAACGTGATGCTGGTGGAGGCCAAACTCAGCAAGACGTGGTGACGGCTACGGGCAGCCCATCTTGATGCGGTCGGTGTTGGGTAGCAGACCGGCGAAGTCGTCCGGCTCGGACTTACGGCCGGCCACGCGACAGGCGGTGTCGAGCCAGGCATCGGCGTTGACCGGCATCGCGGTCAGCGTCTGTTGGGGTTCACTCGCGACGTACATCGTCGAGCCGTCCGCGCTGATCCCGACGGCATTCCACGCGTGGTGGGCCGAGCGCACGGACATCAACGCCAGTGAGGAGCCGTCGCGCAGGTCGTAGCGCACGATTGTGCCGTCGTTCTCGACGTAGATGTTGGTGCCGGACCCGACGGCCATCGCCGGGATCGGGATTCGCGCACGCAGGTGCGCGACCTGGTCGACGCGGTTGCCGCGCACCCCGATGCGCAGCAGGTCGGTGCCCATCGCTCCAGTCGACTCGCTGCGCAACAGCGCGAAGCCACCGGGGACCTGCGCGGTGAAGGCCAACGGGCGACCGTCGACTGTCACGGTGTTGACGACACCTCCGGTGCGGGTATCGATGATCTGAACAGGGGTGGTCGCGTCGTTGGGTTTGCCGAGCAGGTTGACCGCGAAGTCGCCGGTCGGCGACAGCCCGGCGGCCTTGACCCCGTTGGTCTTGACCGTCCCGTTGTCGGGGTTGATGAGGACTAGCGAGCTCGACGGGTCCTTCCCCGGATCACTGATCCCGACGACGAGGCCGTCGCCGCGCCGCACAAGCGACGATCGCGAGTCCAGCTCGGGGATGGTGAAGTCCTGCTCGACACGCTTGAGGCGAGGACCGCTGAGGATCTGTGCCCGTTGTTCGTGGGGGTGGGTCACGAGGAGGCGCTGGTCGTCGAGCCAGAGGGCGGCCTCCGCCGAGCCGAGGTCGACGGTCCCACCGTCACGGGTATCGAGGACCGTCGAGCGCACCGCGACCCGGGAACCGTTCGGGGACACCTTCACCGCGGGTGGTCCGCACGCGTTGCAGGTCTCCCCGAATGCGAGCGGGAACACCTGTGTCCCGCCGCCGGCGGCGGTGAGGTTCCAGAGCGCGACACTCTTTCCTGCGGCGCTCACGAGACGGTCCGGCGAGGCGAAGACGACGGTGGTCGGGTTGTCCCCGGCGCCGGGAAGGGTGATGTCCGCAGTCGTGCCCGGCCCCACCGTGGCCACCGTGATCTTGCCGCTGGCAGCGGTGGCCAGTCGCTTGCCCTCGCGGTCCAGCGCGAGGTCGCGCGGAGCTGTCCCACCGCTGTCGACGGTGAGTGGCTTGCCGGTCAGCCGTGGGGGCAGCGGGCCGGCGAGGTCCCATACGACCATCGCGCCATCGGCCGCGTCGGTGGGATAGGCGAACCGCATCCCGTCACCAGACAGCGCACCCGATGCCAGCATCCACCCGTAGATGGGCGCCACTGTTTGCGCGGTGAGTCGGCCGTCGACGTCGAACCGGGCGTAGCGGCCCTCCATGGTCATGACCGCGAACGACCGGTCGTCCGGAACGACCATCCACAGGTTGGAGTTCTCGTTCGCCGTCGGGTGGGCGATCATCCGGGTGCCGGTGCGGGTGATCACCTGGAATGCGTTGGCGTCTGTCGTGGTGGCGACCGCGACGTCGCCCGACGGGGACAGTGCCCGCACCCATACGCCGGGCAGAGTGGTGACCGCCGATCCCTCCCGCCACAGGAGCGAGGCCGTTCCCGGTGATGCCTTGTTGCCGTACGGGTTCTTCGCCGCGGCCACGGTCTTCCCGTCGGCGCTGATCCCCACCCAGATCGGTGGTCCGCTAACGGTTCCGATCATCTCGCGCGCACCGGTTTGGCGGTCGACGCGGTGGATCTCGCCGTTGGCGGTGCCCACGGCGAGGAAGCGGCCGTCGTCGGTGCCGTCAGCGGCGGTCACCCGGTCGGCGAAGGCGACGAAGGCTTCCAGGTGCGGGCTTGCGGTCAATGTGTGCAGCAGTGATCGCTCGGTCGCCAGCTCCGGAGTCGTCCGGTATCCGGTGGCTGCGAGCAGCAGCGCGGTTTGCATGTCGGTCTGGGACAGGGTGTCCGCGGTGGCCGCCAATTGGCGGGATTGCGCCACGGTCGCGGCTCGAATCGCCGCCGAGCGCTGGACGAGAGCCACCGCACCCGCGGCCAGTGCCGCGACGAGCAGCAGCACCAATCCGACGACTCCGCCGCGCGCAAGGCGTCGGGCCTTGCGGAGCTCAGCGACGTTCTCGCCGATGAGCGTGTCGCGCGGCACTCCGCGCACCGCTGCCGACAGGTCCGCAACCCGTTCGATGAAACGCGGGTCGGAGTCGCGCAGTGAGCCGGGCTGGTTGAACCAGGTCATGTCGATCCAGCGCGGCTCCTGCGGAAAGGCACGGTGGAGAACCGGCGGGATTGCGGTCGAGTCGGCTGTGAAGTCGTTTGCCGCGCGGTCCCAGGCGATGGCTCCTCCCGCGTGCACCAACAGGAGGGTGTCTGGCCCTTTGTTGCGCAACCACCAGGCGACTTCGGCGTTGACGTACTCCGAGTGCGCCGCCTCGGGGGTGGCGAGGAGGATGAACCATCGTGCTTCCGACAGCCCGCGTTCGATTGTCTTCCACAGCGCCGTGTTGGCGGCCATCGAAGAGTCGTCGTGGAACACCCGGATCGCCCGCAACCGGTGCCACGGTTTGGCGAACTTCTCCAACCCGGTGTGCAGGTCGTCGGCCAGGTCTGACGACGCCGCCCGCGCGTAGCTGATGAAGACGTCGAATTGGTCCGTCGCAGCCATTGTCCCCCCGTCAGTACGAGAACCGTCGACGATACTCCCGCCGACGACTCGCTATCGACGCCCCGGCGCTATAGGTCCACCTGGTCGAGGTTCCAGTCGATCGACCCGAGGCGGGGCATCTCCCGACCGTCGTCGACGCCGATCTCCTTCTTGATCCCCGCTTCCAGTTTCGTGTTCGACGCCATCACCAACGCGTCGTTGGCCCCTTTGGTAGCGGCGAGATTGGTCATCTCACCCGGGTCGGTTTGTAGGTCGTAGAGCTCTACGTCGTTGTATCGGTAGAGGTCGTCGATTGTCTTCGGCGAGTTGCGCTGGGTCGGGGCGAAGTAGCGCGTGAACTTGTACCGGCCGTCGAACGTGGTGCGTAGGCTTCCGCGTTTGGACAGGTCGGGCATGTACCCGTTCGCACCGACGACCGTCGCAGGATCCTTGCCCGCCGCCTTCGCGTCGGCGATCACGCGGATCGCCTCGGCGTCGTTGGTGGCGATACCGCTGTAGGTGTAGAGGATCGAGTCCCGAACGCTGTGCAGGCCGGCCTTCCCGGGCTGTTGCATAGCCTCGGAGAAGTCGTGTCCGGGAAGCTCGCGGCCGGCGAACTCAGCTGCCTCGGTCGGCGAGACCCCGGCCATCGAGAGGATGGACGGGACCAGGTCGATGTGGCTCGTCAACGCGGAGAAGTCTTGTCCTCCCGAGACGTCCGGGTGGCGGACGTGCATGGGCAGGTGCATGCACTCCTCATAGGCGAAGGGCCCCTTGCCGCGGAGTCCGTGCGCGCCACCCATCTCGCCATGGTCGGACGTGAAGACGACGATGGTGTTTTCGGTCAGGCCGAGGTTGTCCAGTTCGGTCTGGATCGTCTCAAGCTGGACGTCGACGCTGCGGATGCTATTGAGGTAGAAATCGGAAAATCGCTGCCACCGGTCTTCCTCCGGCGGGATACGACCGAGGGTGTAGCCCCATGCGCGATCAAACTCCCCATGGGCTTTCGGGCGTCCCGGTTCGTCGAACGGTTGGGTCAGGTTGGTGGGGAGCTTTGCGCCCCAGGTCTTGTCGTAGATCGAATTCTCGGGTGCAGGCGCCGCTTTCAGTAGGAGTTTTCCCGTGTCTTGGACATGCGTGCCCGGCGCGTCGGTGTTGAAGTACATGATGTCGTGGGGGTTCACCAGCGAGACGAACAGCGCCCAGGGCTTCTTCTCGTCGGCGAGCGGCCTGCCCCGGTTGCGCAGCCAGGAGACGGCGGTACCGCCGATGACGTTGTCATACCGGTACCCGCCCAGCGTGTGCCCGACCACGTCGCCCGGCCATACGAAGTCGGAGAAACCGTAGGCGTCCATCTCCTTGGTGAAGAGGCGCTCTGGCTCCTCGACGTCGAAGGCCGAATCGAGGTGCCACTTGCCCTTGTACGCGGTGTAGTAGCCGCCCTTGCGGAGCATGTGGCCGACCGTGGGGATGTCGTAGCTCATCGGTGCGACGTAGGACATGTCGACGTTGTCGAACATCTTGGTGTCGGGCGTCTGTAGGCCGGTCAGCATGACCGAGCGCGAACTCGTGCACATGACGGCGGGGCCGTAGTGCTTGTGGAAGGTGATCCCGTCGGTTTGCAGGCGGTCCCGCCCGGGCAGGGACATCCCCTTCGGCCACTTGTCGAAGTAGCGCTCCTGGTCGGTGAAGACGAACACGATGTTGTGTTTGTCCGAGGACGGAGGCATCGACCGCGGGCGGGCCCCGGGCTGCGTCGCCCTGTCGCGCTCCTTGACGGTCTTCGCGTCGTTGCTGCACGCGGCCAGGGCGGCGCCGCCCGCGATCGCGCCGGAGGCGGCGAGGAAGCTTCGTCGGGTCACATTTCTCATTGGGCACCTCACGTCGGATCGAACTAGTCTGTAGTGAACTATACATATACTGTAGTGAGTAATACAGATACTTGTGAACCGCAGCGTCCCGTGGCCGGTAGGCTGCAACGATGCCCAGTGCCCATCAGGCCGGACACCGACAGCGAGGCCGCCGCCCAGACGCGCAGAGCGCCCGTGAGCGAATCCTCGACGCGGCCACCGACGTCGCGACCGAGTTTGGTTACGAAGGCACCACCATCGCCCGGGTCAGCAAGAAGGCGGGCGTGTCGGCGACCTCGATCTACTGGCAGTTCGCCGACAAGGACGAGATGATCGCCGCGGTGATCCAGCGAAGCTACGAACGCTGGGCGGCGATTATCGATCTCCCGGAATCGCAAGCCCGAGAGCGAGCGCTGGAAATCGGCCGCCACGTCGCCAGCGCGCTGACCCGCAGCCCGGAGTTCCTCCGGTTCGGCCTGAAACTGATGCTGTTGGGCCAGGAACAGCGACCGGCCGGCCACGAGATCTACTTGAACACGCGCCAGGTCGAATTCGAACGGTTCGCGGCCTTGATTCGCGATGCCGACCCGTCGCTGAGCGAGCGTGGGGTGAACCTGGTCGCCACCTATGCGATCGCCGGTGCCGACGGTTTGTTCCTCGCCCGCGAGATCGGTGGCGACGACGTCGACTTCGTGGCGCTGTTCGAGCTCCACGCGCGCCTTGTTTTCGGGGCGGCGATCGAGATCATCGCCGCCGACGAGCGAGGAAGCTCAGAGGTGTGACTCCACAAACGCGATGATCTCGCCCTCGACGAGTGCGCGGGTCGGCGGCTCGTTGTGGATCTCGTGGCGTACGCCCGGGTACACGACGGTGCGCACATCGCGGCTGCCGCGCGACCACAGGGAGTTGGCGACGTGGAAGGCACCCTCGCCGTAGTTGGCGACCGGGTCCAGCTCCCCGGCGACGATCAGCACCGGCAGCGCGGCGTCGATGCCGTCGGCCCACCCGTCGTTCACCTCGTCGTAGAGCAGGACGAAGTCGTTGATGAACCGGTTGCTCATCGGCGTCGCGAGTCCGTTGAGCGGGTCGGTGGCGTGATCGGCGCGTACACCGTCATCGGCGGCCACCCACTCGGTGCCGGTCTGTACGTCGGGGAAACGCTCGACCATGGGGGCGAACATGGCCATCATGAACTCCGCGCCCGGCTCGGTACCGCTCGTGGCGGCGGCCTGCGCGAGCGCCTCGCGGTCCAGCGCATCAATCCCGCCGATCTGCGCGGCGATGCCGCACAGGATGAGCCCGGCAAGGTCGGAGCCGTACTTGGACGCGTAGCCGCGCGCGATCATCGATCCCCAACTGTGGCCGAAGAAGAAGTACGGCAGGTCCGGATACGCCTCGACGGCCCGGTCGTGCAGCGTCTTCTCGTCGTCGACGACGACCGCGGCGCCGTTCTCGCCGGTGTCGGCCCACACCCCGGATTCGACGGCGGTCGCACCGTGCCCGGCATGGTCGTCGGCGGCGACGACGAACCCGGCGTCGAGCAGCGCCGAGATCAGGTGCAGGTAGCGGCGCGAATGCTCGCCAAGCCCGTGCGCAATTTGGACGATCGCGCGCGGCGTCGTGGCCGGTGCGTAGATCCAGCCGTGGATCTGGTCGCGGCCGTTGGCGGAGGGGAATCGGATCTCATGCAGGGCCATGAATCCGACTGTAGGACCGGGCGCATCAGAAGGTGACCCGATCGCGCAGCAACGGGCCGGTCATGCAATGGCCGCCACCGCGGCCACGGCCCAGTTCGGCGCCGGCGATCGTGTGAACGGTAATCCCGGCCTGCGCCAGCAGGTCGTTGGTCACGGTGTTGCGGTCATAGGCGAACACTTCGCCGGGGCGCAGCGCGACGACGTTGTTGGCGCTGTCCCACTGCTGGCGCTCGGTGGAGTACGAGTCGCCGCCGGTGTCGACGACGCGCAGGCGGTCCAATCCGAGGGCGCGCGGGATCACGTCGAGCAGCGGGTCGGTCTCCGCGGTTACGTGCAACCCGCCCGGCCCGCTCCCGCCCGGTCGCAGGGTGAACGGGCGGATGTCGTCGACGATCGAGCGGTAGACGGTCACCACGTCGCGGTCGGCGAACGTCAGGATGGTGTCCAGGTGCATCGCGGCCCGCAATCGCGGCATCCCCGCGACGATGACGGCTTCCGCGGCACCGGCGTCGAACAGGGCGGCTGCGACCTGCGTAATCGCCTGCTGAGACGTCCGCTCGCTCATGCCGATGATGACCACGCCACCCCCGACGGCCAGCACGTCACCACCCTCGACGGTCGCCGGGCCCCAGTCCTTCTCGGGGTCGCCCCACACGATCTTCGACGCCGCCGGGGTGAACGCCGGGTGGAAGCGGTACACCGCGGCCATCAGCAGTGTCTCGCCGTGGCGCGCCGGCCAGAACAGCGGGTTGAGCGTTAGCGCATCGTTGACCCACGTGGTGGTGTCACGGGTGTAGAGCATGTTCGGCAGCGGCGCCATGATGTACGACGACGGGCGCAGCCGGTCGATCGCCAGCGACACGACCGACTCCGGCAGGTCGTGGACGGCCAGCCCGCCGATCAGGTACCGGGCGAGCGCCCGGTCGTCGAGCGAGTCGAGGAAGCTGCGCGCCTCGTCCAGCAGCAGCAGGCCGACCTCGTTGGCCGTCACCTTGCGGTCGAGGATCCACTCCCGCGCCCCCGGAACAGCGAGCGTCTCCGCGAGCACCCGGTGCAGCTCGAACACCTCCACGCCCTCGGATTCCAACTGTGCGACGAAGGCCCGGTGGTCCTCGACCGCGCGATCGACCCACAGCACGTCGTCGAAGAGCAGATCGTGGCTGTTGCTCGGCGTCAGCCGGTGGTGGGCGAGGCCGGGCTCGCAGACCAGGACGCGGCGCAACTGCCCGACTTCGGAGTAGACACCGAAACCCGGGGCGGTGTCGTCGGCGGTTGAATCGGCAGGGGACATGATGGCTCCCTCGTCGTCAGGAGGCGATCATCACGACGTCGTCGGCGGCTGAACGCGGTGCGGGTGCGGCCACCGGATCGGTCCGGGGGTCGAGATGAATGCCCGCAATCATGCAGCGTATCGATCCTCCGGCCAGTTCGATGGGTGAAACATCCAGCGCCAGCAGATCGCACGACGATTCGACGACCTCAACCTGGTCGGGGGTAAGTGCGGCGGCAGCCGTCGTCGAGAGGGCCAACAGCCGCCGCGACGACGAGCCGCGCAGTTCGATCGCGTTGCCGGCAAACGCCCGGACCTGTGCCTGGGTCAGTGCGACGACGGTCTTCCCCGTCTCGCGCAGCCGTCCGACGACCTCGCTGCGGAGCTTCACGTCGGCGATCGCGTCCAGGCAGACGAGGGCGAAATCGGTGGCCACGCACATCATCACGTTGGTGTGGTAGACCGGCGTGCCTTCCTCGTCGCGGGCGTCGAACATCATCGGCTCGTAGCCGAATGCCGTGCAGAACCGGTGCAGCAGCTTGGGGTCGGCCCGTCGCGACCGCGCCGTGTATGCGATCCGGGACGTGTGGTCGAGCACCATCGCGCCGGTGCCCTCCAGGTGGATCCCGTCGAGCTCGAGTCCGGAGTAGTCGGTGACTTCCTCGACGCGGTAGGCGAATTTGAGGAACTCGATGACGTCGGGGCGGCGCTCGCCCCGACGGTTCTGCGCATACATCGGATACAGCGCGATGCGCCCGTCGTTGTGGGTGGAGAACCAGTTGTTGGGGAACACGCTGTCGGGGTGCTCGGCGGTCTCATCGTCGAAGAGGTGCACCGTGACTCCGGCCTCGGTCAGGCGTCGAGCAGCGGCCGTCGACGCGTGGTACGCCGCGGCGGACACATCGCGGCGCAAGCCCAGGCCGGTGGTCTGAAACGCGTTGTCGATGGCGGTCGCCGGGTTGGGCCGGAAGTGGTGCGGGCGGATCAGCACGGCGGCACTGGGCGCCTGGGTGGGATTGGCGCGGGGTGCCGCGGTGAGATTGGCGTCGGGTGCCGGGGTCGGGCCGGACATGGGATCAGCCGACCCGGCTGGTCGTCGAAGCGCCCGCGGCGACGAGGGCGAACAGGTCCTTAGGGTCGTCGGGGTCGGCGATCAGGTCGACCTCGAGCGCCTGCCCGGGACGCAGGCTGCGGTCGAGGTAGCACAGCGCCGAGAAGTCCTCGATCGCGAATCCGACGGAGTCGAAGACGGTGATCTGCGCGGCGGACGTGCGACCGCCGGCGTCGCCGCGCAGCACCCGCCACAGCTCTGTGACGGGGTGGTCAGGGGGCAGCTGCTGTATCTCGCCTTCGACGCGGGTCTGCTCGGGGAACTCGACGAACACGTCGGCGCGGCGCAAGATCGCGACGTCGAGCTCGGTCTTGCCGGGACAGTCGCCGCCGATGGCGTTGAGGTGCATGCCGGGGCGGACCATGGCGTCGGTGAGGACCGTCGCATTGGTCTTGTCGGCGGTGCAGGTCGTGACGATGTCGGCGCCGGCACACGCGTCGACGGCATTGGCCGCACGGTGCACCGTGAAGCCCAGCGGTGTGATGTTGCGCTCGAAGGTGTCCATCGCCGCGGGGTCGATGTCCCAGATGCGCAGGGTGTGGATGCCCAGGACTGCCCGGAAGGCCAGTGCCTGGAATTCGGCCTGGCTGCCGGTGCCGATGAGCGCCATCGTCGTCGAATCGGGCCGGGCCAGTGCGCGTGCGGCCATCGCCGACGTCGCGGCGGTGCGCAGTGCGGTGAGGATCGTCATCTCACTCCACAGGACGGGGTAGCCGGTGTCGACGTCGGCGAGGACGCCGAACGCGGTGACGGTCTGCAGGCCGCGTGCCGGGTTCCCGGGGTGCCCGTTGACGAACTTGAAGCCGTAGGTGCGGCCGTCGCTGGCGGGCATCAACTCGATGACGCCGGTTGCGGAGTGGCTGGCGATCCGCGCGCACTTGTCGAACTCGGGCCACCGGCGGAAGTCGGCCTCGATGGCGTCGGCGAGGCCGGCGACGATGGGTTCGATGCCGGTCTCGCAGACCCACCTGCGCATGGTGGGGACGTCGACGAAGCGCACCATCGGATCTCCTTGCATCATTGGTCTGTGCACTCCACGCTAGGTTCGAGGCGAGTACACAAACAAGAAGCAACACGTGCACATTTAGGCTTGCAGGTGCGCAATTTGCTTACTACAGGCATACGATCTAGACATGATTCCCGCTCTCGACGACCTCGACCGGCAGCTCATCTCCCTGCTGCGCGCGAATGGTCGGGAGTCGGTGGTGAACCTGGCGAAGCGTCTCGGGGTGACCCGTGCGACCGTCAACGCCCGGCTGGACCGACTGGTCGAGAACGGCGTCATCGTCGGCTTCTCCGTACGCGTGCGCGATCCCGCCGATGCGTCAGTGGTGCGCGCGATCATGCTTATCGCCGTCGAGGGTCGCAGCACCCCCGAGGTCATCCGCAACCTGCGCGGCGTGCCCGAGATCGCGGCGCTGCACACGACCAACGGTGAGTGGGACCTGATCGCCGAGATGAATTGCGAGAGCCTCGCCGCCTTCGACCACGCTCTCGGGGTGATCCGCGGGATCGGCGGTATCCACCACAGCGAGACGTCCATCCTGCTCAGTTCGGCGACGGCGTGACCTCGTGGTCGAGCGGCGACTCTCGACCCCTCTACGCCAGACCAACAATCCCGGACACCCTTGTGCCCAGGTCGGCGATGAGGCGCTTGTCGCCGCCGGCGAGGGGGACGGCAAAGATGCGGCCCGCCAGATCGGAGGCGTAAGCAACACCGGCATCGGCGTCGACGGCCAACCCGACCGCCTCCCCGAACCCGTCGGCCAGAATCTCCGGTGACGCACCGCGCCGTCCCGGCGCAGGCAGGTCCGCGCGGTTGAGGGTGTTGCCGCTCGGTGGTGCGCCGCGATCGGTCCAGTAGAGGACACCATCGACGATTGCGAGGTCGATCGGTTCGGGCAACCCGTTCCACAGCACTTCGATGTCAGTTCGCGACGCGGGGTCGTGCGCGTCGTCGACGAGGATCGGTGCGCGCAGGATCTTGCCCTCGCCGCCCTTCGACGGCCCCTTCTGGGTCCAGTAGAAGTAGTCGCCGTCGACCGCGACGCCGACGCACTGGTTCCCGATGCCCGCAGGGTTCACGACGAGGTCCTGGCGGTCGCGCCCGTCGATGCGGGCACGGCTGACCCGGTGCCCTTCGCGGTCACCCCAATAGAGCCAGCCGTCGGCCAACGCCAGTTGCTTGCCGGTGGTCACCTCGCCCGGCTCGACCAAGTCGCGTCGGTCGTTGCCGTCAACGTTGACGGCATGAACGCCGCCGTTGGCCTGCGAATAGTCCAACGAGGCCTCCCCGCGCAGTGATCGATCGCGGATGGGCCGACCCATCGTCGTCCAATAGACGACGCCGTCGGCGGTCTGCACGCCGTCGGGGCTGGGGCCGGTGTCGTCGTAGAGCGCGGCATACTCGCCCGACTCGACGTCGACGGTGAAGATCGTGTCGACGGCGATCCCCAGGGCAAGAAGCGTCATGAACATGTCAATAGGTCTACCCCGTGCGCGGACGCGACGTGCCCCCGGCGTCGGGGTCAGGCTGGCAGCACCACGACGGGGACCGGAGCGTACCGCACGATCTTCGTCGCGTTGGTGCCCAGGAAAACCCGGGTGAGCACGTCGGTCTTGTGGGAGCCCAGGACGAGCATGTCCCCCTGGTCCCAGGCGATCGAGTCCATCGCCGCGCGCCACCCGTGCCCAAGGCCGACGACCGTCTGCACACCGTCGTCGATCACGCTGGCCGCGCGCAGCTCGCCGAAGTAGGACTCGCTCTGCTCCCGGGCGGCAGCGACGATCTCATCCTCGACGCCGGGCCCGACGACGGTCGGGAACATGGTGTCGAGGCGGACCGCGAAAGTCACCAGCCGCAGACCGACGCCGGCCCCCGCGGCGATGGTCTTCGACGTCGCGATCACGGCCGCATCGCCGTCGAGGCCGGCCACGGCACAGCTGACACCGGTGAATCCTCCGACCGGCCGCGCGTAGCCGCGCGGTGCGATGCCCACCGGCACCGTCGACGAGTGCAGCAGCCAGCTCCCCGTCGAACCGAGTTCGACGCTGCCGCGGCGTGCATCCTCTGACGAACCGACGACGATTCCCGTCGCTCCGGTCTCCAGGGCGACCGACAACAGAGCCGTCCCCGGTGACCGGTGGTCGACCTTGCGGAAGGACGCCTCGGCGCCGCTGCCCATCTCGGCGAGTTCGGCCTTGGCGCGGGCGAGCGCGGCGTCACCCTGCTGCGCGGCCCACGCCGCGAACTCGGCGTCGGCCTGTCGGGCCAACGACGGCGAACTCCAGCGCGGCGGTATGACGGAGACGACGAGGAGGTCCTCGCCGCGCGCGTCGGCGTAGGTGGAGGCCAGTTCGAGCGCGCCCGAGGACCGGCTGCCCGGGCCATAGCCGACGACGACGGTCACTTCTGTGGCTCCTGCGCCGTCGACGGCTCGTCAGTCGCCTGACCCCCGGGTGGATCCCCGGCCAGCGTGCCGGCCCCGGCGACGAGAGCGCCGAGTGAGCGGGGACTCAGGTGTGAGTGGTGACGACTCCACAGGAAGTAGAACGTCAGCACGACCGCCAACCAGCCTAGGAACCACGCGTAGGTCGTCCAGTGCAGTCCGGTCAGGATGTAGATGCACGCGGCAATCGAGAGGATCGGGGTGACCGGATAGCCGGGCACTTTGAAACCGCGCTCGAGGTCTGGCTCGCGTACACGCAGGACGATGACGGCCAGCGCGACGACGATGAACGCGACGAGGGTGCCGATCGACACCAGGTCCCACAGGCTCGACAGCGGGATGAAACCGGCGAGGAGCCCGACGATGGTCGCCACCACGATCGTGTTGAAAACCGGCGTGTGCGTGCGCGGACTGACTTTGGCGAAGCGCTCCGGGAGCAGGCCGTCGCGCCCGATGGCGAACAGGATGCGGGTCTGCCCATAGAGGACGACCAGGGTCACCGAGAAGATGGAGGCGCTGGTCGCGCCGTCGTACCGGTACTTCGAGTTGATCAGCCGCATGAAGGCGACCGTCGAGGCGGGCGTGACGACGGTGCGCGACTTGATGGGTGTGGATGTCGGTGTGCGTGACGCGGTGGCGCACGGTTTGGTCGAGGGTCCGCGCCTGTTGGTGGCGGACAAGATGCTGAGCCAGACCGGCGGGCACGCGGATTTCCATATCCCGGCTGGAATCTCGGCAACCGAGATCATCGGCGGCGTGCTGGTGGATTCGGTGGAACAGGCACGCCTAGAGGCGCGCAAGCTGATCCGCGAGGGCGTCGACGTCATCAAGATCGCTTCGTCGGGTGGCGTGAGTTCCCCCAACGACCAGCCGACCTTCCTGGGCTTCCGCACCGAGATGGTGGCGGCCGTCGTCGAGGAGGGCCAGAACTACGGTGGTCGTCCGGTCGCGGCGCACGCGATCGGCTTGGCCGGTATCCAGGCGGCGGTTCAGGGCGGCGTGCACAGCGTCGAGCACGGTTACGCGTTGACCGATGAGTTGCGCAAGGAGATGGTGCAACGCGGCCAGTTCCTGGTGCCGACGCTGATCGAGACACTGCATCCCGATACCGCGACGCCGCAGGCGGTGGCCAAGAGTGCCAAGTGGCACGCGATGGCCCAGGAGTCGATTCAGGCCTCGGCCGAGGCGGGGATCAAGATCGCCGTCGGTACCGATGCCGGCTTGGTGCCTGCCCACGGTGCGACGCTGGGCGAGCTGGGGTGCTTGGTGAAGTTCGCGAAGATGACGCCGATGCAGGCGATCGTCGCGGGCACCAAGACCTCCGCGGAGCTGTGTGGCGTCGACGACACGCTTGGCACGTTGGAGGCGGGCAAGATCGGCGACGTCGTGGTGGTCAAGGGTGATCCGACCGCCGACATCGATTCGCTGGCAGACAAGGACAACATCCTGCTGGTCCTCAAGGAGGGCAAGTCGATGAGCAACCGCGGGCAGTACGCGGGAGTCTGATCGGCTGATCTGACACAACAGCTACGGGTCCCAACAAGAGCTACGGTCGCAACCGTAGCCTCTGTTGGGACCCGTAGCTGTTGTCGCTGTCCTTAGTCGGCGAGGATGCTGTCGCCGCCCTCTGGGATGAGGATCTGGTGGAGGACTCGGTTGTGGAGGTGGTCGAGTTCTGAGCGCTCGCGGTCGGTCAGTGGGTAAGCGTCGGGGTTGGCATAAACGTCGGCGAACTTGAGGATGCGGCAGTCGTGGGTGCCGTCGCCGTTGTCGGCGTTGAGGATGTAGACCGGCAGCATCTGCAGGTTGGCCAGGTAGGTCCGCTTACCGTCGGAAGTGTCTTCTTGGACGATGTCGAAGCGAGTGGTGTACGCCAGCTTCGAGTTGCGGCTCCCGGGGTGGTAGCAGACGAAGTCGCCGAAGGCGTAGACGATCAGGCCGTCGGGGCGACCGGGGCGGGTGACGCGTTGCATGGGCTGGGCGACGTAGGGGTGGTTGCCCAAGATGGTGTCGATCCCCAGGTCGATAAGTGTGTGGGCGGCCCGTACGACGTTGGGATGGGGGTACATCTGTAGTTCCCAGCCCCAGTGGCAGTAGGCGATGATGTAGTCGGCGCCTTTGGCCTTCGCCGCGGCGATGTGGTGTTGGACCAGGGTGTAGTCGGGGGCGGGGACGGCGTCGTTGAAACGGACTTCGTTGACCAACCAAGGCTGATCGGCCGGCGGTTGATGGCCGTTGAGGTCCATGGTGAAGGTGAGCAGGGCGACTTTGATGCCGTTGTGCTCGACGACGATGACGTCGTCTTGTTCGGCGGCGCTCGACGCGGTGCCGGCGAAGCGGGCACCCGAGCTGCGCAACACGTCGAGGGTGGCTTCGACACCGTCGACGTCCCAATCCAGCGCGTGATTGGTGGCGGTGGAGATGAAGTTGATCTTCCCCTGGTCGCGGAACCGCTGGAACATCTCCGAGCTGGTGTTCATGCGGGCAAGTGATCCGGCGGGTTGGGTTCGTCCGGTCGGCTTGTTCGAGGCAATGGTGGATTCGAGGTTGGCGCTGACGATGTCGGCGGTGCAGTAGAAGTCGGCGATGCCGTCGAAGAGGTGTTCGGTGTTCGCCGGGACCAGTACGTCGACCGCCAACAGGTCACCGCCGCAGGTGAGGCTGACGCGTCGTTTCGCGGTCCCGTCACCCTCCGGGAAGGCTAAGTCCTGGCCGGCGAACAGCTCTTCCAACCCCGAACCAGGCTGGGCGATCTCCAACTGGTTGAACCGGTAGTGATAGAGCCACTTCACCTGTTCGATCGCATCGGTGGCCACGTCGTACATGCCGTGCTCGGGCTGCGGGTAGTGGAAGTCGTCGTACATGATGTGGGCGAAGAGCATGATCGCGAAGTCGACGAGGTGGTCTTCGTTGAGGTCTTTCAAGACGGGTGCGCCCGGCTCTGACGTGAACAGACCCTCCGGCACGAGTCGGGCGATGGCCGCGAAGGCGCCGGGGCGGGGTGGCACTGGAGCCTCCCGGGCGGGCAACGGCAAGCACCCGGTCGTCAGCAGGGGGCCTATTTGTGCGAGGGCCCGTCCGGGCCCGACGTCGGCGATGCGCCCGAAGATCTCCTGGACGCACGCCTTCTCGTCGGGATCGAGGGTCTCGGGCATCGCCAGCTCGCCGGTGGAGACGCGTCGAAAAGTATCGGTGACTTCATGGGTGTGGAAGATCGACTGCTCGGTCATGATCGCGACCAGCTCGGCGATCTCTGACGGTCTGTGCTTGCCGATCATTCCATCCCTCACATCGGCCGCAGTGGGCACATCGCCCGCCGAAAGTGGCTGGTCGGACCGCTATATGGCTGACTCTATTGGCAGCAGACGGGGTCCTCCGGCCAGAGAGGGGAGCATGAATCCCGGAAATTCATCAGTGCCGATGTTGCTGAACTGAGGGTGAAATCCGCCCATCGGACATTGCATCTCACTAACGAACAACATTTGGCGGCCGCCAACAGGTCACTACGTAGATACGGAGTCGTTCGGCTATCGGGTTTGGAGGTAGAGGAGCCCCGCATAGGTCGCTATGACGGGGACCAGGACGACCCATCCCGTGAGCAACATCGTGCGCACATCTCTCGATCGCGCCATGCCCATCGGACCCAGCATGTTCTGGGTCGGGAACGGGCCGTAGCTGTCCGCTTTCGACGAGAAGAACAGGATCGTGGCCCACGTCGAAGCATTCAGCCCGACTCCCGCACCCAGTTGCCCGAACATCTTCTCGACGAGTACCACCTGGACCGCGGCCGCGCCCGGGAGCCCGACCCAGCCGACGAGGGCGACGGTGACGGCGAATCCGAAGGGGGAGCTGTCCTCGATATGGGGGCGCAGGAGGTCGCCGACCGCCTCGAATGGGTGCAGGCTGTCGACGAGGATGATGCCCAGCGCCAGGATCCAGAACAGCAACCAGATCCCGGCGACGCTCGCGATTCCGCGGCTCATCGTCGACAACCATTCGCGCACCGGCAACCGGGCGCTGATCCCGGCGACGATCGCCAGGAGGGGAAGGGCGATCAGCGGGAAGGTGATTCCGATGTTGGCCACCATGGATCCGATCACCAGGATCCCGAGCACTGCGGCGAAGACAGCGGTGGACCTGCGGGCCGACGGGTTGTCAGGTCCGACCGTCTCGGCGGCCTCCTCATCGGTGTAGAAGTCCGCCGACGCGACACCGCGGCGTTGGACGACGGGAACCCAGAACATTCCGACGACGAGCGAGACCACGGCGAGCGGGAGGCTGATCATCAAGTACTGCGGAAAGCCAATGTCGGCCGTCGTCATGACCGCGACGTTGCTGCCCGCAAACGGAGCCACCGCTAGCCCCGCGCAACCGCCGATGAAGAACATCACGGCCGTGGCGATGCGTGTGAACTGCAAACGTGCGGCAACCGGGATCAGCAACGGCGCGGCCACCGCGATCGCGCCGGCCAGCGTTCCCAGCGCGACGACCGCGACCGCGCACACCGCCATGATGCCTAGCGCGGTGGCGCGCATCCCTCGGTCGTGCACCAGGGTCAGGACGCCGGAGACGATCACCTGGGCTATTCCGGTCTTCCGCAGAACCGCACCGAGGCCACCGCCCAGCGCGATGACGAGACCGACGACGGTGAGCGGGTTGGTCACCGACTCGGCCAGCATGTCCATGCTGGTCGACGGAGACGGCAGCGCGAGACAGAGGGCGGTGAGGAAGGCGGCAAGGGTGGCCGGCAGGATCCGCATTCCGGCCAGGGCGAGGACCGCGTACATGCCCAGCGGCAACAGGGCCCACAGCGCGACCGGGTCGTGTCCGCCAGCATCGGCGGCCGCGCGGACGTCGGGGGAGACGATCAGGGCCGTCGCGATACCTGCGATGACGAGGATCGCACGCAGAAAGTGGGCTGCCGTCACTGGAATCGGTGCGTCACAATGCGATCGGGCCAGCTATTGCGCAGCGCCGCGTTGTGGATCTCCGGGCTCGCGACGAACGCCAGGATCGTCCGTAGGCGCATGGCCTGGTCGTTGAGGTCGATACCGGAGATCTCGGTGATGCGCTCTAGCCGGGCGCGAAACGAGTTCAGGTGAATGCCGAGCGGTCTAGCCGCCGCCGCGACATTCGTCTGCTGCTTGAGCGCGGACAGGACGGTCGGCAGAAGGTCGGTTCGGTGGTCAAGGTCGTACTGGTGGAGAATCCAGAGCCGGGCCGTGAGACTGTCCGCATACGGTCGAAGCGCGTCGGTGGCCTGGATGATGGCGAGCGGGTCCTCCACATCAGCGGCCTCGGCGATTCGGACGGGAGCGCTCTCGTTTAGTGGGCGCGGGCCAAGCTTGACGTTGAGCGCGCGCAGGATCAGTCGCGCCGTACTAGCGGATTCATGCAGGCGCAGGACGCCGGGTACAACCGGACCGACGCCGATCGGCAAATCGGTGTCGCGGCGCCACCCGGCCCCGACCAATCGTGTTCGCAACCGTTCGACGACCGACCGCGGCTCATCCCCCGGCGCGACGGGGATCGCCGCGAGTAGGTAGCCCTCGCTCACGACGTCGCGCACGTCCGGGAACTCAGCGGCAAGGGCGTGGCGGAGCCACGCGATGCGATCAGCGCTGACCCCCGCTGCAATCACCACGTGGTCCTGGTCCAGGCGCAGGCCGACGATCGACGCCGGGACCGCCGTGTCCGTGGTGCCGGCGATCAGGGCCAGCAGGGCGCTCTCGCGCCGCCGGCTCGCCAGCGCCTCGTCGCGCGGGACGGCGTCCTCGGCATGGTCGAGTCGCGCCTGCGTTGCGGGCTCGGACACGACTTCGGTCAGCGTGCGGACCAGCGTGTCGGTGGTGGCCCACGACGAACTGCGCAGCAGTACGGGCTGTGTCCGGGTGCTCAGATGACGTGGTGTCGATGACGAGACGATCAGGCCGGTCGCCGTCGCACATGCGTCTGACACCGCGTCGAGCGTCGCTTGATCGTCGACGGGGACGGTCACGAAGACCAGTTTCTCGGTGTAGTCGGTGGCGGTGCCGGGTTGGTAGAACTCCAGGCCTTGGACCGGGCTGTCGAGCAGCGTGACGTCAACTTTGGCGTCCTGTGGCAACAGGATGCCCTCGGCGTCGGTGAGGATCGCTCCAAGACTGCGATACATAGGAGAACAATAACGCGCGAAACTATGCGTGACGCGTGCCTCAGCCGCCCTCGCGGATGTCGATGGCCTGCATCAGGGCCCAGTTCAACTGGGACAGGGCGTGAACGGCGGCGGCCTGCGGCGACTGTGCCGTGATCGTGGCACCTTGGAACTCCGCGGTGACCGTCGTGTCCCAGCGGGCGGCCACTTTCTCGCCGTCGACGAGCGCGCTGCGGGCTGTCGTCAACGATTCGTTGATGATGTCGACGGCGCGATCGAACCGTGGGGCGAGTTCGGCGATCGCCGTCGGATCCTCGTGCGTGGCCACGTTGACAGCGGCTTGCCCGAGGCGGTCGGCGGTGTGGGTGGCGACCATCATCAGATGCTCGAGTTGGGAATTCAACGCGCGATGGGCCACCAGGCTCACGACCATCTTGTCCAGCTCGGTGCGGACATGGGCGCTGGTGGTGTCGACATCGGTTACTGCCGCCAGCACGGGTGCGCCGGAACCGCCCGCGGTCAGCGCCGTGCGGACCGGTTGCAGGTAACGGTCCATCGCGTCGAAGAAGGCGGTGATCTGTGCCAGCAGGGTGGGGTGCGTACTGGTCGAGAAGAGGAGATAGGCGCAGGCGATGCCGACGGCAGCGCCCGCGGCCGTCTCGTCGAGCCGCAACTCCAGGATGTCGGCGTTGAGGTGACCGAGTAGGCCGTACATGGAGGCCAGGGTGATGGTGATGAAGAACATTTTGACGGCGTACTCCAGGGGGCCGAAGTACAGCGCGCAGAACACCGCGGCGACGCAGATCGCGATCAGGACGGCAGTATTGCCGTCGGCCAGCATGGCCAGACCGATCCCGACGGCCACGCCTGCCAGGGTTCCCGCCACGCGGCGCGATGCCCGGGTCAGGATGGCGCCCCGTGTATTGGCGCCGACGAAGACGAGGAACGCCGTCGTCACCGCCCAGTACCAGCGGGAGGCCGAGATCAGTTCGCCGACGCCGGTCGCGATTGCTGTGGCCACCACGACCTGAACGGTCATGCGGCTCGTCGGCGCCCATTGGACCCATGGCTTCCACCGGGATGTGGTGTGCGTGGACGCCGGTGTCGGCGGCGACGGGGGCGGTGGCCCCGGTGTCGGACGGGCGGTCGCCACGGATGCGGTCGCCGACGCGGACGTGGCGGGACCTGCCGCGGGACGGGTCGTCAGCGGCGCGTGGAGGTCGATTGCGCGCAGCTTTGCGTGGGCGATGGTCGCGCGATCGATGCCGATGGCGGCGAGGTCGGTCGGCGAATCGGTGATGGTCGTCGCCAGCCGCTTTTCGGCCTCATCGCCGAGCCGTCGGACCAACGTCGGGTCGGCGCCCGGGGACAGCACCGTGGCGAGCGCGTCCAACGGTTCGGAGAGCGCTGCGGTCGCTGGCGCCGCGGTCTTTGGATCCTGCAGCAGCTTCGAGGTGTCCAGGCAGGCGAGTTCGATCTCCATGCGGGAATCGAGTACCAGGCTGGCGAAATCGACTGTGGTGCAATCGATGTAGTGCTCCGTGGGGACGTCGGCCTGCCAGTCGTTGATCGCGGTGGCGATGGTGTCGACACGTCGGAGGTAGGTGCGCAGCGGTATCGGGTGCGCCATCGCGGATTGTGAGCGTGCGGCGGTCAGTGCGGCGGCGCTGCTGCTGCGCAACTCATCGAGCAGGCGGTGCAGCCGTCGTCGGGGGAAGTGGTTGGACAGCAACAAGAATCGGAGGACCAGTGCGGATCCGGCACTGCTCAGGGCGACCAGGCAGAAGTACGGGAGCTGGGCGAGTGGGGGGTGCTGGAAGAGTGCGAAGAAGTACGAGAGGAAGCAGGCGGTACCCAGTGCCGTGGCGCGGGGACCAAACCGGCGGGCCCAGGTGAGCACTCCGGCCAGGGTGATGAACGTGATGATCTCGGCCCAACGCCATCGGCCCAGCAGTGTGGCGACGCAGAAGGCCGCCATGATCGGCAGCGCCAGCAGGGCGGTGGTGACGAGACGGGCGTGGGCCGTCTTGTCCTTGACCATGAAGCCCATTTGGAGGGAGAGGAAGCCGCCGATCGACACCAGCGCCGGATCGGCGTGCAGGAAGTGCACGATGAGCCACGCCGAGACCGTGCTGATCAGGACCGACAATGCGACGGTCGTGGCGTTGATCAGCCGAACGTGCCCGGGGTCGGTACCCACCACCAGTCGGGCAATCGACCTCGGGTGGGGGATTTGCATGAGACCAGTCTGTCAAACCCGCTACCGGCCGGACGGAACTCGGGAGGGGTCTAGCTTGATTGGGCCGCGAGGAGCGTCGTCGTCAGCGACCTCTTGTCGATCTTGCCGACGGCGGTGACGGGCAGCGATCCGACAATGGCGACCTGATCGGGCATCTTGAAGGTCGCCAGACCACGGTCGGTGAGGAACTGTCGTAGTGCGGCCCGGTCGGGTGCGGCGTCGCGCGGATGGCCGGGCGCGACGACGATGGCGGCGCAGATGCGTTCGCCGAGCGCGTCGTCGGGCAGCCCGACGACGGCCACCTGGCCGACGGCTGGATGGGCGAGCAGATGCTCCTCGACATCGTCGGCGGCGACGTTCTCGCCGGCCCGCACGATGGTGTCCTTGATCCGGCCGGTGACCGCGAGGTAGCCGTCGGGCCGTCGCGTAACCCGGTCGCCCGAGCGGTAGAAACCGTCCGAGGTGAACGAGCGCGCATTGTGTTCCGGCGCGCGGTAATAGCCGCGGATCGTGTACGGGCCGCGCACCAGCAATTCACCCTCGGTCCCGTCGGGGACGTCGTGCCCGTCCTCGTCGACGACGCGGACCTCGTCGAACTCCGACATCGGACGGCCCTGCACGGTGGTGACGAGGGTGCGGTCGTCGTCGAGGCGGGTGTAGCAGATCAGTCCCTCGGCCATGCCGAAGACCTGCTGGACCACGGGCCCCAACGCGGCGTCGAGTGCCTCGGCGTCGGGTTGGGCTAGTTTCGCCCCACCCACCTGCAGGACGCGCAACGACGAGATGTCGGCCGGTTCCCACTCCGTCGCGGCACACCACACCTGGGCCAGCGCGGGGACGAGCGCGGTGACGGTGATCCGGTGGCGCTCGATGAGGTCGAAGGTGTTGTCGGGGCTGGGGTTGTCGGTGAACACGACCCGGCCGCCGGTGGCAAACACACCGAGCAGGCCGGGGCAGCACAGCGGGAAGTTGTGGGCGGCGGGCAGGACCACGAGGTAGGCGTCGTCGGGTCGCAGCTGCAGAATCTGCGCTGAGACGCGTGCGTTGTAGGCGTAGTCGTTGTGGCTGCGCGCGATCAGCTTGGGCAGCCCGGTGGTGCCGCCGGACACGAGGAACAGGGCGGGGGCGTCGGGGTCCGGGCTCGCCGGGGTGAAAGTGCCGTCGGCTTCGGGGAGTCCGGCGTAGGGGCCCGGATCGCCGGCGATGAACACGTGGCGGACGGACGTGACCGCGCGTTGTAGGTCGGCTGCGAGCTCGCGGTAGTCGAAGCCGCCGCTGACGTCGGCGCTGATGTAGGCGACGGCCCCGGCTCCGGCGGCCAGGTGGGCGATCTCGGCAATGCGGTGGGCGGGCAGCGCCATCACGGGGGCCACACCCAGGCGCAGCAGGCTGAGCAGCGTGACGGCGAACTCGGCGGAGTTCGGCAACTGCAAAACGACGCGGTCCCCGGCCCGCAGACCGGCGGCGGCAAAGCCGGCTGCGCGACGATCGGCCGCGGCCATCAGGTCGGCATACGAGAAGACCGTTTCGGGCGATTTAGTGGAATCGATCACTGCGACGGCGGAGGGGTTGCGCAGGGCCGAAGCTGCAACGAGATCGCTCAGCGGACGGTCGTCGAAGAGGCCCTCGGACTGGTAGCGCTGCGCCGTCTGTGCTGGTAGCGGCAGGAATCCGTCGGTCAGCCCAAGTGTCGCGCCGCCATCGCGGGGATCGTTGTCCGGGGAGCTCATGGCTGCCATTGAAGCACAATTCTTAGGCAAGCCTAAGCGGCCGACCGCCCCCTTGATGCCAGCAAAGTTTGAATTTGGAACCTCTCTGGCTACCCTTACTGAACTGTACTGAGGCTTACCTTATCTGTGCCTACTTTCGGAGTTTGCCATGTCTGTCGTCATCGAGACCTCCGCCCGAGCCAACCACGGTCGACATACCGATCGGGCCGCTCAGATCGTCGCCGCCTGGGCCGCCGCAGAGGACTTTGGGAACGACTACGTCGTCTACGAGGGGCCCGGCGGCTGGCACTTCGCCGCGACGCCGCGGGCCACGGTGGAGCTCCGCAAGGGCTCCATCACGACGGTCCTGCGCTCCGGTGAGTCGACGACCGCAACATGGACCGACGACGCGTCCGGAGCGATCGCTGACGCATTGGACGCGCTGCCGTTCGACGAGTGGCAGGTGTTCGGCTGGGTGGGGTTCGACTACTGCGCGGCTCACCACGACCTGCTCGACCGCGTCGCCGACGATGCAGTCCTGGCCGTGCTGATGGTGCCGCAGACCCACGTCGTGCTCGATCCCCGCGGATTGGCTTCCGACGGCGGGTTCCGCGCTGGTGCTGTCCGGGTCGTCGCCGTCCCGGATTCGATGGAGGCGGCAGAGCTGATCGCACGTCTGGCCGAGCTCGCCGACGGTGCCGTCGAACCGGCCGTCGCCCGGCCGGTGGATGTCTCCGAGGACGTCGACGATTACCGCGGTCGCGTTGCGACGGCGATCGACGAAATCAGCCGCGGTGAGTACCAGAAGGTGATTATGTCGCGCCGCGTCGACGTGCCGTTCACCGTCGACATGCCCGCGACCTATGCCCGCGGCCGTGCGAACAACAACCCCGCGCGGTCGTTCCTGGTCTCCATGGACGGGATGTCGGCTGCCGGTTTCAGCCCGGAACTCGTCGTCGCCACGAGCGCCGACGGCGAGGTCGTGACCGAACCGCTGGCGGGCACCCGCGCTCTCGGCGTCTCCGACGAGCACGACCGCGCCGCTGCGGCCGAACTCCGCTCCGACGCCAAGGAGATCGCCGAGCACGCCATGTCGGTGGCCGCCTGCTTCGACGAAGTCGCCCAGGTCTCCCTCCCGGGCACCACGGCGGTCAACGAGTTCATGGCGATCCGAGAGCGCGGCAGTGTGCAGCACCTCGCGTCAACGGTGCGCGGCGAGCTCGCCCCCGACGCCGGTCCCTGGCGCGCGCTGGCCGTCATCTTCCCGTCGATCACCGCCTCGGGCATCCCGAAACAACCGGCGCTCGACGCGATCTACCGGCTCGAACCCGACGAGCGCGGCTTGTACTCGGGCGCAGTGTTGACCGCGTCGTCGGATGGCGCCATGGAGGCGACGCTCACGCTGCGCACTGTGTTCACCACGCAGGGGCACTCCTGGCTGCGGGCCGGAGCCGGCATCGTCGAGCAGTCGACGCCCGACCGCGAGTTCACCGAGACCGTCGAAAAGCTCAGCAGCGTGGCACCCTTCGTCGTGCCCGCGCCGGAGGAGCGTCAGTGAGCGCGATCGACGAACTCCGCAGCGAGGTCGCCAGCGCGCTGCAGGTCGCACCAGACGAGGTCGGTGACACCGCCGACCTGATCGAGCTGGGCCTCGACTCGATCCGGATCATGAAGATCGCCGGCGGGTGGCGCAAGCGCGGTGCGAAAGTGAACTTCGCGCAGATGGCACAACAGCCGCGGCTCACCGACTGGGCTGCCCTCGTTGGCGGTGATTCGGGCTCGGTCGATTCTGATCTGGGCTCGGTCGATGCTGATTTGGGCTCGGTCGGAGACGATTTGGGCTCGGTCGGCGAGGGTTTGGGCTCGGTCGGCGACGAGGCATTCGCCCTCGCTCCGATGCAGCACGCCTACTGGGTGGGCCGGACCGGTGCGGCCGACCTCGGCGGCGTGGCCGCACACCTCTACGCCGAGTTTGACGCCTCGCCGTCCACCCCGATCGACCCCGAACGACTACGCACGGCGGTGGCTGCACTGATCGACCGCCATCCGATGCTGCGGGCCCAGTTCCTGCCCGACGGCACGCAGCGCGTCATCGCCCGCCCCGACGGCGACCCGCTGACCGTGCGCGATCTGAGCTCCGCCGACGACGAGCAGGTCCGCATCACGCTCGACGAGATCCGCGACGCCACGAGCCACCAGCTGCTCGACGTCGCGACGGGCCGTGTCCTCGACGTCGCACTGACGCTGCTGCCCGGCGGGCGTCACCGCCTGCACGTCGACATCGACATGCTTGCCGCCGACGCGATGAGCTACCGCCGACTGCTCGCCGATCTGGTCGCCCTCTACGACGGCGAGCCGCTCCCCGCGATCGGCGTGACCTACCGCGACTACCTCGAGCACCGCGCCGCCCACCCCGATCCGGCTCGCGACGCCGACCGGCAGTGGTGGCTCGACCGTCTCGACGACCTTCCCGCCGGGCCCGCGCTGCCCACCTCGTCGGGGGTCGTCGACCATCGCGTGCAGCGCAAGCACCACTGGCTCGACGCCGCGGCCAAGGAGCAGCTGCTGGCCGCCGCGCACGCCCGCGGCATCACCCCCGCCGCAGCGCTGGCCGCGGTCTTCGCCGCGACGATCGGCGCATGGTCGGCAGACCCGCGCTTCCTGCTCAACGTGCCGCTGTTCCACCGCGAACCCATCCATCCCGACGTCGAGCTGGTCTCCGGCGACTTCAGCTCGTCGATCCTGCTCGACGTCGATGTCAGCGCGGCGGCGTCGGTCGCCGAACTCGCGCAGCAGGTGCAGGACCGGCTCCACACCAACGGATCGCACAGTTCCTACGGGGCGCTGGAGGTCTTGCGCGACCTCGGGCGGGCGCGCGGGGAGACCGTGCTGGCCCCCGTCGTCTACACCAGTGCGCTGGGGCTGGGGGAGCTGTTCGCCCCGGCCGTTATCGACCGTCTCGGCGAGCCCGGCCACATCGTGTCGCAGGGACCGCAGGTGGTCCTCGACGCCCAGGTCACCGAAGTATCGGGCGGGCTCCTGCTGAACTGGGACGTGCGGGAATCGGCATTCCCGTCCGGGGTCGTCGACGCCATGTTCGCCGCCTACACCGACGCCATCGGCCGTCTCGCCGTCGGTGACGTGGGGTGGCAGGGGCTGGCCGCCCCGCAACTGCCGGCCGCCCAGCGTGCCGTCCGCCAGCAGGTCAACGCCACCGCGCACCCGACCAGCGGGCGACTGCTGCACCAAGAGTTCTTCGCCATCGCGGCCAGCGATCCAACGCGCACCGCCCTGCTCTCGACTACCTCGGCCTTGACGTACGGAGAACTCGCCGACGAGGCGCTGGCCGTCGCGGGTGCGCTCGCCGCGGCCGGGGTGCGCGCCGGCGACGCCGTGGGCGTGCAGTTGCCCAAGGGCCCCGACCAGGTCGTCGCGACGCTCGGCGTCTACGCCGCCGGTGCGGTGTGGATTCCCATCGGCTACGACCAGCCCTCGATGCGTCGCACCGCGATCGTCGAGACCGGCGGCATCGGTGTCTTGCTCACCACCGATCCCGCGCCGGCCGCCGACGATCTGCCTGACGGCGTGACCGTGCTTTCCCTTGACCACGCCCGCCAGCAGGAGCGGCTTGCCGCGTTGGCCGCGCGGGACCCCGAAGACGTCGCCTACGTCCTGTTCACCTCCGGTTCGACGGGCGCGCCCAAGGGCGTCGAAGTCCCACACCGGGCGGCGATGAACACCATCGACGACGTGAACCGCCGCTTCGACGTCGGGCCGGACGACCGGTCGCTGATGGTCGCGGCGCTGGAGTTCGACATCTCCGTCTACGACATCTTCGGCCTCTACAGCGCCGGTGGTGCCGCGATCGCGGTCACCCCCGATGAGGCCAAGGATCCCGCCGCCTGGTTGCGACTCCTGCGCGAGCACCGCGCCTCCGTGCTGACCTGTGTGCCCAGCGCGCTGGACATGCTGCTGACCGAGGCGGAGTCCGCCGGTGCCGCCGCACTCGGCGACTCGCTGCGCGCGGCCCTGCTCGGCGGTGACTGGGTCGGCGTCGACCTGCCGCGCCGGTTGCACGCGTTGAGCCCGCAGACCCGGTTCGCCGGACTGGGCGGGGCCACCGAGATCGCCATCCACGGCACCGTCTGCGAAACCGTCGACCCGCCGCAGGAGTGGGCCGCCGTTCCGTTCGGTACGCCGCTGGACAACGTCGAGTGCCGCGTCGTCAACGCCCTCGGCGACGACTGCCCGGACTGGGTGACCGGGGAGCTGTGGGTCGGCGGCGCGGGCGTCGCCCGCGGGTACCGCAACGATCCCGACCGCACCGCGGCTCGCTTCGTCACCCGCGACGGTCTGCGCTGGTACCGCACCGGCGACCTCGCGCGCTACTGGCCCGACGGCACGATCGAATTCCTCGGCCGCGCCGACCATCAGGTCCAGGTCCGCGGGCACCGTGTCGAACTCGGTGAGGTCGAGGGCGCACTGCGCGCCGTCGACGGTGTGCACCAGGCCGTCGTCGTCCCACTCGGCGACGGTCAGTCGGTGCGCGGCCTGGCCGCCGTCGTCACGCTCAGCACCCCAAGACACACCTCGGAGTCGTTGGCAGCCGCCGTCGGCGCGCTCGTCCCGTCGTACATGGTCCCGGCACGCATCGAGATCGTCGACGCCATGCCGCTCACCGGCAACGGCAAACTCGACCGCGCCGCCGTCGGGGCCGTCCTGTCACAGGGTGCGGCGAGCAGCGGGCACATCGCACCGAGCACCGCATTGCAGCGGGCGCTGTGCGACATCGTGGCCACCGTGCTGGCGCGGGAGGTCGCTGAGATCTCGGTGGCCGACGACTTCTTCGCGATCGGCGGCGACTCGGTTCTCGCGACCACCGTCGTCGCTCGCATCCGGGAATGGCTCGACGCCCCGCAAGCCGGTATCGCCGATGTCTTCGCCGCGCGGACCGTCGCCGACCTCGCCGTGCGTCTCGACGCGGCCGACGCCCGCCCGGGCCGGCTCGAACAGGTCGCGGCGGTCTACCTGGAAGTCGCCGCACTCGACGACGACGAACTCGACGAAGCCGCGGCCCACGGTGCTGGAATCGACTCCGGGGTGAGCGCACGATGACTGAACCCACCACCCCGACCTTGCTCGTACTCGGCGCCGGACCCAAGGCACTGGCCGTCGCGGCCAAGGCCAAAGTCATGGCCGACCTCGGCCTGCCCGCCCCGCGCGTGGTGGCCGTCGATACGCACGCCGTCGCAGCGAACTGGCAGCCGATCGGCGGCTGGACCGACGGGCGCCACCGACTAGGGACCAGCCCGGAGAAGGACGTCGGGTTCCCCTATCGCGGCGCGGTCCACCGCGGCACCGAGACCGACGTCAACCGCGGCATGCTCGCCTACAGCTGGATGTCCTTCCTCGTCGAGCACCAGACCTACACCGAGTGGGTCGACCGCGGCCGTCCCCACCCGCAGCACAACGTGTGGGCCCGCTACCTCACGTGGGTGGCCGACCGCGTCGAGCTGGACCTGCGCGTCGGGCGCGTCACCGAGATCGCTGCCGACGAGGACACCTGGTCGCTGCGCCTGGCCGACGGCACCGAGGTCGTCGGCGACCAGCTGATGATCACCGGTCCCGGCTCGAGTGCCAGCTCGTTCCTCGACGACGACCGCGTGCTCTCGGTTTCACGGTTCTGGGACCTGGTGCCCACGCGTGACCTGCCCGCATCGTCTCGCGCCGCGGTCGTCGGCGGCGGCGAGACCGCCGGATCGGTCCTCGACGAACTGGTCCGCCACGACATCATGACCATCTCGGCGATCGCCCCCGGGGCCACGATCTACACCCGCGGCGAGAGCTACTTCGAGAACGCGCTGTTCAGTGATCCGACCGGCTGGCCGTCGATGGCCGCCGCCGAGCGTCGCGACCTGATCCGCCGTACCGACCGCGGCGTGTTCTCGGTGCGTGTGCAGGAGAGTCTGCTTTCCGACCACCGCGTCCACCACCTGCAGGGCCGTGTCACGGCCGCGCGCCGCGTCGAGGATCTCGTCGAACTCACCCTGACCAACGATGGGCGTGGCGCCTCGACGCAGGCCTTCGACCTCGTCGTCGATGCCACCGGTGGGCAACCGCTGTGGTTCACCGACCTGATGACGCCCGACACCCTCGATTTGATCGAGCTGGCACTGGGTCCCGCGGCGTCGGCGTCCGGGCCGACGATGACCGCGCTGGAGGAGTCGATCGACTCCCGTCTCGCGGTGGGATCGCTGACACCGACGCTGTTCCTGCCGAACCTCGCCGGCTTCGCGCAGGGCCCGGGGTTCCCGAATCTCAGTTGCCTCGGCGAACTGTCGAACCGCGTGGTGCGCGGCTCGTTGGAAGAAGCCGGTGCCCTCGGGCGCCCACGAGCAGGAGTGGTGCGCCGATGACCCACGAGATCAAACGGGAGATCGTCGACGTCGATGAGGCCGTCGCGCAGGCCGGGCCGCCGATCGTGCCGCTGATGACCGGCCGCTTCTCCCTGCGGACTGTCGACCCCGACGGCGGTGATCCGGCGATGCTCGCCGCGTGGTTCGCCCGACCCCACCTGGTGGAGGCTTGGGACCAGGCGTGGTCGGCGCCGCAGTGGGCCGCCGATTCCCGGTACCGGCTGGGCGGCGACTATTCGCGGCCGATCATCGTCTCCTACGACGGTGCCGAGGTCGCCTACCTCGAGCTGTACCGAGTCGCGCGCGACGAGATCGCCCGCCTGTACCGCGTCGACCCGTTCGATTCCGGGCTGCACATCGCCACCGCCGACGAGACGCTGCTGGGCCGCGGGGTGATGTCGGGCTTCATGGGTGAACTGGCCGAGGCGGTCTTCGACGCCGATCCCCGCTGCCACCGATTCGCCAGCGAGCCCGAGTACTCGAACATGCGGATGCGCCGCGCTCTGGAGCGGCAGGGGTTCACCGACCTGGGGGAGTTCGACATCCGCCCCGACCGCCGCATTGCGCTCTACATCCGCGGGCGTACCCCCGCCGACGTGCCGACCCCGTACGCGCCGGACACCGTCGCGTCGCGAACCTGACCCTGCTCAACAACGGATTGATTGCCATGACACAGCCGACCGCCACCCGCACCCGTCCAGGCGCCCTGCGCCAATTCCACCAGCCCGCCACGCCAGGTCTACCGCCGCTGGTGATCTTTCCGCACGCCGGCTCGGGGGCCTCGTCCTATCGCGCGCTGTCGGGGCTGCTCGCCTCGCGCTTCACCGTGCTGATCATGCAGTACCCGGGCCGCCAAGACCGGATGCGCGAACCGTCGGCGACCTCGCTGGGTGAGTTGGCGCAGGAGGCCCTCGACGAATTCGTCGCCGCGGGCTATACCGGCCCGGTCACCTCCTTCGGCCACAGCATGGGTGCCACGGTCGCCTTCGAGTTCGCCCATCGCGCCGAGGCCGCCGGAGTGCCCGTCGCCCGGCTGGTCGCCTCGGCGGCCGCGGCACCGAGCAAGGTCGCCGACCTGCCGCCGCACCCCTACGACGACGAGGGGATCCTCGCCAACCTGCAGGCACTCGAGGGCACCGGAGGCTCGGTGATGGGCAGCGATGCGGTCATGCGGATGGCACTGCCGGTCCTGCGCGGCGACTACCGGGCCTTCGACTCCTACTCGTGCGGGCCTGACGTGCGGATCAGCGCGCCGGTCGTCGTCGTCGGCGGGGCCGACGACCCGGTCATCAAGCCGCACCACCTGCACCACTGGGGCAGCCACGCCGAGCACGTCCAGGTCAGTGTCGTCGACGGCAGCCATTTCTACCTCAACGAGAAGCCGGAAGCGGTGCTCGACGCGTTGACGTGCGACCTGGACGGCAACCGATGAGCCCCATCGACGCCAAGAATTCAGATCCCATCGTCATCGTCGGTATGTCGGTGGAAGCTCCGGGAGGCATTGAGAGCCCGGAGGACCTGTTCGCCGCCGTTGCGCAGGACCGCGACCTCATCGCGCCCTTCCCTCGCGACCGCGACTGGCCGGTCGACCAGCTGCTGGCCCTCGACACCCTCGACGGGTGGGGTGCAGTACCCGACGCCGGCGGATTCCTGCTCGGCGCGGCCGAGTTCGACCCGCTTTCGTTTGGCCTGAGCCCGCGCGAAGCGGTCGCGATGGACCCGCAGCAGCGCGTCGCCCTGCGTACCGCGGTGCGGGCCATCGAGAACGCGGGGGTCAACCCGTTCGCCCTCGCCTCGCCCGATGCCGGTGGCGCCGACTCCGAGGTCGGCGTGTACTTCGGTGCGTCGATCAACGAGTACGGGCCGCGCGCATCGGCGGTCAACGAGTTCAGCGGGCACCGCGTCGTCGGGACCGCGCTCGGCGGGGTCTCCGGTCGCATCAGCCACCTGCTGGGTCTCACCGGACCGGCCATGACCGTCGACACCGCGTGCGCCTCGTCGTTGACCGCGCTGCACCTGGCGGCCAACGCGGTTCGCCTCGACGAGTGCGAGTGGGCGATCGCCGGCGGTGTCTGCGTGATGGGATCGCCGGCCGCCTTCTTCGAGTTCGCCAAGAACAACGCTCTGGCCCGTGACGGGCGCTGCCGGTCGTACTCGGCTGGGGCCAGTGGGACCGTTTGGGGCGAAGGCGTCGGGGCGGTCGTGCTGGAGCGTGAGAGCCGCGCCCGCGCACACGGGCACCGCATCTACGCCCGCCTGCGCGGCACGGCTGTGAACCACAACGGCGGCGGAGCGGCGATCGTCGTGCCCAGCGCGCCGGCGCAGCGGCGCCTCATCGAACGCACCCTCGCCGTCGGTGGCGCCGACCCCTCCGACATCGACTTGATCGAGGGCCACGGGACGGGCACGCTCGGTGATCCGTTGGAACTGACCGCACTGGCGCAGACCTACGGGGCGGCACGTACGGCCGAGCCGGCGTGGGTCGGCTCGGTGAAGTCCAACATGGGCCACGCCCAGGCGGCCGCCGGGATCCTCGGCCTGGTCAAAGTGCTGCAGTGCGGGCGACGCGGAGTCATCGCGCCCACCCGCTACGGCGACGATCCCACCGACAAGATCGATTGGGATTCCGCAGGCCTGGCCTTGCCGACGTCCGCGGTGCCCTGGGCGGCGAGGAGCGGATCGCGTTGGGCCGCGGTGTCGAGCTTCGGCGTCTCGGGGACCAACGCGCACGCCATCCTCGAGATGCCCGACTCTATTAACGAACACCCGGCCGATGACCGCCCGGAGGTGGCCCATGCCTGACTACCGCACCCCCGACGGCCGGGTCCCGGTCCTCGTCTCCGCGGACGCCGCCGAGCTGTTGGTGCTCGAGGCGCGTGCCATCGCGGCGTACGTCGCGGAGAACACCGGTGTGACTGCGCGCGACGTGGCCGCCCACCTGTTCCGCACCCGGCCCGCGCGGCGCCATCGCGCAGTCGTGCTGTGCGCGCCCGACGTCGACGGCGGCCGCCGGGACCTCATCGACGGTCTGCAGGCGCTGGCGGACGGGACGTCACACCCGGCTCTGGTCGTCGGTCGCGAAGCGGCCCGGAACTGCCGCGTCGCCTACGTGTTTCCCGGCCAGGGCAGCCAGCGCCCCGGCATGGGCGCAATGCCCTACCGGCACTCGCGCGTGTACCGCGACAGTGTCGACGCCTGTCACGAGGCGTCGATGCGCCTGTTCGGCCGGTCCCCGCGCGACTACATCCTCGGCAAGATCGCCGACGACGATCCGGTCCGCGACGACATCCGCTACATCCAGCCCGGACTGTTCATGCACATGGTGGCACTGGCCGCCATGTGGGACGACGCGGGTGCGTCGCCGGCGATGACCGTCGGGCACAGCCAGGGCGAGATCGCCGCGGCCTACCGCAGCGGCGTGATGACCCTCGACGACTCGTTGACCATCGTCACGGGCCGCGCGGAAATGGTCCAGGAGAATTCCCCGCGCGGCTACACGATGGCCGTCCTCGGCGTCGACGTCGACACGTGCGAACAGATTCTCGCCCGGCATTCGGGATGGGCCCAGCTGTGGGTGGTGAACTCGCCGCACATCCTTTGTATCTCCGGTGAGCGCGGCGCGGTGCTCGACATCATCGAGACGCTCACCGCCGATGGGATCTTCGCCAAGGAGATCCGCGTCGAGTACCCCGCCCACACCAGCATCGTGTCGGAGTTCTTCCCCGCTTTCTGCGTTCAGGTCGGCCCACTGCTGGGTGAGAAGTTCCTCTTCGACGGGGAGGTGCCCTGCTACAGCGCCGCGGTCGGCGGGCCCATGGACTCCACGATGCCGATGCTCGACTACTGGTTCTGGAATCTGCGCAACCGGGTCCGATTCGACCTCGCGGTCAAAGGGGCCGCCGACGCCGGGGCCACGCACTTCATCGAGATCGCCGAGCATCCGACGCTGGCGCTGGCGATGGCAGAGAACCTCGCCGACCACTCGGCCGCGGTGCTGCCGACGTCGCGCCGCGAGGCGCAGGACCTGGCCGAGTTCACGGCGAACCTCGCAGGGCTGGCGGTCGTCGACAACGGTTTCCGGTGGGAACGACTCGCAGTCGACGACGGTGGGCGGTCGCCGCTTCCGCTGGAGGGCTTCCCGAACACGGCGTGGCGCCGCGTCAGCCTGTGGGCCGACCGGTCCGCGGGTGAGAACGACCCGGTCAACGTGCCGGCCTGGGGTGCGCGGATGGCGCGGCGCGGGATCCGGCGGCTGCAGGTGCAGTGGCAGCCGATGGAGCGCCGCGAACTGCTTGCGCCCCGTCGTATCGGCGTGATCGACCCCACCGGCGACCACGGCGCGCTCGCAGCGGAGATCTGCGCGCTGGCACCCGTGCACGGGGCGATTGCGCTGCGCGTCGACGATGCCTCTCCCGAGGAGATCGCGCAGATCGACACGGCCGTCGTCCTGGTCGGCGGGCAAGCGCCCGGTGACGGCCCGACCGATGCCGCGGCGCGATTGGCCGCAGTCCTGGCCGATGGCGCGTGGCGGCGCGGGCTGGAGTCGCTGCCGGAGCAGTTCTGGGTGGTGACCGTCGGCGGCGAGCAGGTGAATTCTGCCGACCCGGTGCCCGACGACGTCAACGGCACCGTCGTTGCCGCGCTGCGGTGCGTCGCAGTGGAGCACCTCGGTACGCGAGTGCGCCACGTCGATCTGGACCCGAACGTCGGCAAGGGCCGCGGCGACCAGATCCTGGCCGCGGTCCACGTCGCTGCCGAACCCGACATCGCGATCCGGTCAGGCCAGTCGTATGTGAAGCGGTTGGTGCCCGCGCCCGTACAGGGGCCTGTTGAGCAGGACCTGCGCCACGTCGTCATCACCGGCGGTACCGGCACCTTGGGCTTGGCTCTGGCCGCGCACTACGCGGCTGCCGGCGCGTCGCGCATCAGCCTGCTGAGCCGGTCGGGTGCCGCCGATCCGGCCGTCGCGGCCCGACTTGACGCACTGCGACGCACGGGCACCGACGTCGAGGCGCTCGTCGCCGACCTCACCGATCCGGGGTCGGTGGCCGCCGCCGTGTGCGAGTGGGCCGACGGTCCGAGTCTGCTCATCCACACCGCCTTCACCTACGTCGGCTCGTCCGCCGACGAGATCACCGCCGCCGACCTGGCGAGCGCCCGCGCCGCGAAAGTCGACGGGCTGACCAACGTGCTGTCCGTCCTGCCCGCACCGCCGGAGCAGGTGGTGGCGTTCTCGTCGATCGCCGCCACCATCGGCGGCCGCAACCAGGCGGTGTACGCCGCGACGAACCGGGCGCTGGAACTGGCTGCGGCCCGGTTGCGCGAGCAGTCGGTTTCCGCCGCGGCGATCGGGTGGGGGCTGTGGCAGGTGCAGGGACCCGTGTACGAGGGTGGTGCCGAGCAGGCCGCCGACGCCGGTGCACGGCCCATGCCGGTGGCCACCGCGATCACGGTCGGCCTGGCTGACCTGTCCGAGGATGCCGTCGTCGCCGGTGCCGATTGGGCCCAGCTGCGGACCATGCTGTCGGTGGTGGGTGCTGACCGCCTCCTGCGCGAGGTCCCCGACGCCGATGATGAAATCGACGACGGGCCCGTGGTCGAAGCGCCGACTCAGGCCACCGCCGTCGAACCGGCGGCGATCGAACCAGAGGCGCCCGCCGAGGCCGAACCCTCCGACCAGCCATCGGCGACACCCGGTGCGGCGTCGGGCGGTCCCTTGATCGGGGAGCTGAGCGCCGAACTGGCCGCCGCGATGGGGCTGGGCCGCGCCGACGCGGCCGAACTCGATCCGCACCTGCCGTTGGTCGCGCTGGGCCTGGATTCGTTGCAGGCCCTGGATTTCCGCAAGCGCGTCAAGACGTCGCTGAACCAAGAACTGCCCGTCGAGGCGATCCTCGGCGGCGCGAGCCTGCATGAAGTTGTGGAGTTGATGGAGAATGTCTGACGCCATGGCGCGCAAGCGCGAACTGCTGCGGCAGCGGCTGGCCGAGCAGGGCCTGGCGGCGACCGTGGAGACCGTCGAGGCGCCGGTCCGCTCCGACGGTGACACCACGCCGCTGGCCGTCGCGCAGCGCCGACTGTGGTTCGTCTCCTACCGCGACCCAGCCGACACCTCGCTCACCGTGCCGGTTGCGCTGCGGGTGACCGGCGACCTCGACGAAGAGAAGCTGCACCATGCTTTCGAAGCGGTCCTGGCTCGCCACGAGACACTGCGCGCCACTTACGAGCTCGGTCCCGACGGCGAGCCGGTCATGCGCCACCGCGCCGGCGTCAGCCTGCCGTGGACGACTCACGACCTGACCGATCTGGACGAGCGGGCCCGTCAGCGCCGACTGGCGGTCCTGGCGCGGCGTGAGTTCTCCACCCCCTTCGACCTCACCGCCGACGTGCCGATCCGCCTCACGCTGATCCGTACCGGCGCGCGCGAGCACGTCCTATTGCTGGCGGCCCACCACATCTGCGTCGACGACGCGTCGTGGCCGGTGCTTTTCGCCGACGTCGCCGCGGCCTACCGAGGCGCCGACCTGGCACCGCTGGGGGTGCAGTACGCCGATGTCGCACCGGCGGTCGAGACGGCGATCGACGCCGACGTCGCCTACTGGCGCGAGCACCTGTCCCCGTTGCCGGACCTGCCCATCCTGCCCGGCGCCGAGACGACCGGATCCGACCGCCGACGCAGTGACCGCGTCATGCGCGAGATCCCCGTCGGCGTCGCTGCCGCCGTGGCCTCGGCCGCCAGCACGCAGGCCGCCACGCCGTTCGCCGCCTACCTCGCAGCAACGTGGGCCTACCTGCACCGCATCACCGGTGCGAACGACTTCCTCGTCGCCGTGCCGGTCACCGCGCGCCCCGCTGGCGCGGAGGACCTTATCGGCTACTTCGGCAACTCGCTGCTGGTGCGCGCCACCGTCGCACCCACCGACTCCTTCGCCGAGCTCGTCACCCGCGCAGGTGCGGAACTGTCGGAGGCCCTGGCTCACCAGTCGGCGCCGATCGACCAGGTCGTCGCGGCGATCAGCCGCCGCGACGGCGGCCCGCGGGGCGGCCTGGACACCCTCGTGTCGTCGAGCCTGAGCGTCCGCGGTGAAGTGCGCGGACCGCAGATTGACGGTCTGGAATGGGAGCCGCTCGATGAACTCGGCGCCGCAGCCGGTCAGCTGCCGCTGGAGTTCAGCATCGTCGGCGACCTCGGCGGTGGGCCGTTGGCGCTGGAACTCGAGTACGACACGGCGATGCTCGACGAGGCGACCGCGGGCGGACTGCTCGACAGTGCTATCGCCTTCTTGGCGGCAATCACCGCCGAGCCGGCCACCGAGATCCGCCGCGCCCCGTTGCTCGACCCGACCGCCCTCGACGACGCGCTCGCCGCCTCGCGCGGGCCGGCGCACGACGTCGCCGAATCGACGCTCACCGCGATGATCGAATCGGCGGTGTACTGGCGCGGCGACCGTGTCGCCCTCATCGACGACGAGCGCGAGGTCAGCTACCGCGAGCTCAACGCGACCGCCAACCGCCTGGCCGTCCACCTCGTCGACCAGGGCGTCGGCCCCGGCGATCTCGTGGGCCTGCGGACCGGTGCATCGATCGATTTCGTTGTCGCCGCCATCGCCGTCCTCAAGGCCGGTGCCGCCTACCTGCCGATCGACCCCGACTACCCCGACTCCCGCACCGAGTTCCTGCTCGAGGACGCGGCACCGCGGCTGGTCCTCGACGCCGACGGGATCGCCGCAGCGATCGCAGCCTCGGTAGACCGGCCTGCTGAGAACCTCACCGACGCGCAGCGCCGTGCCCCGCTGCGCCCGGCCGACCTGGCCTACGTCATCTACACGTCCGGCTCGACGGGCGTGCCCAAGGGCGTCGCCGTGCCGCACGGCGCGATCGCCGACCACCTGCTCTCGGCACGCGAACTGGGCATCGCCGACGCGGAGGACCGGCTCGTTCTCACCTCGTCGGTGAGCTTCGACGCGTCGGTGTTCGAGCTGTTCCACAGCCTGTGCGTCGGTGCCACCGTCGTGCTGCCCAAGCCGAAGGCCCTGGCCGATATCCCGTATCTGGCCGACCTGCTGGTCGCCAAGCAGGTGACCGTCATGCACATGGTGCCCAGCATGCTGACGACGCTGCTGAGCATCCCCGAGGTCAAGCAGTGGACGACGCTGCGCTCGGTGCCAGTCGGCGGTGAGGCGCTCGTCGCCGACGTCGCGAATGCCTTCCTGACCAACTTCAGTGCGGCGCTGAGCAACAACTACGGCCCCACCGAGGCCGTCGTCGCCGCCACGCACTTCCCGGTGGACCGCGCCCAGGACGTCCCGGTGGTGCCGATCGGCGCCCCCAACGGCAACGTGTCGGCGTACCTGTTGGACCCGGCGCTAGCCGTCGTGCCGGACGGCGTCGTCGGGGAGATCTACCTCGGCGGTCCGCAGCTGGCCCGCGGCTACCTGCGCCGACCCGCGCTGACCGCGCAGCGGTTCATCGCCGATCCGTACGCACCCGGGCAGCGGCTGTACCGCACCGGTGATCTGGCGCGGCGTCGTGCAGACGGTGCGCTGGAATTCGTCGGTCGCGCCGACGAGCAGGTCAAGGTCCGCGGCTTCCGCATCGAGCTCGGCGAGATCGCGGCGGCCGCCGCGACCCACCCCGACGTCGCGCATGCGCTCGTCATCGCCGACGAGTCCGCCGCGGGCACCCGCCTGTTGGCCTACGCCATCGCCGCGCCCGGCGCCGGTCTCGACGTCGACGCGGTGCGCGACCACATCGGCGCGGTCCTGCCCGCCTACATGGTTCCCGACGCGGTGATCGCGATCGACGAGGTCCCGCAGACCGTCCACGGCAAGCTGGACCGCGACGCCCTCCCACGCCCAGGTGCCGACCGGGCCAAAGGTGCTGGCCGGGCACCGCAGACGCCCACCGAGCACCGCGTCGCCGCGATCTTCGGTGAGCTGTTCAGCCGCGACGGTGTCGCCGCCGACGACTCCTTCTTCGACCTGGGTGGTCACTCGCTGCTCGCCGCACGGCTGGTGACGGCGTTGACGGCCGAGTTCGGCATCAGCGTCGACGTGAAGCTGCCGTTCGACCATCAGACCGTCGAGGGCCTAGCCGGCGCGCTGGTCGCACTTGTGCGCGATGAAGTCGGCGTCGACTTGGACGAGGCGGGCACGCCCGCCGGTGCCGGTGTGGACTTCGGTGCCGACGTGGACTTCGGTGCCGACGTGGACTTCGGCGGCGAGGCACTGGGCGACGTCGACTTCGGTGGTGCAGCGTTGGGTGACATTGACTTCGGTGGTGAGGCCCTCGCAGCCGCCACCATTCCCGCCGGTCCGGTCCGGCCCGTCTTGGAGCCGAGCGCGTCGACCGGTGACGCGCCGCTGTCGTTCTCGCAATTGGCGATGTGGTTCGCCGATCGCTTCGCCGGGTCGGGCGCGCACGGCAACGTCATCCTGCTGGCCGCCATCGACGGGCCGATCGAAACCGCCGCACTGTCGGCGGTTGAGCGACGTCGCGAATCACCACGAGAGCCTGCGGACCACCTTCACCGAGCGCAACGGTGCGCCCGTGCAGGTCATCGCTGATCAGGCCGAGATCGGCCTGCTGCAGGTCGACGTCTCGACGTCGCGGGATCCGGAGACGGCCGCGCAGGCCGCGGCGCGCGATGCCGCTGCCCACGTCTTCGACATCGAAACGGGACCGCTCGTGGCGGCGACGCTGATCCGACTGTCCGACGAGCAGCACCGGCTCTCGCTGGTGTTCCACCACATGGTGATCGACCACGGTTCGGTCGCCATCGTGCTGAACGATCTGGTCGCGGCCTACCGGGCGCGGAGTATCGGCACCGACCCGGCCCTCGCACCGATCCCGTTGCGCTACACCGATTTTGCGCGCTGGCAGCACGAGGTGTTCACCGCCGACGGCAGTCCCGCCGCGCAGTTCGGCAGCGCCGAGATCGACCAGTGGCGCACCCAGCTCGCGGACGTGCCCGACGAGATCCTCGTCGCGCCCGACCGTCCGCGGCCCACCGCGCTGTCGCAGGACGGCGTCGTCGCCGACTTCGCGATCAGCCCGGCCGTGCGCGCGCAATTGCGCGCCGTCGGCAACCGGTTGGGCGTCACCGAGTTCATGGCGCTGAGCGGCGCGCTGACCGTCGCTCTTCACCGGCTCGGCGCGGGCGACGACATCGTCGTCGGCACACCATCGCTCGGGCGCACCGATCCGGGCACTCAAGGACTCGTCGGTCTGCTCGCCAACATGGTGGCGATCCGCACCGATCTCACCGGTGGTCCGCTGACCGTCGGGCAGGCCCTGCAGCGCACCCGCAACGCGGTGCTGGAGGCATTCGCCCACGCCGATGTACCGCTGGAGCGCGTCGTGGAGGCGGTCAATCCGCGCCGGACTCGTGCACGCAACCCGTTGTTCCAGGTGATGCTCCACTTCCGCGAGCGCGATGAGAACTCCGACGGCCGCGCCCTCGACGACGAGGCGACGCTGACACTGCTCCCGATGGCCATGACCACGTCGTTCCTCGACCTCAACGTCATCGTCGCGGTCACCGCCGACGGCGGACTCGACGGTCGTCTGGTGGCCAGCGCCGACCTCTACGACGAGGAGACGGCCGTCGCGATCGCCGGCGTGTTGGTCGACGTCATCACCGAGGCGGCCACCGTCCCCGACGCGGCTGCCGATGCGCCGGTCGCGCTGGGCGCCACGCTCACCGTCGTCGACCACGGCGATGATCCGGTGGCCCTGGCACAGCTGATCGGCGATCGCGCTCCGCGTCGTATCGTCGCCGCACCGTCGACGTTGGCGGCGCTGCCGCACTCGGGGCTCACCGATGCACCGTCGGTGCGCAGCTGGGTGTTGAGTGGACCGGGCGCCGGCCCGGCGCTGGCCGAGACCTTGCGCGCCCTTGCACCGGAGTCCTTCGTCGTCGACAACCACACCAGTGCGGCCCCCGCCCCGGTGATGGTGCTCGACACGCTTGGCGGACCAGGCCAGACGCCCACCGAGACCACGCTCATCGCGTTGCTCGAAGAGCTCCTGGGAGTGGCCGGGATCGGCCGCGAGGACAACTTCTTCGCCGTCGGCGGTGACAGCGTCATCTCCCTGCAGTGGGCGGCCAAGGCCGCGGAGGCCGGACTGGTGATGAGCCCGCAGCAGGTGTTCGACTTCTACTCGATCGTCGAGCTCGCTGAGTCGGTCGACGCCGGCGAGGGGCAAGCATTGCTGGATGCCGCGGTGGCGGAGCAGGCCGCAAAGGAAGCCGGTGACACAGTTGCCGACGAGCCCGCCGCGATGTCGGCGTCGGGCCTGCCCGACGACCTGCTCGCCTCGGTGAGTGCGGCGTGGAAGGCACAGCAGTAGTGACCACCGAGACTCAAAGCGCGGCCCCCGAGGTCGTCGACGTCCTGGCGTTGTCGCCGCTGCAGGAGGGCTTGTTCTCCCTTGCCGAGGTGGCCGGCGTCGACGGCCTGGACCTCTACAGCATGCAGTTCGTCACCGAGATCACCGGGCCGGTGCGCGAGAGCGTCCTGCGCGTGAGCCTTCAGACGATGTTGGATCGTCACCCCAACCTGCGGGTCTCGCTGTGGGACACCGGCGTGCCACATCCGGTGCAGATCGTCCCGGCGTCGGTCGTGCTGCCCTGGCGCAGTGTCCGTGTCGATGGTGCCGAGTTCGATCGGCTCGTCGTCGACGAGCGGCTCAAGCGGTTCGACCTGCGCCGCGGCCCGTTGCTGCGCGCCGTGCTCGCGGAGCTGCCCGACGGTCGCTACCGGTTGCTGCTGACCGTGCATCACGTCCTCATGGACGGGTGGTCGTTGGCGCTGTTCTTCGGCGAGCTGCTCGCCGTCTACAACGCCGACGGCAGCGCCGAAGGGCTCGGCCCGGTTCGGCCCTACCGCAACTACATCGCCTGGCTCGGTCGCCAGGACCGGGCCGCCACGCTCGAGACGTGGTCGCGCGAACTGGCCGACGTCGAGCCGCTGCTGCTGGGCACGGGTGTCATTCCCGACGCGGAGCCCGCCCGTACCCGGCATGCGCTGTCGGCGGCTGAGACCGAGCGCTTCGTCGGTTGGGCGCGGCGCAACGGGCTCACCGTCAACACCGCCGTCGAGTTCGCGTGGGCGACGGTCCTGGGCCGGCTGACCGACCGGCGCGACGTGGTGTTCGGCACCACCGTCTCCGGGCGCCCCCAGGGTGTCGACGGCGTCGACGAGATGGTCGGCCTGTTCATCAACACCGTGCCCGCCCGCGTCGACCTCGACGCCGAGGGCGCGGCGAGCGTCGTCGACCACTGCCGCGCGCTGCAGCGCGCATCGGCGCGCCAGCGCGACATCGCCTACCTGGGCCTGGCCGACATCGCCCGGGCCACCGGGCACTCGCCGTTGTTCGACACGCTGTTCGTGTTCGAGAACGCGCCGATCGGCGCGGCCACCCAGCCGGTCACCGCAGCCGACGGCGCTCGGTTCCTGCCGCTGGCGATGGAGAGCCTGTCGCATTACCCGCTGACTGTCGTGGCCTACCTCGTCGACGGTGAGCTCGTCGTCATCACCGAATCCCAGCCCGCTGCCCTCGGTGGCGTTGTGGCCGCCGACGTCGCGCGCCGAGTTCTGCAGGTCTGTCGCCAACTGCCCGACGCCGATGAACCGGACTCCCTGGACGTCCTGCTTCCGGAAGAGCACGCCCTCATCGGTGGCATGCCCCGGACGACCCAGTCGGGGTGGATTCCGGGCCCAGTCGGGGCGGATTCCGGGCCCACTCGGCGAGGTGCGGCGACCCACTCGGCGGATATTGGGGCCCAGTCGGCGGATACTGGCGCGCTCGACACCGTCCCTGCCGAGACCATCATCGAGGCTTTCGCCGCGGTGGTCGAGCGCAATCCGAACGCGACCGCCCTGGTCGCCGATGACGGCACGTGGACCTACGGCGAACTCCTCGCCGACGCCGCCCGTCTGGCCCACCTCCTTTCCGCCGAGTGGGCCCCAAAACCCCGCCGAGTGGGCCCCGAAACCCCGCCGACTGGGCCCCAATTCCACCCCGACTGGGCCCTGAATCCACCCCGAGTGGGCCCTGAATCCACCCCCGCGGAGGCGGTGGTCGCCGTCGCATTGCCACGGTCGGGCCGCTCGGTCGTCGCGATCCTCGCGGCGCATCTGGCCGGCGCCGCTTACGTGCCCGTCGACCTCGCGCTGCCTCCCAATCGGATCGAGTTCCTGCTGTCGACGACCGACACCGCTGTCGTCCTGACGACCGCTGCCGACGCCGAGCGCTTCGCCGACCGCACCTGCCTCGTCGTCGACGATCCTGACGTGGTGTCGCGTCTAGCCGAGCAGCCCGCCACGGCGCCGACACCAGCGCTGCAATCCGAGAGCGCCGCCTACGTCATCTTCACCTCCGGTTCCACCGGCGAGCCCAAGGGCGTCGTCGGCACGCACGGCGCCGTCGCCAGCTACGCCGCCGATCACCGCGACCGCATGCTCGCCCCCGCGCAAGCTCGACTGGGCCGTCCGCTGCGGGTCGCGCACGCGTGGACGTTCAGTTTCGACGCCTCCTGGCAACCGCTCGCGGCGTTGCTCGACGGGCACGAACTGCACCTGTTCTCCGACGACCAGATGCGCGACGCGAGCCGACTCGTCGCCGGGTTGCGCGACGCTCAGATCGACATGATCGACACCACCCCGTCGATGTTCGCGCAGCTCGCCGCGGCCGGACTGGTCGGTGCGGGCTCGCAGGGGGTGAGCGTGCTGGCCCTGGGCGGCGAGGCGATCGGCCCCCAGCTGTGGGCACAGCTGGGTTCGCTGGAGACCACCGAGGTCCACAACTGTTACGGACCCACCGAGACGACGGTCGAGGCCGCCGTCGCCCGCGTGGCCGACACCGCGACCCCGACCATCGGCCGCGCGACGCGGCGGATGCGCGCCGCCGTGCTCGACTCGCGGTTGCTCCCCACCCCCGTCGGCGTCGTCGGCGAGCTGTATCTGAGCGGCGCGCAGCTGACCCGCGGCTATCTCGGACGGCCCGGTCAGACCGCTACGCGATTCGTCGCCGACCCCGCACGACCGGGGCAGCGCATGTACCGCACCGGAGACCTCGTGCGGTGGAGCGGCGAGGGCAACCTCGAATTCGTCGGCCGCAGCGACGACCAGGTGAAAATCCGTGGCTACCGCATCGAACTGGGCGAGGTGGAGGCCGGACTGCGCCGTGTACCGGGCGTGCGCACCGCCGCAGTGCTTGCCACGCCGCGGCCCACCGGGGCGGCTCTTGTCGGCTTCGTCGTCGGTGCCGAGGGGCCCGAACTCGACGCTGCGACGGTCCGCCGCGCATTGGGCCGACAGGTCCCCGCGCACATGGTGCCCGCACGGATCGTGTGCCTGCCGGCCCTGCCCATGATGAGCAACGGCAAACTCGACGCCAAGGCGCTGGCCGATTCCGCGGCCGCTGCCTTCGCCGACCACGTCGACGGTGAGAAGCCCGCGACCGACACCGAGCACGCCGTGGCCGCCGCGATCGCCGACATGCTCGGCACGGCGCCCGGCGTCACCGACGACCTCTTCGATTACGGCCTCGACAGCATCGTCGCGATGGCCGTCGTCAACGCCCTGCGAAACCAGGGGCACCGGATTGCGGCACGAGACATACTGGCGCACAGCACTATTCGTGATGCCGCTGCCGCCGTCGACCGAGCGGCCGCGATCGAGGCGGTCGTCGCCGCCCGCGAGTACGGGACCGTCGACCCGCTGCCCGTCGTCGAGTGGATGTACGAGTACGGCAACTACCGCCGGTTCACGCAGACCGCTCTGCTCGCCCTGCCTGCCACCGTTTCCGACGAGGAGTTGGTGTCGGTGCTGCAGGCCGTCATCGATGCCCACGACATGTTGCGCGCTACCGTCGTCGACGGTTCGGTCGTCACCCGCGCACCGGGTGCGGTGGACGCGCATACGGTGCTCGCCGCGGCGTCGGGCCCGGACTTGGCGGCGCTGATCACCCCCGCCGCGCGGGCCGCCAACGACCGGATCGACCCGGACACGGGCGCGATGCTCGCCGCGACCCGGTTGCGTGCCGGCGAGGCCACCGACATCGTCTTGCTCGCCATCCACCACATCGCCACCGACGCGGTGAGCTGGCAGGTGCTGTTCACCGACCTCTTCGAGGCCGGACTCGCTATCGCCGGCGGCGCCACCCCCGACGTGACACCCGAGTTCACCGACTACCGGCGCTGGTGCCGCCTGCTCACCGAGCGCGCGAACAGCACCGACGTCGACGCACAGCGCGACTACTGGCGCGACGTCGTCGCCGGGATCGACCCCGCCTTCGGATCGCGCAAGCCCGACCCGACCAGCGACACCTGGGCTTCGCTGGCGTCGGAGATCGCGCTGACCGAGCAGGACGTCACCGCCGCGGTCTTGGCGCGCATCGACCGTCGCATCGGCATGCGGGAGTTCCTCCTCGCGGCGCTGACGGTCACGCTGACCTCGTGGCGCACTCGGCGCGGCGATGACCCGACCGGCGGTGCCTTCATCGCACTGGAGGGCCATGGCCGCGAGGACCACGTCCTCGGTTCCGACGATTCGCTGGTCGATACCGCCCGCACTCTGGGCTGGTTCACGACCGTCTTCCCGGTGCGTCTCGGCGCGGGGGACGACTGGGTCGATCTGGACCGGTTGCGCGCGCAGCCGTCGCTGGCGGTCGAGGTGATCGACGCCGTTGCCGATCGTGTCGCCGCTATCCCGAACACCGGCATGGATTTCGGTCTGCTCAAGTACACGGCGTCCGACGAGGTGCTTCGCGCCGCCGAGGAACCGCAGGTCGAGTTCAATTACCTGGGCCGCTTCGACCTGGGCGTGCCCGGCGGCGGATTCGACGCCGGTGACCCTGCGTGGGCACCGGTCACCGATCTCGCACTCAACGAGCACCTGCCGATCGACCCCGAGCCCGACCTGCCGCTGCGCTACACACTCGACGTCGTGTCGGTGGTGCGGGCGACCGCCGACGGTCCGCAGCTGGTCACCAACTGGCGGTACGGGTCTGACCTGCTCGACGCGGCGCAGGCCCGCGAACTGGCCGACTTGTGGCTCGCCGTCGTGACGGAGCTAGTCCGCGGCTGGGGTGCCGACGACGAAGCTGCCGACTAGGCACTCGTCGAGTTCGTCGCGTCCGGTGGCGGCGGCGAAGGCCGCAGTGTCGCCGTAGCCCTGGGCGACGCCGCCCAGGCCCATCGCGGTGGCGATCAGGTACAGCGACTGAGTGAGGATCCCGGCGTGCTTGAGGATCACCGCGTACGGCATCTGCTCGTAGGTCCACATCATCCGCCCGACACGGGCGGCCAGCACGAACAGCACCTGCGGCTGCTTGCCGTCGGCCAGGGTCAGTGCCGCCGGTTCCAAGAGTCGCTGCACCGCGGGGTCGTCGATGTCGGCCACCGGTTCCAGGGTGTGGGCGGCGGAGTCGTAGTGGTACATCCCCGGGGCGACGCCCTCGGCCACGCGCACGATCGGGTACACCTCGAGTTCGTACAGCGAACCGCCCGACGGATAGGGCTTGCTCGGCAGGCCCTCGCGCACCGATGCGCGGGTTCGCGCGCTGCGGTAGAGCAGTTCGCCGAGCGCGGCCAGCGTCGGCGGATGGTCGTCGTCGAACTCTCGCACCGAACGTCGGTCCTCGACCGCGGCGGTCAATGACATGTCGCCGGTCCGCAGGGCGTCGAGGTCGGGGGTGCGCAGGGCGACGGCCTCGCCCGGGTAGGGCGCCGGCGCCTCGGGCACCGGGTCAAAGCGGCCGTCGGCCCAGCGCGTCGGGCCGAAGTGCGCCCAACTGGTCGTGCGGTCGCCGACGGTGCTGCGCCGGTGGAACCACAGCTCATGCGGACCCCAGGCTGCGGTGGCGAACTCGGTGTTCTCGTCGTCGACGACGGCGTGCCCGGTCCACACCAGGTCGGTCCAGAACTGGGCCGGCGCGTTGTCGCTCAAGCCGAGCAGCGGCGCGAGGAGTGCGGGGTCGGTGATCTCGACGTCGCACCAGGCTCGGGGCGATTCCAGCACCGCAGCGCCGTCGACCTGTCGCAGCACGCTGAACTTGGACAGGTGCGCTGTGGCGACGCCGACGGTCGGTCGCGGTGACGGTGCGGCGCGGAACGGCCGCAGCGTGTACGCCTCATCGATCGCCAGGGTCACCGCACCCGCGCCCAGCAGATGCGCCAGCACCGCGGCCACGTCGGCGGGCGGGTCGGCGGAGAAGCGGATCGGCCCGGCGTTGAGCGCTCGCAGCGCCGCCATCGGTTTGGGCGACAGGCCCTCGAGCCGGGTCTTGCTGGGCAGGATGACCGCGGTGTCCGCGCCGGCCAGCAGGCACTTCACCCCCGGTGCGAGGGTGTAGGTGAGCGTCGCCACGATCCGGGGCTACCGGGGCGTGAGGATCGTCAGGTTCTTGCCGATGTGCTGCGTGCCGTAGACGATGCCGGTGGCCTGGTCGACGGCGATGGTGTGGATCGCCACGCCCGTCGGAACCGTGGTCAGGATCGCGCCCGAGTCGGCGTTGTAGACGGTGATCGTCTTGCGTTGCAGGTTGGCCGAGTAGACCAGGCGGCGCTTGGCGTCGATCGCCAGCTTCGACGGCGATGTCTTGGTATCGATAGTCTTCACGATCCGCAGCGACACCGGGTCGATGATCGAGATCTTGCCGGTGTCGAAGCTGTTGGCCCAGATGCGGCCGGTCGTGGGGTCGACCTTCGCGCGCGAATTCGACGGGGTGGCGATCTTCTTGATTACGCGGTTGGTGCGTAGGTCGATGACAGCGACAAAGTTGTTCTTCTTCGCGTCGTAATCGGCGTTGCCGACGTAGAGACGGTTGCGCGAGGCGTCGATGTCGGGGAAGGACGCCTTGTAAAGGTTGGGGATCTCACCGACGAGACGCCCGCCCGACGACACGATCGCGACCTTGTTGGTTCCGTTGAGGCCGACGTAGAACTTGCCGGTGGCCGGGTCGGCGACCGCGCCCATCGGGTGCGACGTGGGCAGTGCGATCAGGTTGCGCGGGCTCACGGCCTTGGCGTCCATGCTGAACACGGTGATGCCGCTGGCGTGGGCGTTGGTGACCAGGACGCGGCTGCGCTTGGGATCGATGGCCAGGCCGTCGGGCACCTGCTGCACCGGGAGTACCTCGGTGGTCCCGAACATCATCCGGCCGCCCGGCTGGTTGGAAAGGTCGATGCTGCGGACCGGGGTCTTGGTGACGGTGCTGAACACTTCGACCTTCGGGCGCACCGGGTCGGGCGACGGGATGAAGTCCTTACCGGTGGTGCGCAGCGAGTCGTTGTTGTCGGCGATGAACAGCTGTTTGCGGCCCGCATCGAGGGCGAGTTCACCGCCGCTGGACACACCGGCGGGAACCGCGGTGACGGTGTAGGACGGTGCCGCCGAAGCGGTTCCGGGGACGGCGATGGCAGCAGACACGACGAGAGCGGCGGCGGCGCTCGCGGCGCGCGTCCAGCCCAGGGGAGTCAGGTTCATAAGGCAAGCCTAACCCACGGGATATCCGCCGGTCGTACGGGGTGCGGGGAGCCTCAGTCGACGAGTTCGAGGATCGTCGCGTTGGCCATCCCACCGGCCTCGCACATGGTTTGCAGGCCGTAGCGGATGCCGTTGTCGCGCATGTGGTGAACCAGCCGGGTCATGAGGATCGCACCGGACCCGCCGAGCGGATGCCCGACGGCGATCGCCCCGCCGAGCGGGTTCAGCACGTCATCGCTCGCGCCGGTCTCGGCCTGCCAGGCCATGGGCACGGGGGCGAATGCCTCGTTCACCTCGAAGGCGCCGATGTCGGCGATCGACAGTCCGGAGCGTTGCAGTGCCTTCTGCGTCGCGGGGATCGGGCCGGTCAGCATGATGACGGGGTCATCGGCGGCGAGGACCGCGGTGTGGACCCGCGCGATCGGCGTCCAGCCCTGCTGCTTGGCGTACTCGGAGCTCGTGATGAGCAGACCGGCCGCACCGTCGGAGATCTGCGACGAGTTGCCCGCGGTGATCACACCGTTCTCGTCGAACGCGGTCTTCAAGCCGGCGAGCGTCTCGACCGTAGTGGTGCGGCGCAGCCCCTCGTCGAAGGCGAGTTCGTTGAGTTTCACCAGCTGGCTGTCGAAGGCACCGGCGTCGGCGGCCGCGGCGGTGCGCTCGTGGCTGCGTGCGGAGTATTCGTCGACCTGTGTGCGCGACATGCCCCAGCGGCTGGCGATCATCTCCGCACCGACGCCCTGGTTGAACGTGTCGACGCCGAACCGGTCCAGGACCGACGGCGGGTAGGGCACCCCGGCGGCGCGCGCCGAGCCCATCGGGACCCGCGACATGGATTCAACACCGCCGGCGATGGCGACCTCGTATTGGCCGGAGATAACGCCCGCGGCCGCGAAGTGCACCGCCTGCTGCGCCGAGCCGCACCGCCGGTCGACGACGGTGGCCGGGACCGTCTGCGGCCAATCCGCCGCGAGGACGGCCAGGCGTCCGACGCTGCCCGACTGGTCGCCGACCTGGCTGACGCAGCCCCACACGACGTCGTCGATGGTGGCGGGGTCGAATCCGGTGCGCTGCGCCAAGGCGCTCAACACCGTGGCCGACAGGTCGACCGGGTGTACGTCGGCCAGCGAGCCGTTCCGCTTGCCGATCGGAGTCCGGACGGCGTCGACGATGACTGCATCTCTCATGATCGTCATTGTGGCAGTTGGTTGGCGCGGCACCCGCTCAGCCCTGCGGATCCTTGAAGTAGACGAGTTGATGGCTGGTCGCCAGGAGGGTTTCGCCGCCCCAGAGTTGGGCGTACTGGTCGAAGTGGCCATGGCTGAACCGCTGCGCGCGCGCCGTGCCCAGCACGTAGTCGCTGCCCTGCGCTGCGAGTTCGTCGGGCGACGCGTGGAAGTAGGTGGTCATGGTGATCGTCCCCGCCGGCATGTAGGCGCCGTGGCGCAGGAAGACGCGGGGGAAGAACGCGTCGGACATCGAGGTGAGTGCCGGATAGTCCAACGGGCGTTCGGGTAGATCTCGCAGCCACAGGGTCGAGGTCGAGTCGTTGTTGGGGCTCTCGTACACGAGCTCGCCGACCACGAACCGCTTGTCGTAGTTGCGGGCCCAGGCGATGAAGTCCGGGAAGTCGACCGGGGCGGTGTCGGCGATGGTGGCGGGGTCGGCGGCGGGCGGCCGGACTTCGGTGTCGCCCCACGTCTCGCGGCGGATGCCGAAGACCGCGCTGCCGGTAGAGACCGTCGCGCCGTCCTGGGAGATGGTGAACGTCCAGTGCTGGTTGGTCCGGTTGGTGCGCTCGATACGGGTGTGCAAGTCCCAGGTTCCGTCAGCGACCGGGGCGGCGAAGTTGATCGTCAGCGCTAGCGGTTGACCGAGGACATCTGGGTGTTGCAGGAGGGCGTTGAGCACGGTTGCGGCGGTGATGCCGCCGAACGGCCCGACCATGTTGCCGTAGGCCGGGTGGGTAGTCGCGTGGAAGACGCCGTCGGGCCGGGCGTCCACGGCGATCGCTTCATCGAAGACGTGGGTCATGGCTTCGACGATAGGCCGGGCCCGTCGATGCCGGTCGAGTGGTTCGGTGCCGGGCGTCAGTCAGAGATGACCCCGTCGACGTAGAACCACCGGCCGTCCTCGCGGACGAAGCGGGACCGTTCGTGCAGCACGCCGAGGTTTCCATCCCCATCGAGGTAGGTGGCGCGGAACTCGACGACCCCGGTGTCGTCACCGACGCCGCCGTCCTGGGTATCGATGATCTGCAGACCTCGCCAGCGCGGGTTGTCGTGGAGGTCGACTGATTCGGGTCTGGTCGACGGGTGCCAGGTGTCGAGGAGCCACTGCGCATCACCGTCGCGGAACGCCGCAAAACGCGATCGCATGAGTTCCTCGGCTGTCGTGGGCATGGGCTCAGGCTATCGCTGCGGAGATATGTCCCCTGCGCAGTCACCTCCGTGATAATCACCGAGGTCGAGGCAATACGTACATTTTTCAGCAGCTCTGCGCGCCGTACCTGTGCCGCGACTTGCGGGTGAGTGCCACGATGTCGGCCATTGCGTCCTCCCAGTCGTAGAAGACGGTCGAGTAGGTGAGGCGGATCGGGAGGTATCCGGCCAACATGACCTTGCGGTCGCGCCAGCGATCCCGCTCGTAGTCCCGTTCGCCCATGTGGTGGGTCTTGCTGTCGCACTCGATGAGGAGGCGCCCGACCCCGAGGTCGTAGCGCCCGACACCGGGAATGCGCGGCTGGACGGCCACTTTGAAATTGTGAGCGCGGAGCCGGACTCGCACGATCGACTCGGTCCCGGATTCGGCGTCCGGGTCGCATTTCTCGAGAAGCTGCATGGCGTCGTAATCGATGAGTCCATCCAGCGCGCTGCGCATGTCCTCGACTGTCATCTTCTTGGTGTTCAGCACCGAATCGACCGCGGCGATCCAGTCTTCGGCACGCATACATTTCGCGGCGCATGCCAGAGCGAGTGCGGGTGAATCGATCGCGCCACCGGCGCGATGCAGGCGGCCGTGGTGCCGACAGAATCCCGCGCGGTTGTTGGCGCGTGTCCCGCGGGCGTGCACACCGGGATAGCCGGGTGCCACCCAGAAGTCGTGGAGGTCCAGAGCCGACACGCATGAGAGCACTCCGCCTCGGCGAACCGCCTCGACTGCCGCCGGGTTCGCAGTGGGGGTCGCGTACCAGCCGCCGCGCACCCGGGTCAGCGCACCGGACCGTACTGATCGGCGCAGTGTGCTGTCAGTTTCGCCGCGGGCAACCAATTCGGTCCGGGAGTACACGCCAACGTCCACGTCTTCTTAGACGCAGCGGGGCGGCATACGGCTCCATGCTGCTGAAAAATGTACGTATTGCCTCGACCTCCGTGATTATCACCGAGGTGCATGGACAGGGGATAGATCTCAGCAGGGGTTGGAATCGGGCTGGTCGCAGATCTGGTTTAGGTCCTATAGGACAGCGATCGTTGGTTCCATGCGTATCGGGATTGCAGTACTGAGCGGTGCGACCGCATTGATGCTGGTCGCCGCACCCGCGGCGGCCGAGCCGGTGAAGCCGGACCTAGGCCAACCCGCAAACGGCGTGTCGGCGCCGGGGTATCGCACGGACCGGACGGTGACCCCGGGGTTCTCGCCGATCCAGGTGCCGCCGCCGATTGTGACCGGCGGCGATGGACGCTCGCGCACGGTTGTGTACCGCGCGTATCCATTCCTGGCCGACTGGTTGCACCAGGCGATCGGACGTCAACCGTGGGAGGTGCAGGGAGCAGCGCGCGTGAGTTTCTACAACCCGGTTGCCGGCCAGACGGTCGTCATCAACCCCAACGGTCACTGCGACTTCACCGACGGACAGCACCTCGACGCAGGCAGGGCGCTTGCGCCGATAACGGTCGATCTCGGCGGTTTCGCGGTGCGGATCGAGCCGCGCGCGCATCGACTCTAGCGCCGCCCACCGGCCCGGCCGCTATCCAGCCCAATAATTAGGGCAGGCTAAGCTGGGTGGCATGGGTAAAGGAGCTTTGGGCGTCCTGATGAAGGTGTCAGGCGCCGACGACTATCAGATGACGGTCACGTCGGTCGAGAAGATCAACGAGGGTTACATGCGCCTCGGCTTCACCGCCGAACGGCTATTGGAGGAGCATCCGCCGCACCCGACGCAGTGGGTGCGCATGTGGTTTCCGGGCGACAAGCCCCATCAGCGCGCGTACACGCTGCTCGACCAGGACGTGGCATCCGGCAGCTTCTCTCTTGAGTTTGCTCTGCATGCCGACGGGCCGGCCAGCAATTGGGCGCGCGGAGCATCGGTCGGCGACCAGATCGACGCGACGATGCTGGGCTCCAACTTCCAATTGCCCACCCCGCTGCCCAAGGAGTTCGTCGTCTTCGGTGACGCCGCATCACTGCCGGCGATCAACACCTTGCTCGACGCTATCGGCGAGACGCCTGCGCGGGTCTTCCTGGAATGGCAGGAGGAGCTCGAGGCGACCTTGCCGGTGCACGCCAAGCCGCAACATGAAGTGACCTGGGTACAGCGTCTCGACGGCGGTCGTCTTCTCCGTGAGCAAGCCGAGAGCGTCACCGTCTCGGAAGGAACTTTCGCCTGGGTCGCCTCCGACTGGCGCACCACCCGCGCGATCACCAAGACCCTCAAGTCGGTTCACGGTCTCCCCAAGACTTCGATCAAGGCCCAGGCGTACTGGAAATAGTCGACTCGGTGATCGAGTGCCTTCGAGGAGCTAGCCGAGAATGCGTATCGAGATCCCGTGAGCCGAAATGGCTCAGGGAGTCAGCCCCGGCCCCGTGATGAGCGGGAGGTCGAGGGTCGTGCGGACTCCCGACGGCCCTGCGACGACGGTGGGGATGGCGTTCACAACACGGCCGACGCCGGCGGCGATGGCTGCGTGGTTGTGGTCGCCCTTGTCGCTGGTTGGGGTGATGTCGACGATGTACGACGGTTCGCCGGTGATCTCGACGCGGTAGGCGCCGCCGCCGTGGGGAGGTCGGGCCAGGTCCGGGCACAGGTCGTCGCGGGTGCGGGTGATGTGCTCGATCACGATCGCCTCCTTGCCGTCGACGAGGCCGATGATCTCGAACCGCACGGCCGCGCGGGTGCCCTTCTCGATGTGCAGCGCGGCGATGTCGTAGGACTCGGGCGCGGGGAAGCTCTCGTGGCGTTCACGGATCTCGTCGATCTCGACGCCGAAGCCAGCGGCCAGGATGCGCAGGGTGGTACCCCAGCCGAGGCCGAGGATGCCGGGCAGGAACAGCAGCGGAGTCTCCTCGAGCGGCTTGCCGAAGCCCATCATGTCGCGCATCGTGATGACGCCGTCGTAGGTGGCGTAGTCGGCGATCTCGTAGCAGCGGACCTGGGTGACCTTCTGGCAAGTGCTGGCCAGCGCGAAGGGGAGGAGGTCGTTGGCGAACCCCGGGTCGACGCCGGAGACATAGATGGACACGTCGGCCTCTTTGGCGCATGAGTCGATCTTCGCGATGGCCTTGTCGGGCATGTTGCCGTACGGGTACAGCATCCCCACCGGCGAGGTCCCGACGATGTTGATGCCCGCGGCCAGGATCTGCAGGCAGTCGTTGAACGCCTCGATCGGCCGGGTGTCGCCCATTGCGCAGTAGACGGCGCACTCGGGCTGGGTAGCGATCAGCTCATCGATCGATCCGACGGCGGTAATGCCGGTGACGACGTCGAGGCCTGCGAGTTCGCCGGCGTCTTTGCCGATCTTCGACGGTGTCGAGACGCACAGGGCGACGAGCTCGAACCGGGGGTCCTCGATGAGTTGGGTCAGCGCGATGCGACCGGCGTTGCCTGTCCCGACGTGTGCGACTCGGATGGCCATGGGTTTTCTCCTCGACAGTTATCGGAGCAGGTCCGGGCGTTTGCGCAGGTAGATGTACATTTGTCCGGACAGGTGTCCAGATCAGTAGACCACAGATTACTAGAACGTGTTCTCATTTCCCATTTTCCGGGGTACCGTAGCGCTTCATGGGACGCGTAGACGACAAAGTTGTACTGATCACCGGCGGCGCTCGGGGCATGGGCGCCGAGCATGCGAGGGCGCTTGTCGCCGAGGGCGGCAAGGTCGTCATCGGGGACATCCTCGACGACGAGGGGCGTGCGCTCGCCGAGGAGATCGGCCCTAACGCCCGGTACGTCCACCTCGACGTTACGAGCGAGGACGACTGGGACGCGGCGATCAAGACCGCTGTCGACGAGTTCGGCAAACTCAACGGCTTGGTGAACAACGCCGGCATCGTGAACGGCGCGCAGCTGGAGAAGTTCCGCATCGACAAGTTCCGCCAGATCCTCGACGTGAACCTGACCGGGTCGTTCATCGGCATGGTCAAGGCGGTCGATCCGATGAAGGCGGCCGGCGGTGGTTCGATCATCAACGTGTCGTCGGTCGAGGGCCTGCAGGGTAGCCCCTGGGCGCACGGCTACGTGGCCTCGAAGTGGGCTGTGCGCGGCCTCGCGAAGTCGGCGGCGCTCGAGCTGGGACCGCACAACATCCGGGTCAACTCGATCCACCCCGGCTTGATCCGCACGCCGATGACCGAGAACATCCCCGACGACATGCTGAAGATCCCGCTGGGTCGCGCTGCCCAGCCCGACGAGGTGTCGACGTTCGTCGTCTTCCTGATCAGCGACGAGTCGTCGTACTCCACGGGCAGCGAGTTCATCATGGACGGCGGACTCACCGCCGGCGAGGCGCCGTAGCGTCTCAGCCTGACCCACGGCCTACAGCAGCAGATCGCCGAGCGCGAATGCTGCCGCCAGCGTGCCGAATCCGAGGATGAGCGAACGCGCGACCGTCGCTACCGGGTTGGAGTGGCCGAGCCGCGAGAGGGTGAACGAGGTCACCGCTAGCGATACCGTCGCGATCGCGACGATCCCGACGACGTGCGTGTCCCACGGCGTGACGATGGTCGCGAGGACCGGCAGAATCGCGCCGACGAGGAACGCCATCCCGACCTGAATCGCGTCACTCCAGGCCGCCCGGGTCGTGGTGAAATCCTTGATCCCGTACTCGATGAGGAGATGGGCGCCCAAGGCGTCGCCCTCGTTCAACTCGTCGGCGACGTTCTGTGCGGTCGTCGTGCTGACGCCCTTCTCCTCGAACCATGCGACGATCTCGGCCCTCTCCTCGTCGGGCGTCATCGCCAGGCGTTGCGACTCGTGGCCGATGAGGTCGCGCTCGGCTTCGACGTCGGCGAGTCGTTCCCCGAGCTTCGCGCCGAACGCCACCAGAGCGCCGACGAAGGCGTTGATGATCACCACGGCGTAAGTGGTTCGCGCTTCGACGTCGGCTCCGGCCAGACCGAGTCCCATACCTGCGACGGCGATGATGCCGTCGTTCACCTCGGTGATCCAGCTGCGGATCTCCTCGGGCTCAGACTCTCGCCAGCGCGTGAGGGAGAGGGGCATGTAGTGAGCCTACGGTGGCATGCGAATTCCGCGATTCCAACTCGCCTTGCGTTGCGGGTTCGCACCAGAATTTCGCTTTCGACTTGCGGCGGTTGCCTCTAGCGCCGCATCCGTGGCCGCATTCGTTGCGACGGCCACGAGATCGATCCACCCTTTCTGCGCTGCGCGATTGATGAACCGGATCTCGTACTCGGTCTTCTTGGTCGGCCGGACGACTGGGAGGTCGCGGCCCGATGGAGTCATTGCAGTTACTCGGGGCGCGCGACGCGGGGTCCGTCTTGCCTAAACCATTCAAAGTCGGTTATGGCACGCATTCCCGAGGCGTGCGCTTCGGCAGTGCCTCGCCACGCGTCGAACTCTTCCAGGAGGCGTCGGTAACTTCCGAGTTCGACGGAGCTCCATAGAAGATGGCCGATTTCGGTGGCGCACTGATGCTGGTCTTCGGCGGGGAGCGCGAGGATCCAGGGATGCAAGGCGCTGAGTGCCGTGGCGATGTTCCCGTCGGCGCGCATGACGGCACGCATCAGCGCCGAGGCGAGGGCTATCCCCGCTTCTTTGTCTTCGAGGTCGCCAGCCCTCATCAGGATTAGGTCGTCGGCATCGCGCCGCGTGATCCTTACGGCACCGTTCTCGGTACGCGCGACGACGTCCTTGGGGTGGCGGAGAAGTTCGGTGAAGGTTTCTGTTGCGGTGGCCATGCACTAGGCTAGCACAACATCAGATATTTATCTGATATGAGAAGTCACCCCACGCGATAGACCGTGTGCCGCACGCGATCGGCGTCGCGAGTCCCGTCGGCGATGAAGAGGGCATCCTGCAGGCCGGCCAGCGCCGGGTCGGCGGTTTCGAACCGGATCGTGACGCGGAAGTAGACGCCGGCCTCACTAGTGGTGCGCACGCCCTGGGCGCGGATGCCGATCAACGCCCCCTCGGCGGTCCGGGCGTCATACGTAGCATCGATCTCGACGACCAGACCGTCGCCCGAACCGCGGATCAGCTGACGGTCTCCGCCGCCGGGCCGGATCTCGGCGCGTAGCGCCTCCACCACGGAATCCTCAGCCGACGGCAATCCCCGCACTGTGCCGCCGAGGATCGGTGTGACACGGCGGTGGCCGTCGCGGGTGATCCCGACGTCGACGGACTCACCGAGGATCACCTCGATCTCGGCGACCGGGACGAGCACCGGGCTCACGGCCCCTCGACCTCGACAGTCAGCGACGACCGCGCGTGCAAGTGGTCGGGGTGGAAGCCGGCCGCACGCTTGTAGTCGGCGGCGATCTCCTCGAGTTCCTCGCGGCTGATCACGTCGTGCACATGGGTGAAGCCCTGCGGGGCGCGTTCGCGCGCAAGCGCCATGATCCGCTCCGGCCCGGTCTGGCGGGTCTTGGCCAGCAGCGCCGTCGTCAGTGGACGGCGGGCTTGCTCGTATTCGGTCAGGGCCGCCGCGACCGTCGGCTGGGTGGCAAGTTGATAGGCCAGCGTGCGTGCGTCGAGCGTGGCCTGCGAGCCGCCGTTCGATCCGTTCGGGTACATCGCATGAGCGGCGTCGCCCAGCAGAGTGACGGTGCCGAAACTCCATTGCGGCAGCGCCTCGACATCGCTGCTCGCGTACTCGAGGATCTCCTCGGACGCGCGCACGATGGCGGGGACGTCGATCCAGTCGAACACCCAGTCGTTGAACAGCGCGGCCAGCGGGAGGCCCTTGGACAGGTTCATCGCATAGACGTCGACGCGCAGACGGTGGCCCGGCCGCAGGAGCAGGTCGGTGCCCAGGAGCCCCACGTCGACGGTGACCGCTCGGCCCGGCACGATTCGCTTGCGCTTGGCCAGCGAGAGCCAGGTGTACGGGTCAACGACGTCGCCGTTGGGCGCGAAGGTCGAACGCGCCGGGTCGTACGCGGTCAGTGACGCCACGACCTGTCCCGACGTCAGTTGCGTCGAAACCCCGTTGGGCGCAACGTCGTTCAACGTCGCCACCCAGTAGCCGTCCCTGGCATCCAAGACGGTGTTGAGATGCAGGTTGGTGGGGCCGCTGATCACCGTCGGCGTCCGGACGGGCGCAGAGGTGAAGGTGAGCGCGTTGGTTTCGGCGATGCGCGAGTCATCGGTGCACGCGGGGAAGACGGCGAGCATCCCGACGGCCGGTTGCGCCGACTCGCGGGAGCAGAGCGTCGTCAGACCCGGGGCGATGGTCAAGCGCTGCGACGACGAGCCGGCCCGGGTTAGCGTCCCGTCGTGAGCGGCGGTCGGGGCCGTGCCGCTGCGCCGTCCGGACAGGTACATGCGCTGGTAGGACATGCCCGGTCGAGGGAAGTCCGACGTTGACGTCCAGCCGTTGCCGTGTTGGTAGAGCGTCACCGGACCGTAGCGGTCGATACCGTTGTCGATGCCCTTGAGCCAGCGGTCGAACCAGGCCTTCTGCAGGACGTCGATGCGGGGCGGTTGGCCGGCGCCACCCATCTTGTAGCCCATGTTCGCGTGGTAGGTCGGGCCCATGAACAGCTGCTTCTGCCCGGTGGGCAGTTGCAGTTTGTTGTACATGCGGAGCTCGTCGTAGGTGAAGATGTCGAACCACCCACCGAGGATGAACGTCGGGACGCGGATCTTGTCGGCGTGGTCCAGGTAGTCGCGTCGGATCGAGCTGTTCGGGTCGACCAGCGCGGCCACTGGCGGCGACAGTTGCTTGGTACTCGGGTTGGTCAGCGCCTCGATGAGCAGTGGGAAGAACACCGCGGGGTCGTGGACGCGGGAGGCGAGCCACTTCCAATCGAAGGTCCCGTTGAGCATGGAAGCGACGTTGGGGATCATCTTGAGCGAGTTGACGCCGGTCAGCCACATCGGGAGGAAGCCGATCCCGACGGCACCGCCCGGTGCGACGATCGAGTGCACCAGGTCGCCGCCGGGAACGACGGGGAAGATGGCCTTGAGGTGCTCGGGGTTCTTGTTGGCGGCGTAGATCTGGTTGATGCCCGAGTAGGAGCCGCCGGTCATCCCGACTTTGCCGTTGGACCACGGCTGCCGTGCAGCCCAGTCGATGACCTCGAGGGTGTCCTGCTGTTCACGGGCCTGGAAGACATCCCACACGCCTTGCGACCATCCGGTGCCGCGGACGTCGACGATGATCTGCGTGTAACCCGAACGGACGAGGCGGGGGTCGACACCGCTGATGGCGATGCCCCCGCCCTTGATGAGCCCGAGGAGTTGTTCGGCGCTCGCGATGGGGGTTCCGGTGAGGTTGACCGACGCGACGATCTGTTCCAGGAGCGGCCACAGCACTGGATTGTTGGCCGCCTCGCCGGCCATCGAGAAGATCAGCTTGCTGTAGGGGGTGAGGTTCACCAACACGGGAGTCTTGGTCTTGATGGGTCGACCCGATCGGTCCGCGGGCCGGTAGACGTTGGCTCTAAGGATCACCCCGTCACTCATGCGCAGTTGTATGTCGCGGTCGGCGTGCATACCGGGGTACTGCGGGTTCGCCTTGTAGTCGGCGGTCCAGTGGCGCCCGTCAGCACCGCCGGAAGGTTGAGCCGCCGCGGTGCCGGCGATACCCGGTGCGACGAGGAGCGTTGATGCGACGGCGAGCATCGCGAGACGACGGAAATGTGATCGCATGAACTAAAACCCCCCGGTGCGCGATGTGACTTTGCGGAGTATGGCACACGTGACTTAAACGCTGGAGGTGATCCGAGACCTGGGGATGCAGTTCATCAACGGACTCGACGGCCAGAGGGGCTAGAGGGGTCGTTGTTGTCCAACGGTGCCGATGAGGCGTTCCGCGGAACGCATCTTGAGCGCCGTGGTACGGCGGCTGTCATTCAGTCCATGAGCATGTCCGCGAGCCACTCGTCGGGGTCCATCGAGTCCAGCAGCGGACCCCAGCCGGGCACGATGACGAAATCCGCGGCGGTCAAAGTGATGCCATGCCGGGTGGCCTCGCGGATCACGCGGTTGATGGTGCGCCGGTCCTCGGCGGTGGGTGCTGGTTCGTCACTTCGATCGGGAACGTAGGGCACCGCGCCCCGTGCATCAATATCCATGGTTCAAATCCCTTCGGGTTGGCGGTCCAGTACCACTGCTAGGAGCGCCCACTGCCTAGTTGCCTGGCGATGCCTGGCGGATAGCGTGGACCAATTTCTCTGCCTTATAGGCGACCTCGTGCAAGAGGTCTACCTCCTCCTCGTCCAACTTCGTCATCGTCGGAACGTCGAAGTCCTCGCATGCATCGCTGAACAACTCACGATTCCTGCCATGCTCGGCGAGTGCTGCCTCCAGGTCCCCAAGGCCCGCAATTGTGATCATCGGTTGTCCTTCTCGCCAGTGTTCGTTCGCCGCAAGCGTTTCAGACAGTCTGTCGGTGAGGCCTGACAGACTGAGCCAATGGAAGAGGGCATCTACGAAAAGCTCATCACGGATGGGTTGAAGCGGGGGCTCGCGTCGGCACCCCTCAAATCGGAGATTCGTGGCGTCGACAAAGCTGATCAGCCGCATGTCTTCGCTCGGCACATCGCCTCGATAGTCGAGCGAGAGCTCCGGTCCATCGCGAACCCGCTCACTAGGCTCACCAAAGCAAACGAACTACTTGGCGTAGTTGGCGCCGAGGATGAATTGGTCGCCTCCCCGCCGGAGGAACTCCTCCGCGTTTTCCGGGATGCAGCACCGGGCGTTCAGGATCGTACAAGACTTCGGCCGGCAACCCCGCTTGCTGATGTTGCATTGCTGACGAACGCTGGCAACGGTGAGCCGTCTATTGGACACGAGCTTTCAGCCGAGATGGCTTCAGCGGACTCTGTTGATCTGGTGTGTGCCTTCATTCGATGGAGCGGTGTCCGCCTGCTTGAACCTCAGCTCCGCGACTTTGCTGCTGCCGGCAAACGCTTGCGAATCATTACGACCACGTACTTGGGGTCGACGGAGCGCAAGACCCTCGATCGGCTGGTGAACGATTACAACGCGGAGATAATGGTCCAATATGACGCGCTTCGCACCCGTCTCCACGCAAAGGCGTGGTTGTTCCGGAGAACTAGTGGTTTCGATACTGCCTACATCGGCTCATCGAACCTCTCCAATGCGGCGCTGATTGACGGTGTCGAATGGAACGTGCGGTTGTCGCGCGTTGCGACTCCGAGCCTTCTTGAACGGTTTGAAGCCACGTTTGAGACGTACTGGAGTGAGGACGAATCCTTCGAGCACTATGACCCGGCTAAAGACGGCGATCGCCTCGACGATGCGCTGGCAGAGGCATCCGGAAGATCAGCGCGACCAGGCGCGACGCTTCAACTCGCTGGGCTTGAGGTCCGCCCGTACCCGTATCAGACAGAGATGCTTGAGGAGCTCTGGGCGGAACGAACGATGCATGACCGCCACTGGAATCTGGTGGTTGCCGCAACCGGTACAGGGAAGACCGTGCTGGCGGCCCTTGATTATCGACACCTCTACCGCGAAAGCGGGGCGCAACGCCGGCCACGCCTCCTTTTTGTCGCCCATCGCCGCGAAATCCTCGAGCAGGCGCGACGGACATTCCGGGAAGTCCTGACGGATCCAGACTTTGGCGAGCTCTACGTATCGGGGCGGCGTCCTGACCGTTGGGAGCACGTGTTCGCGAGCGTTCAATCGCTTCACAGTTACGACGTCCAGAAGATCCCTGGCGATCACTTTGAAGTAGTGATCATCGACGAGTTCCATCACGCAGAAGCTTCGACGTATCGTCGCCTTCTCGATCACCTCCGTCCGCAAGAATTGGTTGGATTGACGGCAACCCCGGAACGCGCCGACGGCGTCAACGTTGCCCAATTCTTTGGCAACAGGATCGCAACCGAGCTAAGGCTGTGGGACGCGTTGTCGGCGGAGTTACTGTGTCCGTTCCACTACTTCGGAATTTCGGACGGCATCGACCTGACCAGGGTCGATTGGGGTTATGGTCGCTATGACACGGGAGAGCTGGAGCGCATCTACTCGGGTAGTGACGCGAGGGTTCGGCTGATCCTCAAGTCGGTGGCAGACAAACTTGCTGAACCCCGCGATGTGCGCGCGCTTGGCTTCTGTGTGTCGGTCAAGCACGCCGAGTTCATGGCACTGAGGTTCAACCAGGCTGGGATTCCGTCGGCAGTGGTCCATGGCGAGACACCGCAGGCTGACCGAGAGCGTGTCCGATCAGACCTTCAGCGACGGAGCGTCAACGTGGTGTTCTCAGTGGACGTATTCAACGAGGGTGTCGACATTCCAGAGGTCGACACGATCCTCATGCTGCGGCCGACTGAAAGCGCCACTATTTTCCTGCAGCAGCTGGGGCGCGGTCTTCGGCGGACCGAGGATAAGCCGGTGCTGACGGTACTGGACTTTGTTGGTCACCAACGTGAAGAGTTCCGTTGGGACCTGCGGCTTCGGGCGATGACGGGTCGTAGACGAAGTGAACTAGCGAAGGACGTCGAAAAGGATTTTCCGTTCCTGCCGTCAGGGTGTCGGATCGTCTTCGACGAGAGCTCCCAGGAGTCCGTGCTCAGCAACCTCAAGCAACAACTGTCGGCACGGTGGCCAGACATGGTGAAGGAGCTGCGGAGTCTTGGCGACATTTCGCTTGCCGACTTTCTCAGTGAAACTGGCCTTGGGCTGGCGGACCTTCTTAAGCCAGGCAGTACTCCGCGATCGTGGACTTTGCTTCGTCGAGCCGCAGGCTTGGAGGATGAACCGGCGACTCCGCTCGAAAGCGCTCTTGCCAAGCGGGTGAGAGCGTTCGCCCACGTGGACGATCCAGTCCGTCTCAACGGGTTCCTGTCGCTGCTTGCACCCGTGGGGCCTAGCTATGAATCGATGTCGGTCGCGGAGCAGATCCTCGCCCGAATGATGTTCTTCAATCTTTGGCCCAAGGGCGGTGAGCACGCAAGCTATGGCGAAGGACTGCGGGCTCTCCGATCGTCGGAGGCAATAACCCGAGAGATCGGCTCGGTAATCCGCATCGCCAGCGACCAGTCGCGCCAATTGACCCGCCCGCTCGACGGCACCTTGGCGGAAGTGCCGCTTCAGATTCATGCGCGGTACAACCGTGAGGAGATCCTCGCCGGACTTGGGCACGCGTCCCTCTCATCGCTGCCGGCGCATTTTCGTGAAGGGGTCAAGTACTTCGAAGGACTCAACGTGGATGCCTTCTTCGTCACCTTGGAGAAGTCGGATTCGGAGTTCTCGCCGACCACGATGTACCGCGACTACCCGATCAGCCGCTCCCTATTCCATTGGGAATCTCAATCAACCACCAGCCTGAACTCGCCGACCGGTCAGCGGTACGTGAACGGCACGAGCACTGTGTTGCTGTTCGCGCGGACCAACAAGGACGGGGACTTTGGAGCCAGGCCATACCTATTCTTGGGTCCAGCGACGATTGTTGACCACCAGGGAGAGAAGCCAATTGCGATTACCTGGAAGCTGAAGTACGAGATGCCAGCTGAGTTCTTTAACGAGGCCAAGGTTGCTGCAGGGTAGCCAGGAAAAGGAGAGACCAGTCAACCGGGAGGTCCGTCGAGCAATGAATATCACCAGAACCTTCGAGAGCACCGCCGAATACTTGCTTGCCAAAGCCCATCACGCAGCATTCGGTAAGCCTCCCACCGGGCCATGGCTGCGGGCGATTGCAATGCGTGCCGGGACGAGGGGCCCGGTTGCGACTCTCGCCGATGCCGGCGCCGCGGCTGGTGTGACCCGTGAGCGGATGCGTCAGGTAATGAAGAAGTTGGCTCCTCATTTGGAGGGCGGGATTGATCCCCGCGCCGTCGACCTCGCTCGTGAGCTTGTAGCCCATTCGCCAGTGCCCGAACCGATTGGGGCCCAATTCGACGCCGCGGGATTGACGCGCTCTACTCTCACCGGGGAGGGGTTCTTGAACTTTCTGAACCTGGCCGGTGTCAGTCCCACTGACCTCGTAGGGACGGATCTGGTGTGCGTCGATGGGTGGGTTGTCGAGGCGTCTGAACTGCCCGTGATGAATGCCGTGACAGTGGTCAGGCGCCAAACGAGTTCGTTCGGGATGACCACGGTTGAGGAAGTCCAGAGGACACTTTCGAGCGCAGACACCGCAGTTGATCCCAGCGACATCGAACGAATCCTGAGGGGTGAGCCCACCGTTCGATGGAGTGGCCGGTGGCTCTGGATGGAAAAGGACGACAGTTTGCACGCCAATCGCCTTGTCAACACGGCTAGGTCGATCCTCTCCGTGAATTCACCTCTGTCTGTTGGATCCATCCATGACGGTGCGAAACGGATGTGGAAGTTTCGGAAGGTTGCTGTTCTGCCTCCGGTCTCCGCGATGCAAGGCTTCTTCGAAGCCAGTCCCTACTTCATCGTTGAGGGCGACATGGTCCGGTCGTTGGAGCCGCTGGACTATCACGTGGTCCAAGGAGAGATCACTGCCGCAATGATCGATGTACTTAAAGAATCTCCCTACCAAGTCATGGATCGGAGATCACTCGAGGAGGCCTGCGCCGACGCGGGTGTCCCCGCAGGGACCTTCGGAGTGTGGACGACGTACGCGGAATGGATGGAGAAGTTTGGCCATGACGTGTGGGGGTTGCGGGGCAGTTCACCTAGCGCAGCAGCCGTCAAGGCCATTCGCGACGCAGCGAAGGCGCGGCGAAAGGCCGAGTCGCGCAGAAAGGCGTGGGTTCGGGATCGTGCTGGCAGGTTTGTCCAGACGATGGACGTGACCACCTCGTTCGTCAGCTCAGGCGTCATGTCTTTCGTACCCGAGATCCACGAGATGTTTGCGGGCGAGTCACTCACGGTTGTTCATGGAGGCGAGGAAGTAGGCACGGCGAAGCTCGGCGCTAACCACTCGTTCTGTTGGGGTTGGGGTCGAGTCATCCGCAAGCTTGGTGTGCAACCAGGGCAGGTGGTCAGGCTCGCAGCCGATGTTGATTCGCGGACGGTGGAGCTGACCATTGGCAATGAGGAGTTGTGGGACGCGTCGAGCTAACCGTTACGGCGGCACGTTGAATCCGCTCGCGAGTCAAATGCCCCAAGCGAATTCGCGGGCGACTAATTCTGGGCACGCCTGGCAGGCGAGGATGACTACGAAATAGGCGGCGTCCTTGTCGACCGCGTTCCCGTCGCCGGTACGCGGGAACAGGTGATCCTCTGACCAGTCGACGAGCTCGTCGCCGAAGTCGGCCGGGGTCGGCACCGAGACGTCGAAAGTTTCCTCGTGGACATGCTCCTCGTCGTCGTAGATGTTGGTGAACCGAGCGGTGATCTCCATGACGACAGCATCGCCGGCTGCACTGACAAACCTGACCAACTCAGGCCTCACGCGAGTAGGTTCCTCCCGAGGAGGAACTTGATCATGAAACGACCCGCGCCAACGCGCCGGTGGCACCTGCGCGCTGCGACTATCGCTGCGACGGGACTACTCGCGGCGCTTGCACCGATCAGCGTCGTCGGTGCCGCACGCGCCGACAACGGCGGCGACCCGCCACCGAAAGGCGCCAACAATTGGGCCTGCCGCAGTGCAACGCATCCGACTCCGGTGGTCTTGGTTCACGGCACGACGGCCAACCAGAACCAGAACTGGGCGACGCTCTCGCCGGCACTGACCGATGCGGGGTACTGCGTCTACACCTTCACCTACGGTGTTCTGCCCGGGCTGCCCGGCATCGGGGGCCTTGGCCCGTTCGCGGCTTCGGTCAAGCGTCTCGCGCAGTTTGCCGACACGGTGCGCAGCCGCACGGGTGCGGACAAGCTCGACTTCGTCGGCCACTCCCAGGGGGCGGCGGTCCAGATGGCGTACCTGCGCGACTATGAGGGCGCAAAGCACGCCCGTCGCGTGATCAACTTCGCCGGAGTCGTGTCGGGGCCGCCCGCGGGTGCACTGGGCGGGCTGCTCGGTTTGGCCCCGGGCGCGGTGGGAACGGTGTGTCCGGCGTGTGCCACCCTGGGCGACCCCGCGACATACCGGATCGTGAACTACCCGAACGTCCAGTACGTCAACATCGCCAGCAACACCGACGAGGTCGTGCAGCCGCCGTCGGTGTCCTTCATGAAGCCAGCGCCCAACGTCCGCAACGTGCTGGTGCAGTCGTATTGCCCGGGGATGATGGTCGGGCACGACGCCATGTCGAAGAACCCGACGGTCCGTCGGATCATCATGAACGGGCTCGATCCGGCGACGGCACAGCCGGTGCCCTGCGGTCCGAACGACCCGTTCTAGGGCCCTCCAAGCCGAACCTCGGAGGTCGCTGGGAGGTTGGTGTGGGCGTGCTTGGGCGTCTTCCCTCCGGACGTTGGCACTGTCAGCCTTGAGTTCCGGCACGACTCGAGGAGGCTGACATGGCATTCCGACACAGCACTTCGCATACGGCGCCCGCGCAACACCGCGTCGTCTCAGTGGTCCTCGGTGCGATCGTGGGCAGCTCGTCCATGATCGGCGCCATCGTCGCCAATCAGGTCCACTTCAATCAGACCGGTTCGACGCTGTTCCCCTTCATCGCGACGCTTGCTCGGTAGGCGTCTGGTTGTCTTGAGGGAGTTGGCATTTCGGCTCGCGAGGTCTCGATACACCGGCTCGCAAGCTCGTCGGCACTCGACCACCCATATGTCGGCACTCGACCACCGCCGGATCCACTCGACAACCGTCGAATCGCCCGATTTCCGTGGCCCCAATCACATTGAAGCTGGGAGGCCGCTGGGAGGTCTCTCCGAGCCTGCTTAGGCGCATTCCCAAGTGTCGGGGGTGCGTGTCAGCCTGGATATACCAAGTCACCAGGAGGACGCCATGACTATTCGGCACACGGGCAAGCACCGCATCGTTGCAGCGCCGGCGTACCGCGTTCACCGTCGGGTCACGTGGATCCTGTCGGCGATCGTCGTGAGCCTGGCCATGATCGTCGTCGCCGTCGCGAACATGGTGTATTTCACCGAGACCGGCGCGAGCCTCATCCCCGGCCTCGGCCACTAAACAGACACGAAGTACCGACGTCCCCGGCGCCCTATGGGCCCGGGGACGTTGTGCGTCCGGGGAATTCGGGTAGTCGACTACGCGCGCGTAACCCCCGTGCAGTTGGGACCGTGGACACACACGAAACACCGACGACGAGGAGGACGCCATGACCATCCGGCACACCGGCAAGCACAGCATCGTGACGACCCCGATCTACCGCGCTCACCGTCGGGTCACGTGGATCCTTTCGTCCATCGTTGTGAGTCTGGCCCTGATCGTCGTCGCCATGGCCGACTTGGTCTACACGACCCAGACCGGCGCGAGCCTCACCGGCGGCCTCTTCTTCTGAACTGCCTCGTCGGCTACCGTGGGCCCCGACAAGGAGCGCCGATGGACCCGACTATCACGTGGCGCGGCGACGTCGTCGACCACGGCGATGCCGCCGTCTATCGAGGGGCCTTCGGCCCGACGCGAATCCACCGCCACTACGCCGTCCAGCTCGTCCACTGCCCGCAGGGGCTGACGATCAGCGTCGACGATGAGCCCATCGACGTGGTGTCCGCCGTCATCGGCTCGGGCGTCGCGCACGGCATCGCCTCGTCGGGGATCGGGGAGTTCTCCTACTTCGCACCCCACTCCCAGCGCGGCCGACGGTGGCAGGAATATCTCGACGGTCGGCAGGTCGCCGCTGTCGACGGTCCGCCGGCCCCCTCTCGCCCGAGCGGCGAGCGTCACGACCTGGCCGTCGCCATCGTCACGTGGGTGGGGGAGCGGGTCGCCGCCGAACCCGACCGGCCGTTGCGCGCCGACGACGCGACCGCCCAGTTCCACCTCTCGCAAAGCGCGATCCTGCGCACCCTGCGCGACGAGCTCGCCGTGACGTTCTCGTCGGTCGTGAAGTGGGAGCGGCTGTGCGTCGCGCTGCGACTCATCGTCGACGGTGCTTCGGTCACCGAGGCGGCCATCGGCGGTGGGTTCTTCGACGGCCCGCACTTCACCCGAGCCTGCAACGAGATGCTGGGTCTGCCGCCCAAACTCCTCGACGTCGGACTCGTCCGGCCGGCCTGAGGCGCGAGCGCCGGATTCGTACAAGCCCGGCTCACCGTCGGGCGACGACGATGACACGGTGCTGAAAAAGGAACCCCGCCGTCCCGCCCGCCTCGGTGCCCTCGCCGCCATCCTCGTCCTGGCAGTCCTCGGCATCGCCCTGATGCCCTCGACCGTCACGCATCTGAAGACGGGTGGCCTGGCCGCTGATTCCAGCGAATCGGTCCGAGCCGACGCACTGCTCAAGAAGCACTTCCCTGCGGCCACGCCCGACATCGTTCTGGTGTTGACGCCCGGCGCTGGGGGCCGGGCCGGGGCGGTCAGGACTGTCGAGGCGGTCGCGAGGCTCCCCCACGTCACTGCGGTCCACTCCTACTTCTCCGACACCCCGGTGCCCGAACTCGCCACCGCCGATGGGCGCGCGGGACTGGCCTTCGTGTCTGCGCCGGGAGTGGGCGCGCCAGCCGATCTGATCAAGATCGTCGACGGTGCTCGTGAGGCCGGGCAGCGTTACGGAGTCGGCGTGACCGCCGGGGGTGACGGGGTGATCGACGGGGCGATCGACAAGCTGGCCGAGGAGAGCCTCGTGCGCTCCGAGCTCATCGCCGCGCCGGTGGTCGCGGTGATACTGCTGATCGTCTTCGGGTCGGTGTGGGCGGCGGCGATGCCACTGCTCGCGGGCGGTGCGGCCGTCGCGATCGCCATGGCGCTGCTGCACGTTCTGGCCCGACTGACCGACGTCTCGACCTTCGCGATCAACCTGGCGACCGCGCTCGGCTTCGGTCTCGCGATCGACTACAGCCTGTTCATCGTGTCGCGATGGAGGGAATGCCGCGCCCAGGGGATGAGTCCGCAGCAGTCGCGCCGCACCACGCTACGCACCTCGGGCCGGACCATCGCGTTCTCCGGGATCACTGTCGTGATCGTGATGGCTGCGCTGCTCGTCTTCCCCGGATACTTCCTCAAGTCGTTGGCCTACAGCGGCATCATCACCATCGCGACGGTGATGGCCGTGACGCTGTTCGTCGTCCCGTGGATGCTGGAGGTCGTCGGAGAGCGGGCTCTGCGCCGCTACCGCTGGAGCCGTTGGGCGGCGGTCGAGTACGACCCCGACGCGCAGGCGCCGCGCAACCCGCCGAGCGGCACCCGCACCTGGGCAGGGGCGGTGCTCATCACCGGGCTGCTGATCGGCGCTGCCGCACCGTTCCTGCATGCCAACTTCATTGCCCGCGACTACCGCGAACTTCCGGCCAACGACCCCGCTCGCCACGGCACCGAGGCACTGATCACCCAGTTCCCGGCGCTGGCGCAGAACAGCGCGTCAGTCGCGTTCCCCGACGGTGCGCCGCGCGCCGAACTGGACGCGACGGCCCGGCGTCTCGCGCAGATCCCCGACGTCGAGTCGGTTCGGTGGTCGGGAGGCCAGGCAACACGCTCGACGACGATCCCGCCGTCGCCCTTCGATGCGGCGATGTTCGGCACCGGCTCCGGCCCGACGTGGATCCAGGCCAACCTCGCCGTCGCTGCCGAGTCGGAGCGTGCCGCCGACGCGGTGCGGGCGATTCGTACCGAGGTCGGCGGTGAGGCGTTGGTCGGGGGTCCGACGGCGGGCCTCGTCGATATCAACGACGGGCTCACGTCTCGCCTGCCGTATGCCGTCGTCGCGATCGTCGTCGTCACCGCATTGCTGTTGTTCCTACTCACCGGGTCGGTGGTGTTGCCGGTCATCGGCGTTGCGTTGTCGGTGTTGTCCCTCGGTGCGACTTTCGGCTCCTTGGTCTTCATCTTCCAAGAAGGGCACCTGCGCGAGCTGCTCGGCGGGTTCACCGCCTTCGGTGCCATCAACGTGACCGCGCCGATCCTGTTGTTCTGCATCGCCTACGGGCTGTCGATGGACTATCAGATGTTCATCCTGGCGCGCATCGCCGAGGAGTACGCCGGCGGCCGGAGTAGTGCCGATGCGGTGGCGATCGGGATGGCCGCGACCCGCCGCGTCATCGGTGCGGCGGCGGTGTTGATCGGGATCGTCCTCGCCGCGCTGGCCGCATCGCAGCTGACCTACCTGAAGATCCTCGGCGTCGGATTGGCCACCGCGATCGTCGTCGACGCGTTTATCGTGCGGCTCTTCCTGCTGCCGAACGTGATGAGGATTGTCGGGGACGCGGCCTGGTACCGACCGCGCTGGCTCGACCCGGTCTACGAGCGGCTCAAGGTTTCGCATTAGGGGGCGGTGACGCTAGGTCAGCCCTCATACCGGGCAAAACGTCCCGAACGCCGAAACAGGTAGGCAAGTACTCATGCCGGGCGGCTCGGTGAGTGAGACGGTTGTTCTACAACCGGATCAACAGGAGGAACGATGATTCTGCCCAAGCTGACACGAACCGCTCTCGCCGTCGCGGTGGGGGCGTCCGCGCTCACCGCAACAGCACTCGGCTCGTCGACGGCGTCGGCGGCGCCCGCGACAAAAGTCTGGGCCGACGGATCGTCGATCTACGCCCGCGCCGACAGGCTTCCGCCGGGCCTGAAGGAGTGCGGGCTCCACGTTCCGCCGGCGCCCTACGACATCGTCGGCACGTACCTAGGGAGCCAGCAGGGCACCAATATCAATGGCACGACCCGCGGCAGTTCGATCACCCTGGTGATGCGCGGGGCATGGCCCGCCTCGTACGTGGTCCGTTTCGAATGCACGCGGACTGACGACTTCATCTTCGGTATCGACCGCAGGGTCAGCGTGGGCGGGTTGAGCTGATGATCCGCCCGTTTCCTACACGACGAGTCGGGCTCCCACATCGGCCCGAGTCGGAAGGCTGCGCGCCGCGTTGGATTTGCGCGCCCACCCGCGTCGCTGTCGCCGCGCTGGCCATCAGCGGCTCCACGTTCGCCGGCGCGATGCTCGTCCCGTCGTCGGCGTTCGCGGCGCCTGCGGTCAAGGTGTGGTCCGCCGGATCCTCGATCTACGCCCAAATCGACCGGATGCCGCCGGGCGCCAAGAGCTGCCTGCTGCAGGTCCCGCCCACGTTCTACGACGTTATCGGCCTCACTCTTGGCAGCGGCGTGGGGAAGTCGGATCGGCGTGAGACGGGAGGGTCATCGCTCACACTCTCGGTCGGCGGTCTGTTGCCGGGACCCTATGACGTCCACCTGAATTGCCTCCACCCCGGCCACCCCGTCCTGATCAGCACCACGCGCCGCGTCAGCGTGGGGGGACTGAGCTGACACCCTGAAAGCTGCCAAATATCGAGGTCCCGAGGGAGTATCTCCCTCGGGACCTCAGTAGTCGACAGCTTTCAGGGGCTGTTAGGTCAACTCCGCACCTGTAAGCGGCGGAGAAGCGTCGAGGAGGACGTTCTCGTCGTCGGAGAAGACCCGCGAGCGGGAGAGGAACCGCACCCCTTCGGGTGCCTCCAACGAGAACCCGGCGCCGCGGCCCGGCACGACGTCGAGGATCAGCTGCGTGTGCTTCCAGAGCTGGAACTGGTCGCCGTTGATCCACACGCGCACCGCCGGCAGCGGATCGGGCAGCGCGATCTCGCCGACGAGAACGTCGCGCTGTCCGATCCGGTACTCGCCGACCGGGTAACACATCGGCGCCGATCCGTCGCAGCAGCCACCGGACTGATGGATCATGAGACCGCCGTGGAGCTCTGACAGCTTGGTCAAGAGCTCCACGGCGGAGTCGGTGGCAACCACGCGCTCGGGAGTGGTTGTGTCAGACATCGGCTTAGAAGAAGCCCTTGGCGGACTGCGCGTAGCCCACCAGCAGGTTCTTGGTCTGCTGGTAGTGCTCAAGCATCGCCAGGTGGTTCTCGCGCCCGATGCCGGACTGCTTGTAGCCGCCGAAGGCCGCGTGCGCAGGGTAGTCGTGGTAGGTGTTCGTCCACACCCGACCGGCCTGGATGTCACGGCCCGCCCGGTAGGCGACCGCGCCGTTGCGGCTCCACACACCGGCGCCGAGGCCGTAGAGCGTGTCGTTGGCGATCGAGATCGCCTCGTCGTAGTCGGAGAAGGACGTCACCGAGAGCACCGGACCGAAGATCTCCTCCTGGAAGATCCGCATGTCGTTGCGGCCGGCGAACACGGTGGGGGTGATGTAGAAACCACCGGCCAGGTCGCCGCCCAGATCGAGCGGCTCACCGCCGGTCAACACCTTGGCGCCCTCTTCCTTGCCGATCGACAGGTAGGACTTGATCTTCTCGAACTGATCGCTGGAGGCCTGGGCGCCCATCATCGTGTCGGTGTCCAACGGGTTGCCCTGCTTGATGGCCTTGACCCGGGCGATCGCCTTGTCGAGGAAGCCGTCGTAGATGCCCTTCTGGATCAGGCCGCGGCTCGGGCAGGTGCAGACCTCGCCCTGGTTGAGGGCGAACATCGTGAAGCCCTCCAGCGCGCGGTCGAGGAAGCCGTCGTCGGCGCTCATCACGTCGTCGAAGAAGATGTTGGGGCTCTTGCCGCCCAACTCCAGCGTCACCGGAATCAGGTTCTCCGACGCGTACTGCATGATCAGGCGGCCCGTCGTGGTCTCGCCGGTGAATGCGATCTTGCGGATGCGGTTGCTCGACGCCAACGGCTTGCCCGCCTCGACGCCGAAGCCGTTGACGATGTTGACCACACCGTCGGGCAGCAGGTCGCCGATGATGCTGAACAAGAACAGGATCGATGCCGGGGTCTGCTCGGCCGGCTTCAGCACCACACAGTTGCCCGCGGCGAGTGCCGGGGCGAGCTTCCACACGGCCATGAGGATCGGGAAGTTCCACGGGATGATCTGCCCGACGACGCCGAGCGGCTCGTGGAAGTGGTAGGCGACGGTGTCGGAGTCGATCTCGGAGATCCCGCCCTCCTGGGCGCGCACGACGCCGGCGAAGTAGCGGAAGTGGTCGACGGCCAGCGGGATGTCGGCGGCGAGGGTCTCGCGGACCGCCTTGCCGTTGTCCCAGGTCTCGGCGACGGCGATCTTCTCGAGGTTCGCCTCGATGCGGTCGGCGATCTTGTTGAGGATCACCGCGCGCTCGGCGACCGACGTCTTGCCCCACGCCGGTGCCGCGGCCCAAGCGGCGTCGAGCGCGAGGTCGATGTCCTCGGCTGTCGAGCGTGCGACCTCACAGAAGGTCTTGCCGTCGACGGGCGACGGGTTCTCGAAGTATTGGCCCTTGACCGGCGGGACCCACTTGCCGCCGATCCAGTTGTCGTAGCGCGACTCGTAGCTCATCACGGAGCCCTCGGTACCGGGCTTGGCGTAGACAGACATGATCGCTCCTTTGCGAATGGTGAGGTGGCTCACACACTACGAGCGAAGTGGTTGCAACGGCGTTGCACTCAGCGAGAAAGCCGTCGATCCAGGAGACGCGCGCGTCCCATGGCCCGGGCGCGACTGGCGTGCCCCGGGGGGAGGACGGCGGCGAGGTGGGCCCACGCCGTGAGGTCGTCGCGGCCCAACGGGGACGACACCCACGCATCGAGTGCGGCCGCATCACCGCTGGCGACCAGGCGTGAACGGAGGTCGACGAGGAGTTCGTCGAACAGCTCGACGACGCCCGGCGCACCCGATTCGGCGAGCAGGCCGCCGCGCCCCAGCTCCCGGATCGCGGCGATGATCTCGCCCTTCTCGATCCGGCGCCGCACCTCGTCGACGTCGGAGGAGACGTCGACGGTGAGCCGGTAAGGCCGTGACGCGACGACGTCGCCGAGCGTCCGGCGCAACCGCGAGATCTCGACGCGCACGGTCACCGCACCCAGCTCGTCGTCGGCGAGCATCATCGCGAGCTGTTCGGTGGTCAGCCCCTCCGGGTAGGCCTGCAGTAGGAGGATGATCTCGGCGTGGCGTGGTGAGAGCGGGCGCGTCGTCCCGTCGGCGTCGCGCCACAGCGGCGCGGAGTCCAGGGTGGTCAGGCGCGGCGAGCACGCGGCCCCGGGGGTGAGGTCGACGGCGGGGGCGCGCAACTCGAGTTCGACGGCGGCGGCTACCGACCGGACCGCGGCCAGGGCGAACGGGGTGGCGGCCACGTCGCCGCCGGTGATGTCGAGGACGCCCAGCAGCCCACCGGTCAGCGGGTCGTGGATCGGAGCCGCCGAACAACTCCACTTCTGCACCATCCCGACGAAATGCTCCGGCCCGACGACCTGCACGCCGCGGTCGACGGCCAGCGCCAAACCGGGCGCGTTGGTGCCGACGGCGGTCTCGCTCCACACCGAGCCTTCGACGAAGTTGATGTGGCTTGCCGCATCGCGCGCAGTGCGGCACCCGTCGACCCACAGCAGGCGACCCGCGGCGTCGGTGGTGGCGACGACGGCATCGACGTCGGCGAGATCGTCGACGAGGAGTGAGCGGATCAGTGGCCGGACCGCGGCGAGGCGGTGGGAATCGCGGTAGGCGCGGAAATCGGCGTCGGAAACGCTGTCGCCGTCGGGGGTCGCCGTCTCGGGATCGACGCCGCGGTCGCGGGAGCGCTCCCACGATTCGCGGACCATCGAGCGGACCGAGCCGTCGGGCGGCAGGATGCCGCTCAGGAACTGCTCGTAGGCGCGCTTGACCCGGGTGGGTTGTGCGGCGCCGATGCCCATGGAGCTCCTTTTCGCGCAGGTGTTACCTGCGATTGTGCATCGCCGCTGTGACCTGGGCAACAAAGCCATACAGTGGCCGGAGCAGCAGCGGAAGGGTGCCCGATGACGAAGTCCCCGAACAACAGCTCGCAGACCGACGCGCATGGCGTCGACAAACCTCACTTGGCTCGCGAGCATCTGCCCATCCCCGACGTTCAGCATGTCGGTCTGACGACCTATGACGCCAAGGACCCCAACACGTCCTACCCGCCGATCAAGGAGTTGCGTCCGCCCGCCGGGGCACCGAACGTGCTGATCGTGCTGCTCGACGACGTTGGGTTCGGTGCCTCGACGACCTTCGGCGGTCCGTGCGCCACCCCGGTCGCCGACCGGATGGCTGAAGAGGGCATCAGGCTGGACCGGTTCCACACGACGGCACTGTGCTCGCCGACGCGACAGGCCATGCTCACCGGGCGCAACCACCACTCGGTGGGCATGGGGGCGATCACCGAGATGGCCACGTCGGCGCCGGGTAACAGCAGCATCCGGCCCAAGGAGAAGGCACCGGTCGCCGAGACCCTCAAGCTCAACGGATACTCCACGGCCCAGTTCGGCAAGTGCCACGAGGTGCCGGTGTGGGAGGTGAGCCCGGTCGGCCCCTTCAGTCAATGGCCGACGGGGTCGGGGTTCGAGTACTTCTACGGCTTCGTCGGCGGCGAGGCCAACCAGTACTACCCGGGGCTGTACGAGGGCACGACGCCGGTCGAGCCGTCGAGCACCCCGGAGCAGGGCTACACGCTCACCCAGGACCTCGCCGACCACGCCATCACCTGGGTGCGCCAACAGAAGGCGCTGGCCCCGGACAAGCCCTTCTTCATGTACTTCGCGCCCGGGGCGACCCACGCGCCCCACCACGTTCCCCAGGAGTGGTCCGACAAATACCGGGGGAAGTTCGACGAGGGCTGGGACAAGCTGCGCGAGCAGATCTTCGCGCGGCAGAAAGAGCTCGGCGTGATTCCCGCCGACGCGGAGCTGACCGCGCGGCACGAGGAGATCCCGGCGTGGGACGACATGCCCGCCGAGCTCAAGCCGGTGCTCGCCCGGCAGATGGAGATCTACGCGGGCTTCCTTGAGCAGACCGACTACGAGGTGGGGCGAGTACTCGACGCCATCGACTCGCTCGGTGCGCTCGACGACACCCTGGTCTTCTACATCATCGGCGACAACGGAGCGTCCGCCGAGGGGACGCCGGTGGGCTGCTTCAACGAGATGACGACGTTGAACGGGATGCCCGGGATCGAGACCACCGAGTTCCTGATGTCCAAGATCGACGACTTCGGCACACCCGAGGCCTACAACCACTACGCGGTGGGCTGGGCGCACGCCCTGTGCACGCCGTATCAGTGGACCAAGCAGGTCGCCTCGCACTGGGGTGGCACCCGCAACGGCACCATCGTGCGATGGGGCAACGGACTCGGCGACGGCGGTGGGATCCGCCATCAGTTCCACCACGTGATCGACATCGTCCCGACCATCCTCGAAGCGGCCGGCATTCCCGCGCCGCAGTCGGTGAACGGCATCACCCAGGCGCCGCTGGAGGGCGTCAGCATGCTGGGGTCGTTGCGCAGCGCCGATGCGCCCGAGACCCACGACGTCCAGTACTTCGAGATCATGGGCAATCGCGGAATCTACTTCCAGGGCTGGACGGCGGTCACCAAGCACCGCACGCCGTGGAAGATGGCGGCGCCACTCCCGTTCGACGAGGACGTGTGGGAGCTGTATGGACCCGGCGATTGGACGCAATCACGCGATCTGTCCAAAGAGCAGCCCGAGCAGCTCGCCTACCTGCAGCGGCTGTGGTTGATCGAAGCGACCAAGTACGGGGTCGTGCCGCTCGACGACCGCACGGTCGAGCGGATCATCCCCGAGTTGTCGGGCCGACCGTCGCTCATCAAGGGCACGTCGCAACTGATGTTCAGCGGCATGCGCCTGGCCGAGGCGGCCGTCATCTCCGTCAAGAACCGCTCCCACGCGGTGACCGCCGAGATTGACGTGCCCGACGGCGGCGCCAACGGTGTGATCGTGACGCAGGGCGGCCTGGCCGGCGGGTGGGCGCTGTATGTCCACGAGAAGAAGCTGACGTACTGCTACAACTTCTTCGGCATCGACTACTACGTGACCTCGGCAGAGAAGGAGATCCCGGCGGGCCGGCACCAGGTGCGGATGGAGTTCGCCTACGACGGTGGTGGGCTCGCCCAGGGCGGCGACATCACCCTCTTCTACGACGGTGAGCCGGTCGGGACGGGACGGGTGGACCGGACCCAGCCGGTCGGATTCTCCGCCGACGAGGCGTGCGACGTCGGGCGCGACACCGGCTCCTCACCGTCGCCGGACTACCGACCCGGGACGTCGGCCTTTACCGGGACGATCGCCTGGGTGGAGATCGATACCGGCGACGACGACCACGACCATCTGGTCACCGCCGAGGACCGCTTGCGGATTGCCATGGGAAAGCAGTGACTAATCGTCGCTGATCAATGGCGGCCCTGATCGGGCAGTGGTGCCTGCGCTGACCGGCGGTGCGCGCGTAGCAACGGCAGTGCGACGACGAGTGCGACCGCGGGCAGCGCGAAGCCGAATCCCAGCGCCGATGCGTTGCCGGCCAGTGCGCCCAGCGCCACTGCGCCGATCAGTGCGCCGCCGTAGTTGAACAGGTTGACCCGGGCGACGACCTCGTCGCTGCGATCGGGGTCGAGTTCGCCCGCCCAACTGAACGCGACCGGGACGAGCAGTCCCGCAGCTCCGCCGGCCAGCGCGAATCCGACGACCGCGGGACCCGGCGCATGGACCGCGACGACGAGCACGCACCCGACGAGGGCGACGAGTGAGCCGACGATTCCGGTGTGCAGCCGCCCCCAGCGTCGGACCATCGGGTCGGCGGCCAGCCGGCCCGCCAGGACGACGCCGAGGTAGGCGGCATAGGCCAGTGGTGCCACCGCCTTCGTCGTGCCGAGTCCGTCCTCCATGTACAGCGTGCTCCACGTCGCCACCGCGGAGTCGACGACGAACGCCGCGAACACGAGCCCGCCGACCATCCAGATCCCGCGCAACGGCAGACGCGCGCGGTCCTGTGGCTCGTGGGTCGGCGGGCGAGCGGTGATGTACCGGTCCCCGAACCGCAGGACGAGTGCCGCCACGACGACGGCGAGCACCGCCGCGACGATGACCGGTGTGAGTGCGTGCAGCCCGGTCGACTGGGCGCCCGAGGTGGCGAGTGCGCCCGTGATCGCCGCGACCGTGTACGCGGCGTAGAGGCGACCGAACAGCGGAGTCGACGATCGTGCTTCGGCAAGTGCGCCGGCCATGTTGGCGGCTGCGTCGACACAACCGAGGCCGACTCCGTAGACCACGACGGCCACGGTGAACATGGCGACGGTCGAGGCGTTGATCGCGACCACCAGCGAGACGGCCTGCAGGCCGAACCCGACCGCCAGCGCCCAGCGACTGCCCCGGCGGACGGCGATGACGTCGGCGAGCACCGAGCCACCCGCGGCCGCCACACACACGCCGAGCAGGATCGCCGAGATCAGCGTCTCGGTGAGGTCGAGGCGCTCCTTGAACGTCGGGAGCGTGGAGACGATGGCCGCGTAACCGAAACCCTGTGCCGCGAACGCGGCCGCGGTCACCGCCAGCGTCGACGTCGGGAGGCCGCGCCAACGAGTCGTCTCAGACAAGCACTCCTCCTATCTCAGATAGGAGGAGTGTGCCCTACTTGCTCTCGTTGCTCTGGGGTTCGCTCTCGTGTCCCGGACACCACTGGTCGGCGGGGACGGTCGCGCGGACCTCTTCGATGTGGGTGCCGCACCCGGCCCACGTCGTCTTGCCGCACACGGGGCACCGAACTGCTTCACACATGGGCCTATCCTCTCAGTTCGCCGCAGCGGCCGCGGCGGCAGCGCTGAACTCGCGGAAGACCTCGAAGGCGCGGGCGGCGAAACCCGTACGAGACTCCCGCTAGCATCCCCCTGGGGGGTTAGGTGAGGTCTGCCGATTCTTTCAAGAGCCACCGCCCCCGGCGGGCGCAGACTGGATGCATGAACGAGAGAAAAGACATCAACATCTGGCCCGGCCTCGGCTACGACGACGCGATTGCGCAGCGGGCATGGCTGTCGAGACTCGGCTTCGAGGAGGGGATCCTCGTCGAAGGAGACGGAGACCACGAGGTGCAGCACTCGGAGATGCTCTGGCCCGACGGCGGGCGCGTCATGATCCACTCGCTGCGAAAGACGAGCGACCTACCCGGGGCCGTCGGGACCGGCAACGTCTACGTCGTCGTCACCGACCCCGACGCGGTCTACGCCCGGGCCCGCGAGATCGACGCAACGATGGTGCGAGACATGGCCGAAGAGGACTATGGATCACGAGGGTTCACGGTCTCCGACCCCGAGGGAAACGCATGGAGTTTCGGAACATACGCGGGCTGAGCAGCAATCCACCGCCGCTGCCCGCCGGCGTCACCGTCACGCCGTACCGAATCGTCGGCGCGCAGCCCGGTGAGCACATCGGCTTACCGTCGTCGACCATCACGCTCGTCGTCGACCTCGGCAACGGCCTGGATCTGGGCGAACCGGGCCGCGCGGGCGTGCGGACCTTCCAATGCTGTTTGGGCGGGATGCACCTGGAACCGGTGACCATCCATCACGACGGCTCGCAGGTCGGCGTACAGGTGAACCTCGACCCGGCCGCCTTTCGTGCGCTGTTCGCCATGCCGCCCGGCGAGTTGTGGAGTGCGAACATCGATCTCGATGCCGCCGCGCCCGCGCTGGCGCGCCGACTCTACGACGAGGCTGGGTCGGCGGTGTACGAGGACCGCGGGCTCGTCGTCGGCGACATCATCGCCCAGGCGTTGCGCGACTCGGCCGACGGTGCCGACCCCGATGCCGAGCACGCGTGGCAACTCATCCAGCGCACCCGGGGCCGCATCACCGTCGCGACGCTTGTCGAGATGTCGGGATGGTCGGCGCGCAAACTCACCGGGGTGTTCACCGCCGAGTACGGCATCGGTCCCAAACAGGCGGCCCGGCTTGCGCGCTTCGAGCACGCCCGCGCGCGGCTGGAGGGCGGCGAGCCGATCGCCGAGGTCGCCGTCGAATGCGGTTATGCCGACCAGGCCCACCTGACACGCGAGTTCGCCACCATCACCGGCCACCCGCCCAAGGAATTCCTGCGGGTGCGCGCGGCCGAGTTCAGCGACGCTACTTGACGGTGCGCTTGGCGACCTGCTGTTCGCGTGGCGCGATCATCTTCTTCAGCCCCAGGCCGTAGACGACCGCCGACGCATAGAAGCCGACCAGCATGCCCAGCGCGGCGTAGGAGACCCCGCCGTGCGGCATGCGTCCGCCGTCGAAGATCTGCAGGGCGTACAGGCACACCGAGCCGATGACCGCGATGGCGACCGAGAACAGCCCCCACTTGTAGGACAGCGTGTTGTCGTACAGCAGCCCGGTCACGTCGACCTTCCGCTTGATGTACTGGTCCATCAGGATCGTGTTGAGCCAGGGCCCGATCCAGTAGCCGACGACCATGATGAAGCCCTCGAAGTTCGACGGCACGTTCTGCAACGCCGCCCAACCGAGCAGGAACGCCAGGACCGTCCACAACAGTGGCCCGACCAGGCGATTCGCTGCTGCGCTGACACCGGCCTTCTCCAACGAGACCAGCTTGCTGACCGAGCCGAGGGTGACCGTGTTCGACGAGAACGAACCGATCAGGAAACCGAGGAGCACCAGCACGCCCAGCACTGCGGGCAGGTCGTCGGTGAATTGCTTGACCGGGTTGTCCTGGTCGGTCAGGCCGACGGCGATCGCCGCCGCGACACCGACGCTCATCAGGAACATCGACGAGCAGAACAGCCCGAGCGCAGCGCCGATGCCGGCGGCCTTCGGCGACACCGTCGGGGCGTAGGAACTGAAGTCGGTGGCGTAGGGGCCCCACCCGACGGTGTACGCCCAGGCCATGCAGGCGACGACGACGATCGCGATGAGTGCGTTCAGGTTCCACTCGGTGGCCGGTCCGGAGGACGGCTCGGCGTTGACGAACGTGATGATCCCGGCGATCACCATGAGGACCAGGGTGATCGGGAACAGGATGCGCTGGAACATCCCGTAGTTGAAGTTCACCCGCGTGCCGAGCGCTGCGACGAGGAGCTGGAGCACGACGATGATGGCCAGTGCGCCGAGCGTCTTGATGCCGAACAATGCGTTCAAGGCGAGCGCGGCCACCACCGAGTTGACGGTGAACCAACCCAGCGAGCTCAGTACCGCCATGACGGTGGTGACGATCATGTTGCCCTTGGACCCGAACGCGAGCTTGCCGAGCGCGATCGGCGGCATGTGCAGCCGGACCCCGGTCGCGGTGAGCAGGCCGTGGGTGAGCGCACCGAATGCGGTGCCGAGGAATACGCCCAGCAGCGCCTGCGTGAAGCTGAGGTCGATGAAGTAGACCGCAATCATGCCGACGTAGATCGCGCCGAACTCGATGTGCGGTGTCACCAGCCAGGTCCAGAAGAACATCCACGGACTGCGGGTCTTCACGGGTTCGGCGACCTCGGTGCGGTCTGGGCCTGGATCGGGTCCGTAGCCGGCGACTCGTGCGCCGGCGGTGAGATCGTCAAACGTGGTGGTCATGTGGTGCTCCCCCCGGATGGGACACGGTTGCCGACCGCTAGGCGGTTTTACGTGATGTAACTCCGCTAAACCTAGCCTGATGGTGAGGGCGAGTGCGGTGTGTCCCCGAAACCCGTCGACCAGAGGGCCCTCGCAGGGAGGTATTCCCCTTCTGGCCCGATATTTGTCAGCTTTGCGAGGAGCCCAGGCCGTCGGCAAGGCCCGACGACGGTGCCTCGGGGATCGGTCCGCTGATGCGCGCGTCCAGTGCCTTCATCAGAACCGGCCAGGCGGTGAACAGCTCGTCGCGCCAGTACTCCCAGCGGTGGGTGCCCGACGCCTTGACGCTGCCCTGGAACGGGATGCCCAGCTTCTTGAGCCGATTGGTCATCCGGCCGGTGCACACTGCGCTGCCGAATTCGAGGAAGGCGCCCTTGACGGTCGTGTCCAGCGGATCGGCAGCCACGTTGTTGTAGGTGCCCGGCATGCCGCTGCCCGACGAGAGGTAGACGGTCTTGCCCGCCAACTGCTCGGCGTTGACGAAGGGGTCGTGTGCGCGCCACGCCGGGTCGGTGAACTTGCCCCACATGTTGACCGAGTTCCCGCCGCCGCGGCTGATGTCCCACTGGGTGAGGAACTGGTTCTCCGGGCTGGAGATGTTGGCGCAGTCGCTGAATCCGCCGACCGCGGTGTACATGTGGGGGAATCGGGTCGCGATGGCCAGCGCAGCGAGTCCGCCCATCGATGCGCCGGCGATCGCCGCCACCCCGTTGGATCCGAAGCGCTGAGCAAGCAGCGGCGGGAGTTCGCGGGTCAGGAAGGTCTCCCACATGAACTTCTTGTTGCCCATCCCGGGCTCGGGGGCCTGCCAGTCCGTGTAGTAGCTGTGCGGGTCGCCGACCGGTGTCACGACGTTCACGTCGGTCTTCGACGCGAGGTCGGCCAGCCGTGTCTCGGAATACCACCCGGACTCGGTCTCGCGGGCCTCAGCGCCGTCGAGGAAATAGATCGTCGGACGCTTGCCCGGACGCGCTTTCAGACGCACCTTCTGGCCGGGCCGCGCAGGGCGGGCCGGGTCGTACGGGCGTTGCAGGTCGACGACGACCTCGCGTTCCATCGCCGCGGAGAACACCCGCAACCGCTCGCGCCCTTTGAACGGCGTGACCGACACGATCCGAGGACTCGGCGCAGTCGGGCCAGCCGCGGGGCCGGGTGGTCGCGGGGGTGGCGGAGCTCCGTCGGCGACGGTGGTACCGATGGTCAGGCCGACGGCCAGTGTCGTCGCCACCGCGACGCTGGTCCGCACCAGAGGTTGTCTCAAGCTATTCGGCCTTTCCTTGACGCGCCGCATCCCCAGTCACACGCGTCACTTCAGTAACAGCGAGAAGTATGTGCGGTTTGTGGTCATGAGCGCTAGCCCCGTCGCCGAACCGAGACGCCGCCGTGATGAACGGTGGTCGAGGGTGCAGTGAGCCGCTACGCCGTGATCGATGCCCGTTCGGCGGCGCGGCCGAAGACCATCTGCTCACCGATGCGGTCGAAGCGGTGGTCGATGGCGTCGGCGAAGTAGTTCTGCCGCACGTTCCACGGCCGCTTGGTGCCAGACTTCGGCAGCGCATGCGGTGACCTCGCGACGTAGCCGGCTTGGATATCCCAGGCCAGTTTCTCGGCTTGCGGCTTGCCGCTCAGATGCGGATAGGCGTGGGTGTACCCGTGAGAAGTCATGTAGGACAGCAGCTTTGCCACCTTGACGGCCGTGATGTCGGCGCGCAGCGTCCACGAGGCGTTGGTGTAGCCCACGCACCACGCCAGGTTGGGCACCTCGTCGAGCATGTGCGCCTTGTAGATGAACCGGTCCTGCGGTTTGATCTCGGTGCCGTCCAGGCTGATCGTCACGCCGCCGAGGGCCTGCAGTTGCAGCCCGGTTGCGGTGACCACGATGTCGGCCTCGATATGCCCGCCGGAGCGCAGTGCGATGCCGGTCGCGTCGAAGCGCTCGATGTGATCGGTGACGACCTCGACCCGACCGGAGCTGATTGCACCGAACAGGTCGCCGTCGGCGTCCAGGCACAGTCGCTGGTCGTAGGGGTCGTAGCTTGGGTTGAAGTGGATGTCGACGGGATACCCGGCGGGCAGATTCGCCACCGCCGTCCGGCGCAGCAGCGATTTCATGGTCCCGGGTGACTTACGGGAGACGAGCCAGAGCATGCCTTCCAGGAGCGCGGCGCTCCATTTGGCGACCGCGTGAGACGTGCGCTGCGGTAGCACTTTTCGAACCAGCTCGGTAAACGCCGAGATCCGTCCGCTCTTGATGATGTAGGTGGGGGAGCGTTGCAGCATCGTCACCCTGGCGGCGTCCCGCGCCAGTGCGGGGACCAGCGTGATCGCCGTGGCGCCGCTGCCGATCACCACCACCCGCTTGCCCGCGTAGTCCAGGTCCTCCGGCCAGAACTGCGGGTGCACCAGGATGCCGGCGAAGGTCTCCAGGCCGGGGAAATCGGGGGTGTAGCCCTGGTCGTAGGAGTAGTAACCGCTGCCGAAGAACACGAACCGCGCACGGTAGGACTGTTCGACGCCGTCCTCGATGGCCCGCACCGTCCAGGTGTCGGTGGCGCCATCCCAGTCGGCCGACTGTACGTGGCTGCCGAACCGTACGTGGTCGTCGATTCCGTACTTGTGGGCGGTCTCAGCCAGGTACTCGCGGATGTCGGTGCCGTCGGCGACGTCTTCCTTGCGGGTCCACGGTTCCCACGGGAAGCTCAGCGAGTAGATGCTGCTGTCGCTGCGCACACCGGGGTAACGGAACAGATCCCAGGTGCCTCCGATCTGGGCGCGGCGTTCCAGGATCACATAGCGCAGTGCCGGGTTGCGTTGATGGATCCGGTACGCCGCACCGATGCCGGAAATTCCAGCACCGACGATGACGACGTCGACGTTCTCGGTTGCGGTCACAGGCGCCTCTCCCGATCACGGTGTGGTGCTCGTCACTCCACGATATAGTGCGGTGCGACGCTCGCCAGCGATAGTTGGCGAACTTCAGCGCCACGGTCGATCGCCATTTTGGTGATGCGTGGACCCGTGGAGTCGTGACGGGAGCCCAATAGGATCGGCGCATGGCCGCCCGCGTCCCCGCGCTCACCGGTATCCGCACGCTAGCGGCGCTATCGGTGTGCCTTACTCATGCCGCCTACTGGACCGGGCACTACCAGGACACCTACGCCGGACGGCTCAGCGCGCGCTTCGAGGTCGGGGTGACGATCTTCTTCGTGCTCTCGGGCTACCTGCTGTACTCGGCATGGGTCACCCGACTGAGAAAGGGACCCGACGCCGAGCCCGTGTCGATCCCCACTTACTTCGCCCACCGCGCGCGGCGGATCCTGCCCGCCTACTGGCTCACCGTCGTCGGGGTCTATCTGGTTTATCTCGTGCGGGAGAACCCCACCGAGTACGGCGCCGGATGGGGTGGGTTCTGGCGGAACATGACGTTCACCCAGCTCTTCGGGCTCGGGCACCAGCACACCGGGTTGACGCAGATGTGGAGCATGGTCGCGGAGGTGGCCTTCTATCTCGTGCTGCCGGTCATCGCGATCCTCGGCGTCGCGATTTGTCGACGACGATGGCGTCCAGACCTCCTGTTGTGCCTGCTCGGAGCAGTGGCGTTGGTCTCACCGCTGTGGATCTTCGCGGTCGTCGGCGCCGACGTCGACATCACCGCCCGCATCTGGCCGCCGACATTCTTCTGGTGGTTCGTCGCCGGGATGGTGCTGGCCGTCTGCGTCCCGCTGGTGGCTCGGGTGAACACTGCGTGGTGGGTCGTCGCAGGCGCCGCAGCGTTCCTCGTGTCGGGTATGTCGGCCGCCGGCGGGCCGACGATGAGCCCCAACACCGCCGCCGAGACGATCGTCAAACACGTCCTGTATCTCGTTGTCTCCCTTGGGTTTATCGTCCCGCTCGCGGTCAACGGCAGTGGTGGTGCCGACGACTGGTGGTCGCGGATCTGGGCGAGCCGACCGGTGCGCTGGTTCGGCGAGATCTCCTACGAGTTCTTCTGTGTGCACGTCCTCGTCCTCGAGTTCGTGATGAGCCTGCTGGGGTATCAGGTGCTGGCGACGGGGTCGATGTGGTTGACGTTCCTCGTCACGACTGCCCTCGCGACCCCGCTGGCGTGGCTGCTGCACCGGGTCACCAGGCCGATCTGGCACCGAAACAGTGTCGGCGCGGATCGGTAGTATTGGTGAGATGAGCTCGAGAGTCCCGCCCGCCCCGTCCACCGCCGATATCCGGCGCTGGACCGAGGCCGCGCAGGTGCCGGGGCCCCACCGCGAACTGTCGGATTCCGCGGCGATCATGATCGCCTCCGGTTTCGTCACGCCCGAGGCCCGCACCGTCATCGTCGCCCGTCAGTCCCGCGGTCTGCCGCTGGCGACGCTGCCCACTGGTTTCGGCGACCTGCGGCGGCTGCAGCGGGGCATCTCCCAGCTCGAGGCGCAGCTGGCCAACCCGGTCCTGCCGACGATGGTCCGCTCGGGAATGCAGAACCGTCTCAACGGCTTGATTCGACGACGGGAAGACGCGCGCAAACAGATCGTCCTGGGTAAAGGCGTCTACGCCGGTGGCACGCGAGCGATCCGCCGCGAGCGCCGCGAAGGTGTCTACCTGGAGATTGAGGCCCGCGAGCGGCTGTTCGACGGCCTGCTGCACACGCCGACTCCAGACGTGAACACCGGCGGTTATGTGCGCCGTGCCGGCGGTGCCGCCTTCGGCAAGCTCGCCGGCTTCGTCGGCGGGCTGGCGGTGCGCGCCATGGGCCAGCAGGTGGAGAGTTGGGCGCGCGAGGCGCTGACCCCGCGGCCGATGCCTGCCGCACCGGCGGCTCCGCAGCAGATGGCGTTCATCGACGGCTACGAGACGCTGCTCTACGTCGTCGGCGCGTACTACGACCGCATCCAGGCCAGCCCTTCCTGGCGCTCGGAGCACTTCGAGGTGCAGCGCAGCCAGATCAACCTGCATGCCGACGTTGCCGACGTCGCCGCCGACATCATCGCGCTGCGCTCGGTCCGCGTCGACCTTGACCGCGCGATGCGCAACGGTGGTTTCGACCAGCAGTTCGTCGACCACATCGCCGCGAAAGAGCAGGACTTGCGCCCGGTGTGGACGCAGTTGCTCGAACGCGTCCAGGCTCTCGCCGAGGTTGCGCACGTGATGGATTCGGCCGCCGTCGAACTGCGGCTGATCGACGAGTACGACCGTGCGACGACGATCGACGACCGGATCGTCGAGTTGGTGTCGCGCTCGGGTAGTCGGGAGATTTCGGCTGACAACTCCCAGCGCCTCACACAGCAGGTCCGCGCGGGGGAGGAGCAGTTGCGCATCTACCGCGACGTGCTGGCCGGCAACATCGCCCGGCTCTCACCGGTCGACGCGATGGGTAAGCCGCTGGAGCTGCCGGAACGCTACGAGCCCTCTCAGCCCCTTGACCACGACGCGAGGTAGAACTTCTCCTCGTCGGTGAGTCGGCGCAGGTTGTGCGCTTCGATATCTACGACGGCCATCTGCGTCGACGCCACGCACGCCGGTTTGCTCGGCTTGGCGTCGGGGGCGGCGGACCCGACCGACTCGGAAGCGCCGCGGATCTCATAGCCGATCGTGAAGTCGACCGATCGGAAGCCCTTGATCCACATGCCGATCTCCAGCGGTGAATCGGCGTGGCGCAGCTGGCTCTGATAGCGGATGTCGACGTGGACGATCATGGCGCTCTTGATCAGCGGTTGGTACTCCGGTCCCGCGGAGAGCAGCCAGTCGACGCGGGCCTCCTCCATCAGGGTGACCATGCGCGCATGGTTGATGTGTCCGAAGGCGTCCATATCCGACCAGCGGACGGGTACTTGCGCGACGAAGGCGAACTCATGTTTGCCGAGGTGGTCCGTGCTCACCGGGCAATCGTAGTGCGGCTACGCGGTTGTGACCGCGACCACGTCGTAATGCAAACGTAGCGCGACATTCGCCGAGATTTTGCGCTCGTCACAGGTCCCTGTCAGACGGCGCTCGTACCCTGGATTTCACAGTCCCACGAGTCTTGGCAGGTAGATCATGCGTTTTCACCGGTTGGTAGGCACCGCCGCTGTCGTTGCCGTGTGCGCGACCGCGGGTGTCGTGCTGCCCGCCGTCGCCGACGCTAACGCCGCGCCCGCGCGGATCGCCAAGTCTGTGAAGGTCGGTACGATGCGCACCGACATCGTCGTGGCATCGCCCACCATGGGCAAGCGCGTGAGCGTCTCGGTGCTGACCCCGCGGGTCGATCGGGGCCCTCGGCCGACTGTCTACCTGCTCGACGGGAACGACGCGGCTGGCGGCGTCAGCGACTGGATGTCGAAGGGCGGTATCCGTTCCTTCTTCGCCGACAAGAATGTCAACGTCGTCGTCCCGCGCGATGCGGCCGGCACTTTCTACACCAACTGGCGCAAGCACGATCCGAAGATCGGCAAGCCGCAGTGGGAGACCTTCCTGACGACGGAACTGCCGCCGCTGATCAACAAGCAGTTCAACGGCACTGGACGCGCCGCGCTGATCGGTGTGTCGATGGGCGGGCAGGGTGCTTTCGCGCTGCTGAGCCGGCACCCCAATCTGTTCACGGGGGCAGCCTCGATTTCCGGTTGCCCACCGGTGTCCGGGCCGCTGAACCAGGCCTACGTGCGGACCACCGTCGCAAAGTCGGGTGGCAATGCCGACAACATGTGGGGCCCGCCCGGGTCGAAGCTGTGGGTCGCCCATGATCCGCTGACCCACCTCAACGCTCTGCGCGGGAAGAACCTGTTCCTCTCGGCCGGTTCCGGCGCGATCGGTCCGCCCGACCTCCTCCCGCAGCCCAAGAGCGACTTGCCCGAAGATGCGGTGACCGCCTCGGCGTCAGCGTTGGAGTTGGGTGCCTACCGGTGCTCACTCGAGTTCGCGCTGCAGCTGCGCCAAGCAGGAATCGCGTACAACGACGGGTTCCGGATCATCGGAACGCACCGGTGGGAGTACTTCCGTGGCGACCTCCCCGCCGCGTGGGCGACGGTTTCCCGCGGTCTCTGGTAGTCGCGCACCGAGATTGACGCTGCGCGAGTTGCAAACCCAACATGGCGCGCGGACTGCCAACACGGTCGGGTGTGGGTAAGACGCGTGGGCCGTTGGAAACTATGGCGTGCGCCAGCGGTGTTGCCTTAACCGGTGGCCCAGTCGGCTGCGAACTTGAGGAACGCGTCGTTCTCGTCGGGCTCGGTCACGGTGACGCGCACGCCGTCGCCGTCGAAGGGGCGCAGGATGACGCCGGCATCGACGGCGGCCTTCGCGAACGGCACGGCGTCGTCGCCCAGGGCGATCCACACGAAGTTGGCCTGCGACTCGGGCACCCGGTAGCCGAGTTCGCGCAGTTCTGCGGTCACACGGGCACGCTCGACGACGATTGCGTCGGTGCGGGCCAGCAGCTCATCGTCGGCGTCGAGACAGGCGATGGCGGCGCGCTGGGCCAGCGAGTTGATGGAGAACGGGATGTGCGCCTTGCCGAGCGCGGTGATGACGGCCGGGTCGCCGACGGCGTATCCGACGCGCAGGCCGGCCAGCCCGTACGCCTTGGAGAACGTTCGCAGGATGACGAGGTTTCTGAACTCGCGCCGTAGTTCCAGGGCGTCGTAGTCCTGGGAGGCGTCGAGGCGCATGTACTCGAAGTAGGCCTCGTCGAGCGCGACGACGACGTCGTCGGGGACCGCCCGCAGGAACGCGACGAGATGCTCGCGGCTGACGACGGTGCCCGTCGGATTGTTGGGGTTGCAGACGAAGATCAAGCGCGTGCGGTCGGTGATCGCCTGAGCCATGGACGGCAGGTCATAGGCGAGACCGTCGTCGAGCGGGATCTGCACGGGAACCGCGCCGACGAGGCGGGTGGCCAGCGGATACGTCTCGAACGAGCGCCAGCCGAAGAGCACCTCGTCGCCTGGGCGGCACGTGATGGTGATCAGGTTCTGGCACAGCGTCACCGAGCCGCAGCCGGTCTGGATCTCCTCGGGGGAGACGCCCAGCTTCTTCGCCAGGGCGTCGGTGAGGTCGACCATCGCGTTGTCGGGGTAGCGATTGACGGTCGACGCGGCGTCGGCGATCGCGGCGGCAACACTGGGCAGGGGCCCGAAGGTGGTCTCGTTGCTGGCGAGCTTGATCGCTCCCGGGTAGGTCTTGCCGGGAACGTAGACCGGCAGGTCGTCGAGGTCGCTGCGCAGGCGTGGTGTCACTCCGACAGCGTATCGGCCGGGGTCGGAACCTAGTGGTTTGCACCCCGTCGCATCGGGTGTGTAACCTACGTGTTCGGCAGTTCGAAAGGACTCCGCACCAGGAGGCGTGCCAGAGCGGCCGAATGGGACTCACTGCTAATGAGTTGTCCGGCCAACACCGGACCGGAGGTTCAAATCCTCTCGCCTCCGCCACCGCATTCGTGCGACACAACTGAAGATTTCGCGCCCGTAGCTCAACGGATAGAGCATCTGACTACGGATCAGAAGGTTAGGGGTTCGAATCCCTTCGGGCGCACTCTGAAAGAAGCCCGCTTCGGTTCTATGCCGGAGCGGGCTTCTTCGTGTGTCGCACCACTAGGATTGGATGCGTGGGTCAGGACAATGCGCAAAATGGGCAGATTGCCGGCCTGGAGCGTGTGTCCGGGGTGAGTTGGGCCGAATGGTTGACCGCATTCGATGCAGCGGGGGCGCGGTCCCTTCCACACAACAAGATCGCGAGGATCGCCCTGGACTTCATGCCAGAAGGTGTAAAGAACCCCGAATGGTGGGCGCAGGGCGCCGCGATTGGTTACGAGTACGAGGTGGGGATCAGGCTCCCGGGCCAGTCGTCGACGGGCACCTTCAGGGTGAACGCGAGCCGCACGATACCGGGCGACCGCGACGCGGCGATCGAGGAATGGATCGCCAGGCATGGTCGAGGCGCCGAGCAGCTGGGGCACGAGGTGTCGAAGCAGCGCACCTCCCGCACCGAGAAGCGCAGCTTCTGGCGCGCGTCGCTCGAAGGCGCAGGCAAGCTCGGCGGGGGTTTGTTTAGAAATTGATCGGCACGAAGAGTGCCGTGAGGACGATCGCGGCGATCAGGATCGCGTAGGTTCCGCCGATCCAGGCCAGCGCGCGTGGCAGGGGCAGGGATGGCATCTCCATCGCCATGCCGCCGTGCCCTGCATGGTGCTTCATGTCGCCCATTGCCATCCCGGCGTGTTCTGACCCGTGCTCCATGTCGCCCATCGACATCCCGCCCTCGCGCATCGACATCTCACCGTGCGCCGGGCCATGGGTTGCCATAGCGGGTTCAGGGGAGCGGTGTCCGAGGTGCGGGGCCACTTGATCGGCACCGGGCAGCGTCATGCAACCGTGCTTCAAATGGTGCGAGACCAGCCAGTGGTTGATCGGGAAGGCGATGACAGCGCCCACGATCGTCGCGATGCTCATCCGGAACCAGAACTCCGGATTGATCGGATCCTCTGACCCCGGCCACGCGTGCGCCAGCAGCACCATCGTCGGGATCATTCCCGTCATGACCATGTTCATCGACACGGTCTCGGCGAAGAACGTCTTGCGCACCGCCTTGAAGTAGTCGCCGCCGTACATTCCCCGCATCATCAGCGCTTGGAAGATGAACAGACCGCAGACGAACCCGGCGGTGTACTCGATCAGGATGTCCCAGCCGTTCGCAAGGTGGAATGCGGGAACGACGGCGGCGGCGATCAAGATGCCGGTCGCGTCGCCCGCCACGCAGTGCATCTCGCTGTTGAGCCCCTGCTTCCAAGGTGCTTTGGTGTAGGCGTCGTGTGCGCCGGGGAACGGGCGGCGACAGGCCAGAAGATAGAAGACGAGTCCGATCGGACCGGTGTAGAGGGTGACGAGGATCCACGCCGCGCGCTGCACCCAGCTCGTCACGCCGTTGGTGATGCTGTCCCACACCACAAAGCTGAAGCTCGCCGCCGTCAGAGTGAACCACACCAGCATCGCGCCGTTCAGCATCGTCAGGGTTCCTCTTCGTCGTGATGTATTTCAGGCAAGTCTATGAAATCGGACATGATTGCTGGGAGAGTCGCGGAACTTGGTCAAGCGCCTCCTACCCTTGCCTCATGGAATCGCCGATCCCCGAGTACCTGCGAGCTGCCCTCGAGTCAGTCGAAGCCGACGACTCGGGTGCGGTCGCCGACTACATTCCCGAGCTCGCGTCCGCGGATCCGGATCAGCTCGCGGTGGCGGTGTCGACGGTGGACGGCTACATCTACGAGGTCGGCGACACCGAGACCGAGTTCAGCATCCAGTCGATCTCCAAACCTTTTGTGTACGCGCTGGCGCTGGCCGACCGCGGGTTCGACGAGGTGCTCGGCAAGATCGGCGTCGAACCGACGGGCGACGCCTTCAACGACATCTCCCTGGAAGAGGGCACCGGACGTCCCCGCAATCCGATGGTGAACGCGGGTGCGATCGCGACTCATACACTGGCCGGTCCGGACGGCGCGTCGGCGGAGCAGCGGGTCGAGCGGATCCTGGCGGGGTTGAGTGCGTTCGCGGGGCGTGAGCTGACCGTCGACGAGTCGGTCTACGAGTCAGAACTGTCGACCGCGTTTCGCAACCGCGCGTTGGCGAACCTGTTGCGCGCCAACGACATCATCGCCGACGACCCGGTGATTGCCGTTGCCGGTTACACGAGACAGTGCTCGGTCCTGGTCACCACGCGTGACCTCGCACTGATGGCGGCGACGCTGGCCAACGGCGGGGTGAACCCACAGTCCGGACGCCCGGTGGTGCCCGGCCCGGTGGTGCGGCAGGTGCTGAGCGTGATGTCGACCTGCGGCATGTACGACGGCGCCGGCGACTGGATGACGCGGGTCGGGATTCCGGCCAAGAGCGGCGTCGCCGGCGGGCTGATCGGGGCATTGCCCGGCGAAGTGGGGGTGGCCACCTTCTCGCCGCGACTCGACCGGCACGGCAACAGCGTGCGGGGCGTCGACCTGTTCACCCACTTCACCAACGACATGGATCTGCACATCATGGGTTCGGCGCCAGCAGCGTCGTCGACGATCCGGTCGGCAAGGATCGTCGGGTCCGGTGAAGACGCCGTCTCCGTGATCGGGTTGCAGGGCGCCATCCGCTTCTCCGGTGCCGAGCGCGTGGTGCGCGCGGTGACCGAGAATCCGCCGACCACGACGCGGGTGGTGCTCGAGTTGAGTCGGGTCAACGAACTCGACGAAGCCGCTTCCCGCATGTTCGAGAGCCTGATCCTCGAACTGACCAAAGCCGGGTACCGGGTATTCGCGGTGGATCCCGACGGTGTGCTCGATACCCGCGACGTGCAGGATTTGGTAACCCCGGTGGCCAGCATCGAGCAGTTGGTCTCACCGATTTAGATCTAGAGTCGAGGGCGTGACCATCACCGGAGACGGCCCCGTTCCGCCCGAGCGGCTCCTCGACTTCGTCGACGACGGGACCGCACTCATCTCGCCGATCTTCGCCGGCACTCCCGAGACGTTGATCGACGCACTCGAGGCGGGCCAGGCCGGGCTGTCCGGGGTGCGCGTGCACAGCATGGGTGAGTACCGCGAGTGTGCCTATATCCGCGGTGAGTTCGGCGACCGCTTGAGGCACGTCGACTACTACCTGGCGGGCGGAACGCGAGAGGCGTTCCGCAAAGGCCAGTGTGACCTGGTGCCCAACCACTTCTCCGAGATGCCGAGCCTGCTGCGTGCGATGCCGCGACAGAAGCTGGTGATCGCCGGCGCCTCGATGCCGGATGCGCACGGCTACTTCACCCTCGGCACGAATGCCGACTACTGCGCCGCCCTGATCGGCGAGGTGCCGTTCTTCCTCGAGGCGAACCATCAGATGCCGCGCACCCACGGAGAAAACGCGATCCATGTGAGCCAAGTGGCCGGCTGGACCGAGGTGGACCGGCCGCTGTTCACGCAGGAGTCCACGGCCGTCGAAGACCTTGATCCGCGGGATCGGGCGATTGCCGAACACATCGTCGACCGGATTCCAGACGGCGCGTGCATGCAGTTCGGGATCGGGTCGATCCCCGACGCAGTTGCCTCCCTGCTTCAGGGGCAACGTCGCGACCTCGGCGTGCACACCGAAGTGATCACCGACGGCCTGATGAAGCTCATCCGATCCGGCACCGCCACCGGGGTGCGCAAGACCAACCGGCGCGGACAGGCCGTTGCCACCTTCGCGCTCGGCTCGCGCGAGCTCTACGACTGGATCGACGACAATCCCGGCGTTGCGCTGCTGCCGGTGGACAAGACCAATGATCCACGGGTGGTCGGCACCGAACCGGGCATGATCTCGATCAACGCGACCACCGAGGTCGACTTGTACGGCCAAGCAGCAAGCGAGACGATTGCCGGGAAGTACTACTCGTCGTCGGGTGGTCAGGTCGATTTTGCCCGGGGCGTGCAGTACTCGGAGAACGGTCAAGGATTTCTCGTCACGAGGGCCACCACGAACAAGGGCATCAGCAAGATCACCGCCCGCCTGTCACCCGGCAGCGTGGTGACCACACATAAGAACACCACCGACAAGGTGGTGACCGAGTACGGCATCGCCGACCTGCGCGGTCGCTCGCTTCGCGAACGGGCGACGGCGTTGATCGCGATCGCAGCGCCCGAGCACCGCGACGAACTAGGCCGCCAGGCTCGGGAAATGGGACTGGCCTGATCGCAATCGCCGAGTTCGATAGCCTCCAAAGATGAGCGGGACGACATCGAATCAGACGACATCGAATCAGATGAAAGCCGTGGTCTGTCAGAACGGGAAGCTCGACGTCCGCGACGTCGCCAGGCCTGAGCCGGGCGAGGGGAACGTCCTACTGAAGGTCTTGCGCGCCGGGATCTGCGGCAGCGATCTGCACGCGCGGACCCACTGCGACGACACCGCCGACATCGCCACGGAGGTCGGGTACGACAATTTCATGCGCTCGGCCGACGCGGTGGTGATGGGCCACGAATTCGTCGGTGAAGTCGTCTCCTACGGCCCCGGCTGTCGCAAACGCTGGAAGCCGGGCACCCGGATCTGCGCGCTGCCGATCATCATGCACGGCGGCGACGTCGAGATGGTCGGGCTGGCGCAGCAGGCCCCAGGCGCGTTCGCCGAGTACATCGAGGTGAGTGAGGCGCTGGCCATGCCCGTGCCCGACGATGTGAGCGACGAGGACGCCGCGCTGACCGAGCCGCTGGCCGTCGCCCACCACGCGGTCCGTCGCAGCGGCATCGGCAAGCGCGACGTCGCCGTCGTCATCGGCTGCGGCCCCATCGGGCTGTCGGTGATCATGCTGCTCAAAGCTGCCGGGGTGAAGACCGTCGTCGCCAGTGACCTCTCGCAGGGCCGGCGCGCGCTGGCCGCCCGGTGCGGCGCAGACAAGGTGGTCGACCCGACGCAGGAGTCGCCCTATTCCGCCGTCAAGCAGCAGCAGAAGCACTTCACCGATGCCCCGGCGCTGTTTGGCGAGGCGTTCAAGGCGCTGAAGGCGTTGCAGACGATTCCGGGTGTGCCCTGGCGCCACATTGTCCGGCTTGCCTCGGACGCGGGGCTCACCCCCAGCGGCCCCGTGGTCTTCGAGTGCGTCGGCGTGCCCGGCATGATCGACTCGATCATCCGCGACTCGCCGCTGCGCTCGCTGGTCGTCGTGGTCGGTGTCTGCATGGAGGCCGACACCATCCGCCCGGCGCTGGCCATCAACAAGGAGATCGACCTGCGGTTCGTCTTCGGCTACAACCCGGACGAATTCGCCGAGATCCTGCACTTCATGCACAAGGGGACCATTGATCCGTCCGTGCTGATCACCGCAACCGTCGGACCCGACGGCATGGCATCGGCCTTCGACGGTCTGGGGAAAGCGGAGAAGCACGCGAAGGTTCTCTTCGATCCGTCGAGCGCGGTGTCAGAACTGTCCTGACCTCCGGGCGTACGATCACGCCCATGGACATTCTTGTAGGAATCATCGCGATAATTGTCGGCGCTCTGTTTTGTTTCCAGGGCATCGTCGCAATGCGACTGGTGATCGCCCTCTGGGGCCTGTTCGTCGGATTCAACTTCGGTGCCGGACTCGTCAGCGCGATCACCGGGGACGGCTTTCTCTCGACCGTCCTGGGCTGGGTCATCGGCATCATCTGCGCCCTGTTGTTCGGCCTCTTCGCCTACCTCTACTACGCCGTCGCCGTCGTTATCGCGATGGCGTCGGTCGGCTTCCTCATCGGCTCCGCGGTGATGGTCGCCCTGAACGTCTCCTGGAACTGGGTCATCATCCTCGTCGGCGTGATCGTCGGAGTTCTGCTGGCCGCGCTGGCGATAGCCGTGAACCTGCCGACCATCATCCTCATCGTCATCAGCGCCCTCGGTGGTGCCACGGCGATTGTCGGCGGTCTGATGTTCCTGTTCGGCCAACTCAACGTCAGCGAGTTCACGGTCGGCAGCGTCACCGCCACCATCGACGAGTCCTGGTGGTTGTGGGTGCTCTACATCGTGCTCGCGGTGCTCGGCATCGTCAGCCAGGCCCGCGAAGTGAGCAACGACCGCGATATGAGCGAGGAGTGGTGAGCTAAGCGGCTCCGTCGACCGCAGCTTCCAATTGCGCCAACCGGCGCGCGGGGCTGCCCCCTATCTCGACGACTCTGGCGTCGCCCGTGAGCTCGGGATCGTCGATGAGTTCGAGCAGTGCGTCGTTCATCGCCTCGCGCAACTCGAGATCCTCGTCAAGGCCGGCGGCCACGTCGTCGCGCGACGACAACGGGAGTACGACGAGGAGATCGGCCCCCGCCATCGCCTTCATGACCAGTTCCGTCCCGGCGTCGATGAGCCCCGACGAGGCTGTTGGCCGGCCTAGCGTCTCGAGCGCGACCAGGTAAGCCAAGAAGTCGAGCGGACCACGCTCGGCAATCGCATCGGCGTCGGCGTCGTCCAACCGCGCCGCAGCCAGCCGCAATTGCGTGAAGAACAGCCCGGCGTCGAGGTAGTCGTCTGCCCCGTCGAGCAGCTCGTACGGGTCGGGCAGCACGGTGTACTCCGGATGCGCCGACGCGAAGGCTTCGACGAGCGTCGTCTTGCCGCTGGCATGCGTCCCCGACACGACGATCCGCACCGTCAGCCGCCCGCCTCGCGCGCCAACGCGACCAGCGCATCGCCGTCGAGGCGCTGCACGGTCCACTCGTCCATGCCGACGGCGCCGATGCCGCGGTAGAAGCCAATGGCCGGGGTGTTCCAGTCGAGTACCGACCACTCGAAGCGGGCGCAGTCCCGCTCGACGGCCAACCGGGCCAGATGCACCATCAACGCTCGCCCGACTCCTCGTCGACGAGCCTCCTCGACGACGAACAGGTCCTCCAGATACAGCCCGCGCCGGCCCTCCCACGTCGAGAAGTTGTGGAAGAACAGCGCGAAACCGACGGGTGAGTCGTCGAGCTCGGCGATCACCACCTCGGCGCCGGGCTGCGGTCCGAACAACTGCTGAGCCAGCAAGTTCTCGGTCGCGACCACCGCGTCGGGCTCGTTCTCGTAGTCGGCCAGGCCGTGGATCAGCGTGAGGATCACCGGCACATCCGCGCGTGTTGCCGAGCGGATCACCGTCGAATCGCCCATGGGGCAAACGTACCCCGATGGTCACACCCCGGCCTCTATGTGGCTGAAACGCACCGTTTTGCCGGACTGGCGGCTATGTTTGCGGCGTCAAACTACCTTCGCGAAAGGAATCTTCCGTGTCTGAGTCACTCGCCCGCCGCGGGCTCGCCGAACTCTTCGGCACGTTCTGGCTGGTCTTCGGCGGCTGTGGTTCGGCGATCTTCGCCGCCAAGCAGATCACCGGCGACCCGCACGTCGGCGCGTTCAACATCGGGATCGGCTACCTGGGCGTGGCGCTGGCCTTCGGCCTCACCGTGCTCACCATGGTGTACGCCGTCGGGCACATCTCCGGTGGTCACTTCAACCCGGCCGTCACGATCGGTGCGGTGGTCGCAGGGCGCCTCCCGGCCAAGGACCTGATCCCCTACTGGATCGCCCAGGTCGTGGGTGGTCTCCTCGCCGGTCTGGCCCTGTGGGGCATCGCCAAGGGGCGTCCCGATTTCTACGCCACCGGCAACATGGCCGCCAACGGATTCGGTGCGCATTCGCCCGACGGATACGGCCTGGTCGCCGTGCTGATCGCGGAGATCCTGCTGACCGCGTTCTTCCTGATCGTCATCCTCGGCTCGACAGACAAGCGTGCCCCCGCCGGCTTCGCCGGTGTCGCGATCGGCCTGTCGCTCACGCTGATCCACCTCATCTCGATCCCGATCAGCAACACCTCGGTGAACCCGGCGCGCTCGACCGGCGTTGCGTTCTTCAACGGTGACGGCGCACCGGGACAGCTCTGGCTGTTCTGGCTCGCCCCCCTCGTCGGCGGCATCATCGGTGCAGTGGTCTACGTGCTGCTGTTCACTGACGAGAAGCTGAAGGTGGAGGCCTGATAGCGGCTTAGCGCCAGGTCCGCCCGAGGTGCGCTTGACGGCGCATTTCGGCGGCCCAACCCGGGGCACCCGGCTCCACGTCGACGATCGGCGGGGCGGGTGCCTCGGCCATTTTCTCGTAGGCGAGGCGCGCTCGGTGACCGTCGTCGACGATGATCTCGACCGACCCGGAATCCCGCAGGTCGTCGCGGGCGGCGATGAGGCGGTCGATGGTCTCGCTCAGCGTGTTGAGCAGGGCGATGCGGTTGGCCTCCAACATCGCGCGCTGCAATGCGGGCGCGGTGCCGGCGACGCGGGTGCCGTCGCGGAAACTGCCTGCGGCCAGCCGTAGCGCCAGCCCGCTCTCCCCGGCCCCGACCGCAGCGGTGGCGTTCGCGGTCAGGTGCGGCAGGTGGGAGATGGCAGCGACGGCCCGGTCGTGGGCGTCGTTGGCCGCTGGCACGACTTGCGCGCCGCAGTCCAGTGCCAGCGATGCGACCACCCGCCAAGCGTCGGGATCGGTGTCGTCGGCGGTGGCCACCATCCACATCGCCCCGTCGAAGAGGTCGGGGTCGGTCGCGGCCCAGCCGGACTGGCTGGTCCCGGCCATCGGGTGTCCGCCGACGTAGCGGGCGCCGGGGTGGTGGCGCGCGACGGCGTCGGCGACTGGTTCTTTCACGCTGACGACGTCGGTCAGCACACAGTCGGGGGCGAGATCGGCGACGACGGGCAGCAAGTCGTCCAAGGTGGTGACCGGTGTCGCGACGATGATGAGCGCATCGGATTGCGCCGCCCGGCGCAGCACTGCCTCGAGGTCGGTGGAGGCGTCGAAGCCGTCGGCGCGCGCCGCCGCGGCACCCGCGTCGGACCTGTTGTAGCCGAAGGCGGTCCGGCCGTCACGCGCGACCGCGCGCAGAATCGACCCGCCGATGAGGCCGAGCCCCAGCACGCAGATCGGCGGTCGCGATGCAGCAGTCACCGCACCAGCGTGTCACATTGTGCCGATGACTTGGGCAACCGCGCCCGAGGCGACTACGGTGGCGAGCATGGCTGCGAGCGGGAATGACTCCGACGGCGACCTCGACGGATTCGCCATTGCGGTCGTCCGTGAGGAGACCGCCTGGAAGGTGACCGCGCTAAAGCCCTCGGCGCTCACCGATCTCGCCGACGCCGAGCGTCAACTGCGCGACCTGCGCGCGGTGGGTGCGGTCTTCGGGCTCCTCGACGTCGACGACGAGTTCTTCGTCGTGCTCCGCCCGGCTCCTGGGGGTGCACGGCTCTTGCTCTCCGACGCCACTGCCGCCCTCGACTACGACGTCGCCGCCGACGCCCTCGAGGCGTTGAATATCGACGCGCCTGACCTCGATCCCGACGATCTCGACGACGTCGACCCGTGGGAGGAGGGCGACCTCGCCGTCCTCGCCGACTTGGGGCTGCCCGACGCGGTGATGAGCGTGATCGTCTCCGACACCGACCTCTACGCCGACGAGCAGGTCGGCATGATCGCCGCCCGCCTCGGCTTTGCCGACGATCTGGCCAAGGTCCTCGACTCGCTGGGCCACTAGGCCATGACGGTCCGCGACGACGAGCAGCTCATCCGGCTCGCGATCGGGGCCGCTGCCGATTCCGGACCTGACGACGTCCCCATCGGAGCCGTCGTCGTCGACCCGGAGGGATTCGTGATCGCCAGCGCCGGTAACAGGCGTGAGGCCGATGGCGATCCGTGCGCACATGCCGAAGTCCTTGCGCTGCGCGCCGCCGCCCGCGAGTTCGGCGACGGCTGGCGGCTGGGCGGATGCACGCTGGCGGTCACCGTCGAGCCGTGCACGATGTGCGCCGGCGCGATCGGGCTGGCGCGAATCGAGAAGGTCGTGTTCGGGGCGTGGGAGCCCAAGACGGGGGCCGTGGGGTCGTTGTGGGACGTGTTGCGCGATCCCCGGGTGTCGCATCGGCCACAGGTCCGCGGCGGCGTACTGGCCGAAGAATGCGCCGACCTGCTGAAACGCTTCTTTACGGGTCAACGGGACGTTTAGGCCGTATCCGGTCGAAATGTGGACTAGACCGGGCGGGCATGGCACATTTAGCGGGTCAGATCTGTACTAAGGACTTAAAGGAGCTACCAATGTCTGATGCCAGTGACAAGGTCACCGAGGCCGTCAACGCCGCCAAGGAGAAGCTGGGCGACCTGGCTGACACCGAGAAGGTCACCGACGCGGTCAACGCCGCCAAGGAGAAGCTCGGCGACCTGGCCAACAACGAGAAGGTTGCCGACGCCGTGAACCAGGCCAAGGAGAAGCTGGGCGACCTGACCGACAACGAGAAGGTTGCCGAGGTCGTCGAGGCTGCCAAGGGCAAGCTCGGTGAGCTCAAGGACAAGCTGACCGGCGGCGACAAGTAGCCCCAGCAGTACCTTGTGCCGCCAGCGGCACGCACCCTGTACCGCAGGTGACCATATCGATTTAGCGTCGACGGTTACCTGCGGTACAGTCTTTCGCGGTGGCGTGTCCGAGCGGCCGAAGGTGCAGCACTCGAAATGCTGTGTGCGGTAACCCCGTACCGGGGGTTCAAATCCCCCCGCCACCGCCGAGAAGTGCCCCCTATCTGTGCAGGTAGGGGGCACTTTCATGTTCGGGAGGTGCCCGTCTGGGCATCCGGTGGGCACATTTTGGGCACAGTTGCCAGCGACCGCGCCTGATCCAGGGCGATTCCGATGGCATCTAGGTCATCGTCGAACAGGTCCGAATACACGTCGAGAGTCATGGCCGCCGACGCGTGCCCGAGCATCCTTTGCAGTGCCTTCACGTTCACCCCGGCCGAGATCGCCAGCGACGCCGCGGTGTGTCGGAGGTCGTGCAACGTCACCGTTGGCACGCCGGACCGGATGACGGCGCGGTCGAACCATCCTCGTTCGCTCTTGGGCCGCAGGAGATAGCCGCCGTTGTCCCCGGCGAACACCAGCGCCCCCGGTGGGCGGCCGTCGATGAGCGCGCGCAGCTCGAAGACGAGGAACTCCGGTATCGCGGACACGCGCGCCTCACCTGACTTCGGTGTGCCGACGTGGTGGACCTGCTCGACCTGCACCGCGTTCTCGGCGACCTCGACGCGCTTGCGTACGAGGTCCAGGTGCTCGACGCGCAGCGCGATCGCTTCACCCCACCGAAGACCGGTGTATGCGAGGAACCGGATGAGCGTCGGATACTTCGCGGCGGCCGCGAGCGCCTCGACCTGGGAATGGTTGAGGTAGACGCGTCGCTTGGGTTGCTTGCGTGGCAGGTTCTCCGGTGTCCGAGCAGGGTTGGACGACAACCGGCGCGCCTTCACCGCAGCGTCCAGGAGGCCCGCGAGGACACCGTAGGCACGTAGGACGACGGTGGCGCCGGCGGCCTTCTTGGTCACCACGCGGTTGCCGTCCTGGTCGACGTCGACGACTTCGCGCCGCATCTCTGCTATCCATGCCTCGACCGCGCCGACGTCGATATCGGTCAGTCGCTTGCGCCCCCAATACGGCTTCACGTGCACGTGCCACGCCGTCGCGATCGACTTGTACGACGACGGTTTCAAGTCGATCTGTTTGCGGTCGAGCCACTCGTCTGCGAGCTGAGAGACCCTGATACGACCGAGCGTCGGCGACACGTAGGACCCGGAGAGCTTCTGAACCTCGACGGTCGCCGCGTACGCCTCGGCGTCGCGCTTCGTGGCAAACCCGCGCTTCTTGGTTTGCCGGTGGTCCGGCTTGCGGTACCGGACCATGTAGCGGGTTTCGCCGGTCTTGGTCGTGTACTTCTCAATCGTCGCCATCGCCACCACCGCCGTGCCGGTTCTTCGCCTGGTCCTCACGAATCCGCGTGTTGACCTCCACGAGTTCGCCGATGAAACCCGCCAGCCCCGCTTGAGCCTTCGACTGGGTTTCCGGGTCATCACCGAGGGACGCGAACAACTTCGCCATCAACGCCGTCGGTGTCTGCTGTGGGTCGACCCACCACTCATTGAGCGGGTCACCGGGCGGTGGATCAAGTCGCAGGTACGCCCATATGCGCGCAGCGGCCGTCTCGCCGAAGACGCTCGGCACCCTGTCGTCCCCGCTGTGCGCTTCGGGCATCAGCAGCAGATCCGGCGTCACGTCCAGAGCGACCGCAATCGCAAACAGGTCGTCGACGTCGACGCGGCGCGCGGTGTTCTCAATCTGGCTGATCGCCGAGGCGGACATCGTCCGCCCGTTCGTTGTCAGCTCCTCGGCTAGCGCTCGCATCGAGTACCCCCTGCGCTTTCGGTACCGGGTGACGTTCGCCGCGACGGTGCGTCCGACGTCGCCGATGTCGATGGGTCTAGTTGCCATGATCGGAACAATATCGCGAATCTTGCGCGATCTCCACGGCCTGTGATAAACCGTTATCACCGAAACAGATGTTTCGGAAAACAGAACACCGAAAGAGATGTAGAGAGATGCCAAGAGTTGAAGACGCGAAGCGGGCGGCTCAAGCGCCGCTGCTGCCCGCGATGGGAACGGCCGACGAGGTTGCCAAAGTGGTCCGCGTGACGACGGCCGCGCTGGCACAGGACCGGTACCTCGGTCGCGGCATCCCTTACGTGAAGCATGGCAAGCGCGTGCTCTACCGGTGGGACGACGTGCGCGCCTACCTCGACGCGAACCGCATCGACCCGGGAGCCGCGTAGTCATGCGCGGACGCGACCAGTTCGAACACCAGGACCTCGGCCTCGGTTATCCGCCGGCCGACGAGACCGAAGACCTACGCGCACCCGCGCAAGGGAATGCCCCCGGTGCTCATCCGACCAAGAACGACACCGAGGGCGACCACACCACCAACCACCAAAAGGAGCAGTAGATGCAACCCCAGCATATCGTCCGTACCCCGCTCGGCAATCCTGTCGAGTCAGTCCTCGGCTACCTCAACAGCAGGCACCCCGCCGCCCGTCAGAACGGCCGGTTCGCCGAGGTCCTCGTCGAGCTGCCCGACGGCACGTTCACCTTCGAAGTCCTGCCCGTATCGGCACTGTCGATTGAGGTGACCCGATGAGCCACCAGTCGCGCCTGTCCTGCGAGCATTGTGGCGACGAGGCCACCGTCGTCGACGACGACGGAGACTTCTTCATGGAGCAGCTCGACGAGTGGAACGAGCAGCACGCCCAGTGCGCCGAGCCCGAGTCTGAGGACACCTTCGACCTTCACGGTTGGTGCGCCTACTGGTGTGCTCTCGCCCTCGACGGGACCGTTCCCCACAACGGCGCGACTGTCGCCGAGCACGGCAACTACTGCGCCGGACCGAACTACTTCGTCGACGGCCAGACCGCCGACGGCACTCCGGGTTGGTTCAACGTCTCACCGGTTCAGCGTTACCTGCACGGCACCGTCACGCGCGCCGAGTCGGCCCTACGGGAATCCCAACGCCACGCCGTGGGCCTGTCCTGGACCGACCCCGTCGACCCCGACCTCATCCTCTCCGCAGCCACAGCACGCGAACTCGGAGTGTTCCTGATCCGATGCGCCGACATCGCACTCGGCCTCGACCGCCCCGCTCGGCGGATCAACCGGCCAGGCGGTGCGTAGTGGACGAGAGGACACAACACGTCGCCACTCTTCTACAGACAGCGCGACACAAGATCGGCCGGGCTCTGCGAGACCTCGACGAGTACGGCGCCGCCCTGGACTTGCTGCTACTCGCCCAGGCCGCCGAGCACCTGGCCGAGGCAGTCGACGAGGCTGACCACCGACACGAGATCCGCCGAGGTCCCGAATGACGGCGCGGGAATGCGGTGTGTGCGGGCGGCCGATGCTGTGCGAACAGCCCCAAAGGCATCTGGTCTGTTCCCCGGTGTGCCCGTCGTGCTGGGTACCGATCCTCGTCGGCGACCAGTGCGGCCGTTGCCCGACGTCGGTACCGCGTCTCGGCGTGCCCCGACCCGGCCCCAAGCCCAGCCGCAGGACGGGAGGTGCCCGCAGGTGAGTCAACCGGCCTACGCCACCGCCCTCGACGGTCTCCTCGGCACCCTGGAACGCCTGGAACGTCACGGCACCCCGCCCGTCCTCGGCACCCCGACATGGCGCGAACTGCCCGACGGTCATCCGCTGCGCGCCGCCGCGATCCTCAGAGCCGCTTTGCTGTGGTGCTTCGAGCACGACCTTGCCGACGACCACACCGAGCGCATGAAGACGGCCGCGCTCGACGTCGTCGACGGTACCGACTGGGCGGCCGCAGCCAACAGCATCCGCCGGCGTGACGAAGCGATCAAGAGTGGCGCTCGCATCGAAAGGAGGTCCGCGTGAGCGAACCCGACCACCAGATCACCCCGGCCGATGTCGCCGCGAACACCAAACCCAAACCACCCCGGCAACGCCAACGCACCCGCGCAGGCAAATCGAATACGCCGAGTCTGGCAGCGGTGGCCGAGCCGGTGCCGAGGCCCGGCCCGGAGCTGATGCGCGACCTCAAGGCCACCATTGCCCGGTACTGCGTCCTGCCGACCGAGTCCGCGCTCATCGCCGTGACCCTGTATGCGGCCTACACCCACCTGTCAGACAGCTTCGACTACGCGCCGCGCATGGTGGTGCGATCGGCGATGAAACGCTCCGGTAAGTCCCGGCTCCTCGAAGTCCTCGCCGAGCTGGTCCACCAGCCATTGCAAACGATCAACGCGACGGTGCCCTACATCTTCCGCAGCCTGTCCGACCAGGACCCGCCCACGCTGATCTTCGACGAGGCCGACACCGTGTTCGGCACCAAGGCCAAGGCCGAGGCGAACGAGGACTTGCGCGGCCTGCTCAACGCCGGATTCCGCCGCGGGCAGACCGTGGGCCGCACCGTCGGCCCGATGCACACCCCGCAACAGTTCCCGACGTTCGCCCCGGCGGTCCTGGCCGGTATCGGCCGCATGCCCGACACCATTGAGGACCGCGCCGTGGTCATCGTGATGAAGCGCCGCAAGCCCACCGAGACCGTTGAACAGTTCCGGTTCGGCCGCGACGTGCCGATCCTGCACGAGCTGCGCGCCGAGCTCGCCCGGTGGGCCGAGACCATCACCCCGGGCATACCCGAGGACCTACCCGTCTACGACCGCGAGGCAGACACCTGGGAGCCGCTGATCGCGGTCGCCGACGCCGCCGGCGGCCACTGGCCGCAGCTTGCGCGCATGGCGTGCAAGGTGATGTGTGGTGCGGCTGGCGACGACGACGCCGACCAGCTCCCCACGATGCTGCTGGCCGACATCAAGGAAGTGTTCGACGAACGCATGCACGGGACGACGTTCCTCGCGTCCAACGTGCTGTGCGACGAGCTGCGCAAGATCGACGACGCCCCGTGGTCGTCGATGGAACTGAACCCGACCAAGCTCGGAATGAAGCTCGGAGACCACCGCATCCGATCGCGCCGTCGGCCCGAGGGGGACCGCAAGCGCGGCTACTTCCGCGAGGACTTCATCGACGTGTGGGAGCGCCATCTACCCGCGCGAGGCGACGATGCCTAGCCGTAAGGGTGTCCAAGGGTGTCCAGGGTGTCCCGTTCGCAGGTCAGAGCACACGTCCACCCTGAAAAGCGAGGGCGTCCCAAAGGTGTCCCGTCCACCCCTGGGACACCCTGGGACACCCTTACCGAATCGGCCAAAAACATGCCCTGACCAGGCAACGGGACACCCTGGACACCCTTGGACACCCTTACGGACAGAAACGGTAGCGAGAATGACCGAACCGACCCTTGAGACGCGGCGTCTGCGCCACGGTTGCACCGCTGTCTACCTTCCACGAGATCCCCGCAGAGTGTCTGTCGAGCGTCTCGGCGCCACCCACCTGTTCCGCGTCCTGCGCGGCGCCCTGCACCTCGTCGACAGCGGCACCGAGGCCGCGTCGTGACCGCCACCCAACCGCGCCCCGAACCCGACGTCGTCGAGCTCCTCGCCCGCATCCTGCGCGACGGTGCGGATCTCGCTGGCGCCGAATGCATCGGCAACCCAGATCCGTTCGATCCACCCGGCCCCGTCGAACCCCTCGACGACGTCGAATACCGGCACCGCGCCGCGGCTGCGATCTGTGCGCGTTGCCCAGTCCTGGACCGCTGCACCGACTGGGCACAGTCGCAACCGGCCGACGGCATGGTCCGCGCCGGCCACCTACCCATCACACCCCGCCCCCCAGGACGCCCCCGAAAGGACACCGCCGCATGAACAACCCGACGTTCGACGACGACCACGAGTTCAACGACTACGAAACCAACTGGCTCAATTGGGCCGCGCAAACGATGCTCGAACGCGACTGGCATGGCACCGCCCGCGACGCCCGGTTCCTGTCGATGCTGGCCGAACGCTACCGCCTCGAAGACGAGGCTGACCCGGAGCGGTCCGCCGCAAACTTGGCCAAGACGCGCCGCCGAATCCGCATCGAACGCGCCGTCGTCGGCTGCCTGATCCACGGCCGCGCCGGATACCAAATCGGATTCACCGACGCATTCGTCGGACTCCTACCTGTCGTCGACAACGTCACGGTAAGCGAATTGTCCGGCCCGCTGTTCTGGGCATTGAGCCAACCCTCAGACCGGCTACGCGACTACCTGACCATCACCTACGCGCTCGCCGAGTCCGACCAGGAGCAGACAGACCGCATCCGAGACCGTGACCGTCGTGAGGATGAGCAGTGAAAACCGCAGCGGTCAACGGAGTGCTCCTCGACGAGGCCGACACACGTCTAGTCGTCGACGTCCTCGGCTACCTCGGCCGGGTCGCCACCGAGAACGGCCGCCGCCCGACACCGAAGGTTGAGGCCCTGCGCCGACGCCTGCAATCCGCGTACGCGTCTGTTTCGGCCCGCACTGTTTCTGACGGCGCGAGCCTCAGCGGCCCGACGCGTCCCCGACTGTTGCCTGAAGGGTATGAACTCGTCGACACGGCCCAGGCCGCACGGCTCCTCGGCACCACCGCGGACACGGTCCGGTATCACGCTCGCCGCGGATCTCTACCGGCTCAGCGTGCCGGTGGGCGGTGGCTACTTGACGCGGCAGCCGTCGCAGCTATCGCCGAACAACGCGCCCGCCGATAGCTGGTACCGCTTCGCCGCCACCACCACCACCACCGGCGCCGAGGTGTTCATCTACGACGCCATCAGCGGCCGCACCAGCGTCGCAAGCTTCATCGCCGAACTGGCCGCCCTCGACGGCGCCCCCGTCACCGTCCGAATCAACTCCGGTGGTGGCGACGTATACAGCGCCATCGCCATCGCCAACGCAATCCGCCGCCACCCTGGCCGCACCACCGTCGTCGTCGACGGCCTCGCCGCCAGCGCCGCCAGCTTCATCGCCGTCTGTGCAGATCAAACCCTCATCGCACCCAACGCCGAGCTCATGATCCACGACGCCGCGGTCCTGGACACCAGCGGCAACCCCGCCGAGCTGCGCGACCTCGCCGACGACCTCGACCGCATCAGCGACAACATCGCCAGCATGTACGCCGCGAAGGCCGGCGGCAGCGTCGAATCGTGGCGCAAGCTCATGCGCACCGAAACGTGGTACACCGCCGAACAGGCCGTCACAGCCGGACTGGCCGACCGAATCCTCACCGAGGACCGCCCCGCCGCGATCCGCGGCAACAACCTGCGCATCGTCGCCGCCGCGCGCCGCGCACGCACCCACCGAAAGTAGGTATCCCGTCATGTCCGTTATTCCACAGGCCCGCGTCTACGCCCCCGGCGCCGACGTCACATGCACCGCAACCGCCGCGATCACCGCCCGCCGCTTCGTCGGCGTCTCCGGTAACCGCTCCGCCCGCGGGAACATCGCCGTTGCCACCGCCACCGCCGCCGCGCGCGCGTTCGGAGTCGCCCGCAACGACGCCGCCACAGGTGAACTCGTCGGCATCGTCCGCGTCACCGCCGGAGGCACCATCGCCGCCGGTGCCGACGTCGAAGTCGGCGCTGACGGCAAAGCCGTGACCAAGGCCAGCGGCATCCCCGTCGGCTACGCCGTCACCGGCGCCACCAACAACGCCGTCGTCGAGCTCGCCCTCTTCTAAGCCCGAAAGGAACCCCACCATGACCAGCTCACTCGTTCCCAAGCTCGACGGCCGCAACCTGACCGTCGACGTCGCCCTCAAACAGCCCACGATCATCCGCGACCGTATCGCCCGACTCGCCGACGATCAGATCCTGTTGCCTCACCTGTTCCACGGCCTCGGCAAGCCCGTCGAAGGCGGAGGCCTGTTGTACACCGTCACCAAGAATGAAGACCTGTACACCAGCGACGTTGAGACCCGAGCCCCCGGCGACGAATACAAGGTCGTCGAAGGCACCGACCCCGAAGTCCGCAAAGCCGATTTGGCCGATTGGGGCGGCAAATTCCAGGTCTTCGACGAGGCCCGCCGCCGCAACGATGTCGACGCCGTCGACCAGCAGACCACCCAACTCGCCAACACGATCACCCGCCGCCTGGACAAAGCCGTTGTCGACGCCATCAACGCCGCAGTCACCGGCGACAACATCGTCCCCGGCAACGACTGGACCGCCCTACAATTCGCCGACGGCGCCGAAGACGTCACCCCCACCAGCGAACGGCCCACCGCCGACTTTTCCGCCGCCCAACTCGCCGCCGACCTCCAACAGCTCGGCGTCCGCCACGACCTACTCCTCGTCGGCGCCGAAGCAGCCCACCACCTACGCGTCGCCTACGCCGAGAAACTCGCCGGGATGCTCGACTCCGCCGGACTCAAACTCGTCGTCAACCCGCAAATCCCCACCGGGCAAGCATGGGTCGCCAAGGCCGGAGAGGTCGGCGTCGTCGGTTTCGAACAACCCCTGACCGTCATCACCTGGCGCGACGAAGCCACCCGCTCCACATGGGTGCAGTGCTACGTCGTCCCGGCCGTGGCCGTCAACCGACCCCACGCCATGAAGAAACTCACCGGCCTGGCCGGCTAACCCGAAAGGACACACCGACATGGCACTCACACTCGAGTTCGACGACACCCAACAAGGCGCCCTGTTCGACCTGCTGGGCATCCCCACCGGCACCGACGTCACCGTCGACGCCCTCCTCGAAGTCCTCGCCGACGCCCTCGACCACGACGACCAGGACGAACCGCAGCCGTCGAACGTCGCCGCCATCGCCAACCGCCTCGGAATGGACGTCATCGACTCCGACAGCCTCGCAGCACTACGCCGCGACGCCGACGAAGGCCGCCGACTCGCCGCCGAAGCCGCCCGCACCAAAGTCGAGACCCTCGTCGACAACGCCATCCGCCGCGGCAAGATCACCCCCGCCCGCCGTAAACACTGGGTCACTCTCATCACCAACGACGCCGCCCTCGGCGACACCCTCAACGCCATCCCCGACGAAACCGCCATCCCCCTCACCGAAATTGGCCACGGCATCGACGACGACGGCGACGACCTCACCCAACCCGCACCCTGGTTCCGATAGAAACCTCGGCGTCAAACACACCCAGCCGCGCAGGATGTCTGGCACAGCCAGGCGGCACGGGAACGCATGGCGGCATCACCACGGAGGCCACAACATTGAGAGGTCTCCCAGTGCCGACCAGCGCCGAACCGCAGAGCCCGCGACCCGCTCCAGGTCGCGGGCTCTCGCAACGGCACCCCGAAAATATTCGGGCACCGGCCCCACCTGACTGCGCCGGTAGCCAGGAAATTTTTTTCGGGAGCGGCTGTGGTGGGCGGGATTTGTTCGGGTTGACCCTGGGAATGCCCTGTTGCGGTGCTCATCACCGCCGCCGCGCATCGTGTTCGACGACCTGCTCGGCATCACCAGCAATCCGCTGCCCGTCGGGCATTTCGAGCGCATCGATGGACGACGGCAAATCGTCTGAGTTCAGACGATTTAGGTTCCGGCCGATCGACATCAGGTAGCGCGCCCGCGACTCACTGATCCCGACCTCGGCCAGCATGGGCAGCCACTCGCCGTGCGCGACATCGGTCTTCGCGGTTGCGGGTACGCGGTATCGTGGGCAACACATGGCGTGGCAGCGGTAGGGGAGTGACCCCGATCCGCAGTAAGACCAATCATCCGATCCGATTTTCAGGAGATCCGTCATGACTGTTTCGATTCCGTCCATCCGTCGGTGCGCTGCGAAGTGTGGTCTTCGTCTGCACAAGTCGAGTCGCTGGGACCTCGGCCCGTTCTATCTGGTCGATGCGCAGACGGCCGGTGTTGTTGCGAGTGGCCTCGACGAGGACCAGGCTGCCGAGGCCGTGGGCACATATTGGGCACACTTGGCCCGAATTTGAGGTGATCTAGGGTGATGCGTGGTCACCTATCTGCGCTGGTCAACCCACATTTCCGGCTCTGACCAGCGGGGCGGAATAGAGTTCAAATCCCCCCGCCACCGCCAAACTCCCCCGTCTCTGTCGGCGCCGGTTGAATCCTG